>NZ_JACHCX010000014.1:0-232353 GCF_014207295.1 Streptomyces sp. AK010
AAGTCGACTGGCACTTCACCACCGACGACGCCCGCGTGAAACTGCGCCACCTCTACCCAACCACAAAGCGAAATTAAGCCGCGACGGTCTACTAGAAGCCCGCCACCCGTCCGAAGGAGCACCTGTCATGACCGATCTGGCCATCGCGGCGAACGGGCTGCGGAAGTCCTACGGCGACAAGACCGTCCTGGACGGCGTCGACCTGGCCGTCCCGGAAGGAACGATCTTCTCCCTCCTCGGCCCGAACGGCGCCGGCAAGACCACCGCCGTCAAGATCCTCTCCACCCTCATCTCGCCCGACCCGACCAGCGGCGAGATCCGGGTCGGCGGCCACGACCTCACCGCCGACCCGCAGGCCGTACGCGCCGCGATCGGGGTGACCGGTCAGTTCTCCGCGGTCGACGGCCTGATCACCGGTGAGGAGAACATGCTCCTCATGGCGGATCTGCACCACCTGCCCAAACGCGAGGGACGCCACGTCGCCGCCGAGCTGCTGGAGCGCTTCGACCTCACCGACGCCGCGAAGAAGCCCGCCTCCACCTACTCCGGCGGCATGAAACGCCGCCTCGACATCGCCATGACCCTGGTCGGCGACCCCAGGATCATCTTCCTCGACGAGCCCACCACCGGCCTCGACCCCCGCGCCCGCCACAACATGTGGCAGATCATCCGCGACCTCGTCACCACCGGCGTCACCGTCTTCCTCACCACCCAGTACCTGGAGGAAGCCGACGAGCTCGCCGACCGCATCGCCGTGCTCCACAACGGCACCCTCGCCGCCGAAGGCACCGCCGAGGAACTCAAACGGATCGTCCCCGGCGGACACGTCCGGCTCCGCTTCACCGACCCCGCCGCCTACCGGAACGCCGCCACCGCCCTCGGCGACACCACCCGCGACGACGAAGCCCTCGCGCTCCGACTCCCCAGCGACGGCAGCCAGCGCGCACTGCGCGCCATCCTCGACCGTCTCGACACCGCAGGCGTCGAAGCGGACGAACTGACCGTGCACACACCCGACCTCGACGACGTGTTCTTCGCCCTGACGGGCAGCACCGACCAGCCCAAGGAGACGGCCCGATGACCTCCCTCTCGTTCGCCGTGCGGGACTCGGCCACCATGCTGCGCCGCAACCTGCTGCACGCCCGGCGCTACCCGTCCCTCACCCTGAACCTGCTGCTCACGCCGATCATGCTGTTGCTGCTCTTCGTCTACATCTTCGGCGACACCATGAGCGCCGGTATCGGGGGCGGGGGCCCGGACCGCTCCGCGTACATCGCCTTCGTCGTCCCCGGCCTGCTGCTGATGACCATCGGCAGCACCACGATCGGCACCGCGGTCTCCGTCTCCAACGACATGACCGAGGGCGTCATCGCCCGCTTCCGCACCATGGCGATCCACCGCGGCTCGGTGCTCATCGGGCACGTGATCGGCAGTGTGCTGCAGGCGGTCATCAGCGTGGTGCTCGTCGGTGCCGTCGGTGTCGCCATCGGCTTCCGCTCCACCGACGCCACCGTCCTGGAGTGGCTCGCGGCCTTCGGACTGCTCGTGCTGTTCGCGACCGCGCTCACCTGGATCGCGGTCGGCATGGGCCTGGTCAGCCCGAACGCCGAGGCCGCCGGAAACAACGCGATGCCCCTGATCCTGCTGCCGCTGCTGTCCAGTACCTTCGTCCCGCTCGACGCGATGCCGGGCTGGTTCCAGCCGATCGCCGAGTACCAGCCCTTCACCCCGGCCATCGAGACCCTGCGCGGCCTGCTGCTCGGCACCGGGATCGGCCACAACGGATGGCTCGCCCTCGCCTGGTGCCTCGGCCTCGCGGTGCTCGGCTACTTCTGGTCGGCCTCGAAGTTCAACGACGACCCGAAGTAGCCCCCCTGGGGGCGATGCCCCGCGCGCCAAGGCCGTGGGCCCCCGGGCCCATGCCCCGCGCGCCAAGGCCATGGACCTCGGGCCCACGCTGCGCGCGACAAGGCCGAAACGCGCCCCCGAGCGCGCTCGCGAACCCTTGACAGTGGTTCCACGCGCGTCAAATCTGGGCGCAGACCGCTCGCCCCAAGGGGAGGCGAAGATGCCTGCAGCGCGGGAATCTCTACTGGACGCCGCCTACACGGCGCTCGTGCGCCGGCCGTGGTCCGCCGTACGGATGGTGGACGTGGCCGCGGCGGCCGGAGTGTCCCGGCAGACGCTGTACAACGAGTTCGGCAGCAAGGACGGCCTCGCCCGGGCGCTCGTCAGGAGAGAGGCCGACGGGTTCCTCGCCGGTGTGGACCGCGCCCTCACCGGGCACAGCGATCCCCGCGACCGGCTCACCGCCACCGCCGAGTGGACCGCTTCAGCGGCCCGGGAGAACCTCCTCGTGCGCGCCATGCTCACCGGCTGCTGGAGCGAGCGGCTGCCCGCTCCGTCCCTGACGGCCGTGCCGTCCGCCTCCGCAGTGCCCGCCCAGCGCCGCGCCGACGGGCCGCTGCCCTCACCCGGCGACTTCGTCGCCCTCGTCCGCGACCGGGCCGTCGGCCTCCTGGCCGCCCCCGGCACGGCCAAGTCCGACTCCGCCGACCTGGCCCGCTCCTGCGAACTCGCCGTCCGCCTGGCCCTGTCGTGCGTGGCCGCGCCACCCGGCGAGGGCGGCGTCGCCGAACTGGTCCGCAGCGCTCTTCAACGGCGAGCGGGGTGACGGAGCGTCAGTGTGCCGACCCCGACAACTGCAGCCCGATCACACCGATGATGACGAGACTGATCGACACGATCTTCAGTGTGGACACCAGGTCGCCCAGGAAGATCATGCCGTAGATGGCTGTTCCTGCCGCTCCGATGCCGGTCCACACCGCGTACGCGGGACCCACGTCGAGCCGTCTCAGCGCCAGGGTCAGCAGTCCGAAGCTGCCGAGGGCGAAGATGCAGAACGCGATCGTCGGCCACAGCCGGGTGAAGCCGTGCGACAGCTTCAGACACACCGCGAATCCGGTCTCAAGCAACCCGGCCACGATGACCAGCAGCCACGCCATGAGTCGTCCTCCCGTATCCCACGTTCAGTGACCGCTTCGTCAGTTCCGTCGCGCTCGTCAGACAGTGGCCTGGCTCGCGTCCGGCTTGGGTGCGATTATGCACTTACCGTCCGCACGCCAGGACAAACAACGCGGAGGTCAGTCGCCTTCCTTGCGCTCGCGCGTGGCCAGCAGGCGGCGCAGCGAGTACAACCGCGCCGGATCCGCGTGCCCCTCGGCCACCCACGCGTCCAGCGCGCAGTCCGGTTCGTCGTGGCTGCACGCGCGCGGACAGCCCTCGGTGCCCGGCTCCAGGTCGGGGAAGGCGTGGATGACCTGGGACGGGTCCACGTGGTGCAGGCCGAAGGACCGCAGGCCCGGTGTGTCGATGACCCAGCCATCGCTGCCCGCCAGCGGCAGCGCCAACGCCGAGGTGGTGGTGTGGCGCCCGCGGCCCGTCACCGCGTTCACGTGCCCGGTCGTACGCCGCTGCTCCCTTGGAACCAGCGAGTTGACCAGAGTCGTCTTGCCGACGCCGGAGTGGCCGACGAACGCGGTGATCTTGCCGTCGAGCTGCTCGCGCACGCGGGCGACGGCGGTGCCGTTCTGCAGTTCCTCGCGGCTGGTCACGACGTAGGGGATGTCGAGGTGGCCGTACAACTCCAGCAGTTTGTCGGGCGGGGCGAGGTCCGACTTGGTCAGGACCAGCAGCGGCTCCAGGCCGCCGGCGTAGGCGGCGACCAGACAACGGTCGATCAGCCGGGGGCGGGGCTCCGGGTCGGCGAGGGCGGTGACGACGGCCAGTTGGTCGGCGTTGGCGACGACCACCCGCTCGTACGGATCGTCGTCGTCCGCCGTGCGACGCAGTACGGACGTGCGCTCCTCGATGCGCACGATCCTCGCGAGTGAGTCCTTCCTGCCCGTCAGGTCGCCGACGATGGCCACCCGGTCACCGACGACCGCGGCCTTGCGGCCCAGCTCGCGGGCCTTCATCGCCATGACCACACGGTCCTCGACGAGGCAGGTCAGGCGGCCCCGGTCGACGGTGAGCACGAGGCCCTCGGAGGCGTCCTCGTGCTTGGGGCGGATGTTCGTCCGGGGCCGGGTGTTCCGGCGGCCCGGACGGGTGCGGATGTCGTCCTCGTCGGTGTGCTTGCCGTAGCGGCGCATGACCTGATCCCCGCGTCCTACGCCCCGAGCATCCCGGTCCACAGATCGGGGAAGTCGGGCAGGGTCTTGGCCGTCGTCGCCACGTTCTCGATCTGCACGCCCTCCACGGCGAGCCCGATGATCGCGCCGGCCGTGGCCATGCGGTGGTCGTCGTAGGTGTGGAAGATCCCGCCGTGCAGCCGGCGCGGGCGGATGTGCAGGCCGTCGGCGGTCTCCGTGACGTCCCCGCCGAGTTCGTTGATCTCCTTGGTCAGCGCGGCCAGCCGGTCCGTCTCGTGCAGCCGCAGGTGGGCCACGCCGCGCAGGGTCGACGGGGCGTCCGCGAGGGCCGCGAGGGCCGCGATGCCCGGCGTCAGCTCGCCGACCTCGCCCAGGTCGACGTCGATGCCGTGGATCGAGCCGGAGCCGGTGAACACCAGCCCGTACTCGGTCAGTTCGCAGGAGCCGCCCATCTCGGTGAAGATCTCGCGCAGCCGGTCACCGGGCTGCGTGGTGCGGGAGGGCCAGTCCGGGACGACGACCTTGCCGCCGGTCACCAGTGCCGCCGCGAGGAACGGCTGGGCGTTGGACAGGTCCGGCTCGATGACCAGGTCCCGGCCGAGCAGGGCGCCCGGCGAGACCCGCCAGACGTTCGGCTCGCCGCCCGACTCGGGCGTGTCCACCTGGGCGCCGACCGCGCGCAGCATGTCGACGGTCATGCGGATGTGCGGCATGGAGGGCAGCGTGGCGCCGGTGTGGCGGACCTCGACGCCCTGGTTGAAGCGCGGCCCGGACAGCAGCAGGGCGCTCACGAACTGCGACGAGGAGGAGGCGTCGATGGCGACCGTACCGCCTTCGAGGGCGCCGCTGCCGTGCACGGTCATCGGCAGGGCGCCGCGGCCGTCGTCGTCGATCCGGGCGCCGAGCTGACGTAGCGCGTCGATGACGCCGTTCAGCGGACGCTCGTAGGAACGGGGGTCGCCGTCGAACCGGACGGGGCCGTCGGCGAGCGCGGAGACCGGCGGCAGGAACCGCATCACCGTGCCGGCGTTGCCGACGTCGACCGTGGCCGGGCCGCGCAGGCCCGTGGGGATCACCCGCCAGGCCTCGCCGGTGCCGTCGGGGCCCACGCCTTCCTCGATCTCGATGCCCATCGTGCGCAGCGCCCCGGCCATCAGCAGGGTGTCCCGGGAGCGCAGGGGGCGGCGCAGCCAGCCGGGCTCGGAGGCGAGGGAGGCGAGGACCAGGGCACGGTTGGTGACCGACTTTGACCCGGGCACGTGGACCGTCGCGTCGACGGCTCCGCTCGCGTGCGGGGCGGGCCAGAGGGCGGTGTCTGCGGTGTTCGGGGCCATGGCCCCACTTTATAAGCCAGCCGACTTCCTAGTGCGGCGCCGTCGGCGCCGGTCGCGCCCGCGTGGTGGAGCCGCACACCGCGGGGGGCCACGTGCCCCTCGGCCCGGCCGTCACATCTCCAGCAGCCAGCGCCCGCCGCCGATCAGCGAGCACAACGACACCGCGTGGAAGAGGAAGAACCACAGCCCCGCCGGTACGTGCGTCAGCCGCGACAACTGGTCCGCGTCCGAGTCGCCCGCCCCGCCCCGCGCCCGCTTCGCCTGGAGTTCGAAGGCCGGGCGGACTCCGCCGATCAGCAGGAACCACACCACCGCGTACGCGAACGCCGCCTGGACCTGGGGCCCGGCCAGCCAGGACACCAGCACGAACAGACCGCCGGTGACGAGCATGGTCAGGGCGCCGTAGGCGTTGCGGATCATCACGAGCATGGCCAGGAGCAGGGCAGTGGCCAGCCACAGCAGGAGCGTGATGCGGCCGCCGCCCAGCAGGGCCGCCCCGCCCAGGCCCAGCAGGGGCGGGGCGGTGTAGCCCGCGGCGGCGGTCAGGATCATGCCGATGCCGTGCGGCTTGCCGCGGCTGACGGTCAGGCCGCTGGTGTCGGAGTGCAGGCGTATCCCGGTGAGGGTGCGGCCGGTGAGCAGGGCCACGAGCCCGTGGCCGCCCTCGTGGGCGATGGTGATGGCGTTGCGGGAGATGCGCCACAGGCCGTGCGGGATCACCACGGCGAGTGCGGCGCCCAGAGTCGCGATCACCACCCACAGGTCGGGGTCGGGCTGCGTGCCGGACACCTCGTCCCAGAGGGAGGCGAGCGAGGCGGTTGCGGTGCTGTCCATGTGCGGCGTTGGCTCCCTGCGGTCGGATGGAATCTGGCAGTGTGGCACGTATGTGCGGACGGTATTCAGCGAGTCGTAGGCCAGAGGATCTCGCAGGAATCTTTGAGATCGAGAAGTGGGAGCCCGAGGAGACCCTCGCGCCGGACTACAACGTGGCACCCACCA
Source organism: Streptomyces sp. AK010 (assembly GCF_014207295.1). Lineage (NCBI taxonomy): Bacteria > Bacillati > Actinomycetota > Actinomycetes > Kitasatosporales > Streptomycetaceae > Streptomyces > Streptomyces sp. AK010. The sequence continues at coordinate 6,488 of NZ_JACHCX010000014.1, forward strand.
AAGAGGTCTACGCCGTCCTGGACCGCCCCCTGAAAGACGCGGACGACCCGCGCCCGGTTCGGCAGCTGCGCACGCTGAAGTGGGGACTGGTCCCCTCCTGGTCGAAGACCCCCGAGGGCGGCGCCCGGATGATCAACGCCCGCGCGGAGACCGTCCACGAGAAGCCGTCCTACCGCCGCGCCTTCACCTCCCGGCGCTGCATCCTGCCCGCCGACGGCTACTACGAGTGGGTCACCGGCACCCAGGAGCGCGAGCTGGAGGTCGAGGGCAAGAAGAAGCGCCCCCGCAAGCAGCCCTACTTCGTGACGCCGGCCGACGGGTCGGTCTTCGCGATGGCCGGGCTGTACGAGTTCTGGCGCGACAAGACCCTGCCGGACGACCACCCGCAGGCCTGGTGGGTGACGTGCTCGGTCATCACCACCCAGGCCGAGCAGACCCCGCTCGCGGTCTCCCCGGCCGACGGCCCCCGGGCGCTCGCCGAGATCCACCCCCGGATGCCGCTGATGCTGACGCCCGACCGCTGGGACGCCTGGCTGGACCCGTCCCGCACGGACGCCGACGACCTGCGCGAGCTGCTCGCCCCGCCCCCCGCCGGGCTGATGCGGGCCTACCCGGTCGCCACGGCCGTCAGCAACGTCCGCAACAACGGGCCGGAGCTGCTGAAGGAGCTGGAGGGGCCCGAAGAGGGCACACTCTTCTGACGTGACGCATGTGACGAAGACGGCCCGCACGACCACCGAGACCGTCGAGACCGAGGCCGGAACCGCCCGTATCACCTGGCACCAGGCGAAGAAGGCCCGGCTGGTCCTCGCCGTCAGCCACGGCGCGGGCGGCGGCATCGAGGCCCGCGACCTGACCGCCCTGGCCGAGGTCCTGCCCGCCCACGGCGTGACCGTCGCCCGGGTGGAGCAGCCCTGGCGGGTGGCCGGGAAGAAGCTGGCACCCGCGCCGAAGACCCTGGACGCCGGCTGGCGCGGCATCTGGCCCGCGCTGGCGAAGTCCGGGCTGCCGGTGATCTCCGGCGGGCGCAGCGCCGGGGCCCGGGTGGCCTGCCGCACCGCGACCGGGCTGGGCGCCCACGCCGTGCTCGCGCTCAGCTTCCCGCTCCACCCCCCGGGCAAGCCGGAGAAGTCCCGCGCCGACGAGCTGCTGGGCTCCGGGGTGCCCACCCTGGTCGTGCAGGGCGGCAACGACCCGTTCGGGAAGCCGGCGGAGTTCCCCGAGGGGACGTACGCGCTCGTGGAGATCCCGTACGGGGATCATGGCTTCGCCGTGCCGAAGCGTGCGGACATCTCGCAGGACGCGGCCGTGGCGGTCATCACGGACGCGGTCGTGGAGTGGACCGGGTCACTCGGGTAAAGCTTCGGGAATGCCGGGGCGGCGGTCACTGTTGTGCGGGACGTATGTGCTGCAGACCAGCGCCGACGTCATAGGAGAGGAAGTCCGCCGCATGGGTTCGACCATCTGCCCGACCCGCAGCAGCCGCGCCGACCTGGACTGGACGGTGCTGCACGCGGCCAGGACCGCCCCTGTTCGGGCGGCGGGCGGACCGGATCGTCGTCTATCCTCCGATTCGGGTGAGACCGGTCCCGGTCTCACGAGAACACTCGAGGAGGTGGGTCCGGTCACTGGGACCGACGCAGGGACCGAAAACGGCCGGTCGGAGCAGCCCGAGGGCCAGGGCGGCACGGGCGCGGAGACGGCCGCGGAGCGCAGTGCGCGCTTCGAGCGGGACGCGCTCGAGTTCCTCGACCAGATGTACTCGGCCGCGCTGCGCATGACGCGCAACCCGGCCGACGCCGAGGACCTGGTGCAGGAGACGTACGCCAAGGCGTACGCGTCCTTCCACCAGTTCCGTGAGGGCACCAACCTCAAGGCGTGGCTGTACCGGATCCTCACCAACACCTTCATCAACTCGTACCGCAAGAAGCAGCGCGAACCTCAGCGCTCCGCGGCCGAGGAGATCGAGGACTGGCAGCTCGCCCGCGCCGAGTCGCACATGTCGACGGGCTTGCGCTCCGCGGAGTCGCAGGCGCTCGACCACCTGCCCGACTCGGACGTGAAGCAGGCGCTCCAGGCCATCCCCGAGGAGTTCCGCATCGCCGTCTATCTCGCGGACGTCGAGGGGTTTGCCTACAAGGAGATCGCCGACATCATGGGGACACCCATCGGTACGGTGATGTCCCGGCTGCACCGGGGCCGCCGTCAGCTGCGCGGCATGCTGGAGGACTACGCCCGTGACCGCGGGATGGTCCCGGCCGGTGCCGGAGAGTCGAACGAAGCGAAAGGCTCGGGGTCATGAGCTGCGGAGAGCCGCACGAGACGGATTGCAGCGAAATCCTCGATCATCTCTACGAGTTCCTCGACCGTGAGATGCCGGACTCGGACTGCGTGAAGTTCGAGCACCACTTCGAGGAGTGCTCGCCCTGCCTGGAGAAGTACGGGCTCGAGCAGGCCGTGAAGAAGCTCGTCAAGCGCTGCTGCGGGCACGACGACGTGCCGGGCGACCTGCGGGACAAGGTCATGGGGCGGATCGACCTGATCCGCTCCGGCCAGGCCGTCCCCGAGCAGGACGTCACGGCCTCGCCCGCCACGCCACAGGAGTCCTGACACTCCTGCGCGTTTCAACTACCCCGCCTCTGCAGGGGTAGTCACCCTCGAACACGTCACTCGAACGTGCTAATGCGCGGGTTGTCGCCCCACCAACCCCCCTGCCGCCGCCCTAGGCTCCGATGCCTGACGGACATGGCCGGGGGAGGGGCTCATGGAAGCGGTACCGGCACGGGCACGTGTCTACATCGCCGGTGCCGTCATGGCCGCGCTGCTCTGCCTGCTGCCCCTGCCGGGCGTCCGCGCGCCCTGGTGGGCGGCCGCGCTGCTCGCGGCGCTGTACGCGGGGTGTGAGCGCGTGGCCCGGTCCCGGTTCGTGGGGATCTCGCACCCGGCCGGGACCTTCTACCCCGTTCTGCTCGCCGGCGCCTTCCTGTTGCCGGCGCCCGTCGCGGCGCTGGTGGTCGTGCCCGGCGCACTGCTCTCGCAGGTCACGCAGCGGCCCGTGGCGCTGCGGCGCGTCTGGCGGGCCGCACAGCTCGTCCTCGGGGTGCGGGCCGCGGCCGAGGTGCACCGGCTGCTCGGCGGGCGGGACGCGGTCGCGGCGGGCGACGTCCCGTACGCCCTCGGTCCGGCCGGAGCGGCCGTGCTGGCGTTCTGCCTGGTGCTCGCGCTGCTCGACGGCGGCATCCTGGCCGTGGCGGAGCGGGTGCCGGTACGACGGGCCTGGCGTGGCCTGGTGGCCCGCTCGCTCGCCCCGATCGTCGTGCACGGCCTCGCCGGGCTGATGATGGCCGTCCTGTGGCGCAGCCCCTACGGGCCCGTCTCGGCGCTGCTCGTCCTGCTGCCCATGTGTGTCTCGTGGTGGGCGTTCGCGCAGTACCACCGGGAACGCGCCGCCCATCAGGCGACCATCCGGGCGCTGGTGCAGGCCGTCGACATCAAGGACGGGTACACCCGCGGGCACAGCGAGCGCGTCGGGCAGGCCTCCATGATGATCGCGCGCGAGCTGGGCATGGCCGACGATCGCGTGGAGGTGCTCCGCTTCGCCGGGATCCTGCACGACGTGGGCAAGCTGGGCGTGCCCACCCGGCTGCTCAGGAAGGACGGGCCGCTGACACCCGAGGAGCGGCGGGTGATCGAGCTGCACCCGGAGTACGGGCACGAGATGGTGCGCGGCATCGGCTTCCTCGGCGAGGCCCGCGCCGCCGTGCTGCACCATCACGAGCGGCTCGACGGCAGCGGCTACCCCTACGGCCTGGTGGGCCGTCAGATCCCCGAGTCCGCACGGGTCGTGGCCGTCGCGGACGCCTTCGACGCCATGACCTCCACCCGCAGCTACAGCAGGGCCCGGCCCGTCTCCGTGGCCCTGGCGGAGCTGGAGCGCTGCGCGGGCAGCCAGTTCGACCCGGTGATGGTCGCGGCGCTCGTCGAGGCCGTCGGGCGCACGGGATGGCACCCCGCCGTGACCGCCGACGAGGAGGAGACCCGCCCGTCCCGCGTGCCCCCGCCCGGCACCCGCCTGGCCGGCCGTCCGGGAGCGCACCGATGAGCGCCCACCGGCCGCCACCGCTCCTCAGCCTCGTCCACGCCTGCGCCGCCCTCTTGGCGACCGGCTCCCTCGCCGTCACCTTCCACCACGGCCTGGCCGAACCCCGGGTCGCCCTCGCCTTCGGCGTCCTCGTCACCGTCGGCGAGCTCACCCGGCGCAACGGCGCCCGGGTCCGGGAGCCGGCACCCCTCGGGGCCGCCGCGGCCCTCTCCTACGCCCTGCTCGGGGAAGCCGGCGGACGGGCCACCCACCACGGCCCCGCCCAGGTCGTCGCCGTCGTGCTGGCCGCCTCCCTGCTCGGCAGCGTCCCGCACGTCGCGCGCGGGCAGGGGCCCACCCTCGACCACCTGGCGCGCCGCGTGCTCACCGTCGGATTCGTCGCCGTGTGCTTCCAGCCTCCGTACAACCGGGGCATGTTCGACGACTGGGGCGGTCCCGCCTACGCCCTGCTGCTCCTCGCGCTGCTGTCCCTGACCGCATGGTGCGACGCGGTGTTCGCCGCCGCCCTGGCCCACACCCGCACCGGCTGGCCCTTCGGGCCGGCGCTGCGGGACGAGCTGCGGGCCGTGTACGGCATCGGGTCCGCCGTCATCGCGACCGGGGCGGTGATGGCGCTGGCGGTCGCCGTGGTGGGGCTGTGGGCGCTGCCCGTCTTCTCCGTGCCGCTGCTGCTCGCCCAGATGGCGTTCCGCCGGTACGCCGCCGTCCGGGCGACCTACCGGCAGACCATCGCCTCCCTCGCCCGGGCCACCGAGGTCGCCGGATACACCCCGGCCGGGCACGCCCGGCGCGTCGCCGTGGTCAGCAAGGCGGTGGGGCGTGACCTGGGGCTGACCGAGCCCGAGCTCGCCGTGCTGGAGTACGCCGCGCTCATGCACGACATCGGCCAGTTGAGCCTCGTCGACCCCGTTCCGTCGGGCGCCACCGCCGCGCTGCCCGCCGCGGAGCAGCGGCGGATCGCCCTGCTCGGCGGAGCCGTCGTACGGCAGACGGGCGTCGACGAGGCGGTGGCCGTGGTCGTGGAACGGCAGGCCGACCCCTACGCCGAGCAGCCGCTCGCCGCGCGAATCGTCCGGGCCGTGAACGCGTACGAGGAGAAGTCCCGGGAAGGAGGGCCCGGCGGGCCGCTGACGGCGCTGGAGGAACTCCGGCTCGCCACCGCCGGGACGTACGCCCCGGAGGTGGTGGAATCACTGGCCCGCGTACTGGCAAGGAGCAGTCTGACCCTGCCCGTGGCTGGGTAACCCATGGGTAATGAGCGCCCTCGAGGCCGTACGTGGTTGGATGCGAAGGAGAAGGTGTCCGGGGGCTCGAAACACAGCTACGGCCAGCCCACCGCACGGAACTGGCAGGCGGGAATCGTGAGGATCTTCGGCAAGGGACGGCACCGGCCCTCCGCCTCCTGGCGGCAGGCCACGGACCGGGCGTTCACCCTCATCGGCGACGGCCGGTACGAGGACGCAGGCGCACTGTTGACACGTGCCGCCGATCTGGAGCCCTGGCTTTCCGAGTCCTGGTTCAACCTCGCGCTGCTGCACAAGTTCCGGCACGACTGGGAGCAGGCGCGGGCGGCCGGACTCAGGGCCGTGGCGCTGCTCGACCGTGACACCGGCGCGCCCGACTGGTGGAACGTCGGTATCGCCGCGACCGCGCTCCAGGACTGGCCGCTGGCCCGGCGCGCCTGGCAGGCCTACGGGCTGCGGGTGCCCGGGGCGGCCAACGACTCCGGTGAGCCCCTCGGCATGGACCTCGGCAGCGCGGCCGTACGGCTGTCCCCGGAGGGGGAGGCCGAGGTCGTGTGGGGGCGGCGGCTGGATCCCGCGCGGATCGAGGTGCTGTCCATCCCGCTGCCGTCGTCCGGGCGGCGCTGGGGAGAGGTCGTCCTGCACGACGGGGTGCCGCACGGGGAGCGGACGACCGCCGCCGGGCACACGTACCCGGTGTTCGACGAGATCGAGCTGTGGGCGCCGTCGCCGGTGCCGACGTGGGTGGTGCTGCTGGAGGCGGCGACGGAGGCGGACCGGGACGCGCTGGAGCAGCTGGCCGCGGACGCCGGGTTCGCCGCGGAGGACTGGTCCTCGTCGGTGCGGTTGCTGTGCCGGATGTGCTCGGAGTCCCGGATGCCGTCGGACGAGGGCGACGGGGAGCATCTCGATCCGCACGATCACAGTGAGCCGGGGCATCCCGGGCCGCTGGGGCACCGGACGGACGGGCAGCTGTGGGTTCCCGAGCGGGAGTGCGGGTTGGCAGCGCCGGCTGCGCTGGTCCGGGGGTTGCTGGACGGGTGGGTGGCGGACAGTCCGGATTCCCGTGACTGGCGGGATCTGGAGGAGGTCTGTTAGCGCCGTTGCCGGGTGCGGCTGCGTCGTGGTTGTCCGCGCGGTTCCCCGCGCCCCTCAGGGGGCGCCTTCCCCGTACCCTGTATCAGCATCCCGGGTTGGATTTGTTCAGGAAGGCGTACGGACGTCATGGCTCAGCAGGACACCGATCAGCAGCGCGCGGGCGTGCTCCCCGTCGATGACGAGGGGTACGTGATCGACACGGAGGACTGCGAGGAGCGCGAGGCTGCCTGGCGGGAGCGGGGGACCTCGCGGCCGATCACGGTCGTCGGGAACCCGGTGCTGCACAAGGAGTGCAAGGACGTCACCGACTTCGGCGAGGAGTTCCAGCAGCTCGTCGCGGACATGTTCGCCAGCCAGCGCACCGCCGAGGGCGTGGGCCTCGCCGCCAACCAGATCGGCGTCGACGCGAAGGTCTTCGTCTACGACTGCCCCGACGACGAGGGCGTCCGGCACACCGGCGTCGTCTGCAACCCCGAGCTCGTCGAGCTGCCCGCCGACAAGCGCCGCCTGGACGACAGCAACGAGGGCTGCCTGTCGGTGCCCACGGCGTACGCCCCGCTCGCCCGGCCGGACTACGCCGAGGTGACCGGGCAGGACGAGAAGGGCAACCCGATCAAGGTGCGCGGCACCGGATACTTTGCACGGTGTTTGCAGCACGAGACGGACCACCTGTACGGCTACCTGTACATCGACCGGCTCTCCAAGCGCGAACGCAAGGACGCCCTGCGGCAGATGGCCGAGAACGAGCCCCGCTACCCGGTCGTGGCCAACGACTGAGACCTCAGCCTCACCAGGCGCACGGCGTCTGTTCGGGTTCCCCACCCCGAACAGGCGCCGTGCAGCTGTGTCGTTCGACTGTCCGTCGCCCGTTCGCTCGCTTCTGCTCTCCAGGTGATCCGCCGGTAGTCACACAGAGGGAGGTTCCCGGCACTGTGGGGTAGCGAATGAAGCAAATGCGTTCCCAGAACGGTCAGTTGTAGTGCTGAATGGGATGAGCGGGGTATGCAACGGCGCACGCCCGGCACGAAGGGAGGGGCGCCCGCGCCAACTGGCGGCTGAGAGGGGTTAGTTCGTGCATGCTTTGTCACACGGCACCACATCGACACCGGTCACGATCGCAGTTCCACCGTCGCTCTCTCTCCCGGCGATCGAGGCGGAGTTTCCCCGGCAACTCCACCCGTATTGGCCGAAGTGCCAGGAGAAGACCCGGGCCTGGCTGCTGGAAAAGCGGCTCATGCCGGCGGACAAGGTGGAGGAATATGCCGACGGCCTTTGCTACACCGACCTCATGGCCGGGTACTACATCGGCGCCTCCGACGAGGTCATGCAGGCGATCGCCGACTACAGCGCGTGGTTCTTCGTCTGGGACGACCGCCACGACCGCGACATCGTGCACGGCCGTCCTGTCGCCTGGCGGCGGCTGAGGGACCGGCTGCACGTGGCCCTCGACTCCCCCGGAGAGCACCTGCACCACGAGGACCCACTGGTCGCCGGGTTCGCGGACAGCGTGCTGCGGCTGTACGCGTTCCTGCCCCAGACGTGGAACCTCCGGTTCGCCCGGCACTTCCACGCGGTGATCGACGCGTACGATCGGGAGTTCCACAATCGCACCCGGGGAATCGTCCCGACGGTCGAGGAATACCTGCAACTGCGCCGGCTCACCTTCGCTCACTGGATATGGACGGACCTGCTGGAGACGACGGCCGACTGTGAACTTCCCGACGTCGTCAGGAAACACCCGGCGTATCGGCGGGCGGCGCTGCTGAGCCAGGAATTCGCCGCCTGGTACAACGACCTGTGCTCACTCCCGAAGGAAATCGCGGGCGATGAGGTGCACAATCTCGGAATCAGTCTCATCACCCATGAGGGGCTGACTCTGGAACAGGCCGTCGTGGAAGTCAGGCGCCGAGTCGAGAAAAGCATCACCGATTTCCTCGATGTCGAGCAGGAAGCATTGCGGTTCGCCGACGGCCTCGCCGACGGATCTGTGCGGGGAAAGGAACTGAGCGCCGCCGTGCGGGCCTGCCTGAGCAATATGCGGAACTGGTTCAGCTCCGTCTACTGGTTCCACCACGAGTCCGGCCGGTACATGGTCGACAACTGGGACGACCGGTCGACGCCCCCGTACGTCAACAACGAAGCGGCAGGTGAGAAATGACCGTCGAGTCTGTGCAGCCCGAAACCCCGACGGCCGTGGAACTGCGCGAGCCGCCCCGGGCGGGCGGCGGTGTCCCCGTGCTCGGGCACGGCTGGAAGCTGGCCCGCGATCCGCTGGCCTTCATGTCCCGGCTGCGCGAGCACGGCGACGTCGTGCGGCTGAAGCTCGGGCCGAAGACGGTGTACGCGGTCACCGCCCCGTCCCTGACCGGCGCCCTGGCGCTGAGCAACGACTTCATCATCGCCGGGCCGCTGTGGGAGTCCCTGGAGGGCCTGCTCGGCAAGAAGGGCGTGGCCACGGCCAACGGCCCGCGCCACCGGCGCCAGCGGCGCACCATCCAGCCCGCCTTCCGGCTCGACGCGATCCCCGGCTACGGCCCGATCATGGAGGAGGAGGCACACGCGCTCACCGAGCGCTGGAAGCCCGGCGAGACGATCGACTGCACGTCCGAGTCCTTCCGGGTGGCCGTGCGCATCGCGGCCCGCTGTCTGCTGCGTGGCGAGTACATGGACGAGCGGGCGGAGCGGCTGTGCGTCGCCCTCGCCACCGTCTTCCGTGGCATGTACCGGCGGATGGTGGTCCCGCTCGGACCGCTCTACAACCTGCCGCTCCCGGCCAATCGCGAATTCAACCGGGCATTGGCCGATTTGCATCTCCTCGTCGACGAGATCGTCGCCGAGCGCCGGGCATCCGGTCAAAAGCCGGACGATTTGCTGACGGCATTGCTGGAGGCGAAGGACGAGAATGGCGACCCGATCGGGGAACAGGAGATCCACGATCAGGTCGTCGCGATCCTCACCCCCGGCAGCGAAACCATCGCCTCCACGATCATGTGGCTGTTGCATATGCTCGCGGAGCACCCCGAACACGCCGACCGGGTGCATGCCGAAGTGCAAGCCGTCACCGGTGGGAGGCCGGTGGCATTCGCAGACGTCCGACGACTCAGGCACACCAACAATGTCGTCGTCGAGTCCATGCGTTTGAGCCCGGCCGTCTGGATTCTGACCCGTCGGGCGGTGCGGGACACGGAACTCGGTGGATACAGTATTCCGTCCGGGGCGGACATCATCTACAGCCCGTACGCGATCCAGCGCGACCCGAAGTCGTACGAGCGGCACCTGGAGTTCGACCCCGACCGCTGGCTCCCGGACCGGGTCAAGGACATCCCGAAGCACGCCATGAGCCCCTTCAGCGTCGGCAACCGCAAGTGCCCCAGCGACCACTTCTCCATGGCCCAGCTGACGCTGGTCACGGCGGCGCTGGCCACGCGGTACCGCTTCGAGCAGGTGGCGGGGTCGAAGGACGCCACGCGCGTCGGGATCACGCTGCGGCCGCACGACCTGCGGGTGCGGCCGGTGGCGAGGTGAGGGCACCCGGGCTCAGGCCGCCTCGGGACCCCTGAACGTCCGCCGGTAGGCGTTCGGGGTCGTCCCGACCGCCCGGACGAAGTGGTGGCGCAGTGTGGCCGCGTTGCCGAACCCCGTTCGGCCGGCGATCGCGTCCATGGTCTCGTCCGTCGCCTCCAGCAGCCGCTGGGCCAGCAGCACGCGCTGGCGCAGGATCCAGCGGTAGGGAGTGGTCCCGGTCTCCTGCTGGAAACGGCGGGCGAAGGTGCGCGGAGACATGAGGGCGTGGGCGGCGAGCTGCTCGACGGTCACCTCCTCGTCGAGATGGCGCTCCATCCACGCCAGCACCTCGCCGATCGTGTCGCCCTCGGGCTGGGGGAGCGGGCGCTCGATGTACTGGGCCTGGCCGCCGTCGCGGTGCGGCGGCACCACCATCCGCCGGGCGATCTTGTTGGCGACCTCGGTGCCCTGCTCCTTGCGCACCAGGTGGAGGCATGCGTCGATGCCGGCGGCCGTGCCCGCGGAGGTGATCACCGGATCCTCGTCGACGTAGAGCACGTCCGGCTCGACGACCACCTGCGGGTACAGCCGGGCGAGGTCCTTCGCGTGCTTCCAGTGCGTGGCGCACCGGCGGCCGTCCAGCAGTCCGGCCGCGGCCAGCACGAAGACACCGGAGCAGACGCTCAGCACCCGCGCGCCGCGGTCGACCGCGCCGCGCAGGGCGTCCAGCAGCTCAGGCGGGAAGTCCCGGGACGCGTAGCTGTGCCCCGCGGGCACGGCGATCAGGTCGGCCGTCTCCAGCCGCTCGAGACCGTGCTCCACCTGGAGCGAGAAGCCCGAGTTCATCCGCAGCACCGGGCCCTCGGCCGAGGCGACCGCGAAGTCGTAGACCGGCAGGCCCTCGTCGCTCCGGTCCGTGCCGAAGACTTCGCACACCACACCGAGTTCGAAGGGGTTCACGCCGTCGAGGAGGGCGACGGCCACGTTCTGCAGCATGGATCCAGTGTGCCTCGCCGTTGGCAGTAATTCGAGGGTCTACGGCAGTACTGCCACTGACGGTAAGGAGCGATCGGCGCGACAGTGGTGTCCATGAACACGAACCAGATCGAAGCACTGATCGGACTGACCGCCACACTAGGGATCCTGGTGCTCCTGATCCTCCCGTCCGTGATCGGCCTGGTGCGCGAGCGGCGCATCGACCGGCAGATCCGGGAGGCTCAGGAGGCCCGCGGAGAGCTTCCGGCTCAGAAGTCCTCGTCCAGGTCGACGGTGCCCTCCACCGCCACCTGGTATGCGGAGGGCCGTCGCTCGAAGAAGTTGGTCAACTCCTGAACCCCCTGGAGCTCCATGAAGGAGAAGGGGTTCTCCGAGCCGTAGACCGGAGCGAAGCCGAGGCGGGTGAGCCGCTGGTCGGCGACGCACTCCAGGTACTGCCGCATCGACTCGGTGTTCATGCCCGGCAGGCCGTCACCGCACAGGTCGCGCGCGAACTGCAGCTCGGCCTCGACGGCCTCCCGGAGCATGTCCGTCACCTCCTGCTGGAGCCGGTCGTCGAACAGCTCCGGCTCCTCCTTGCGGACGGTGTCGACCACGTCGAAGGCGAAGGACATGTGCATCGTCTCGTCGCGGAACACCCAGTTGGTGCCGGTGGCCAGGCCGTGCAGCAGGCCCCGGCTGCGGAACCAGTAGACGTACGCGAAGGCGCCGTAGAAGAACAGGCCCTCGATGCACGCCGCGAAGCAGATCAGGTTGAGCAGGAACCGGCGCCGGTCGGCCTGGGTCTCCAGCCGGTCCAGCTTGTCCACCGAGTCCATCCACGTGAAGCAGAACGAGGCCTTCTCCCGGATGGACGGGATGTTCTCCACGGCCGAGAAGGCCGCCGCGCGGTCCTCCGGGTCGGGCAGATAGGTGTCGAGCAGCGTCAGGTAGAACTGGACGTGCACGGCCTCCTCGAAGAGCTGACGGCTCAGATACAGCCGCGCCTCGGGGGAGTTGATGTGCTTGTACAGCGTCAGCACCAGGTTGTTCGCGACGATCGAGTCGCCCGTGGCGAAGAAGGCGACCAGCCGGCCGATCAGGTGCTGCTCCGCCGGTGACAGCTTGGCGAGGTCGGTGACGTCCGAGTGGAGGTCGACCTCCTCCACGGTCCAGGTGTTCTTGATGGCGTCCCGGTAGCGCTCGTAGAAGTCCGGGTAGCGCATGGGGCGCAGGGTGAGCTCGAAGCCGGGGTCGAGAAGGTTCTGGGTGCTCATTACTGGCAGGCCTCGCAGGACTCGGGGTTTTCCAGGGAGCAGGCGACCGCTTCGGGGTCCGGGGTCGTCTGCGCGGGGACGGTGGCCTGGGCGGCGCGGGCGATGCGGGTCGCCGGGCGCGAGCGCAGGTAGTACGTCGTCTTCAGCCCGGACTTCCAGGCGTAGGCGTACATGGAGGAGAGCTTGCCGATGGTCGGCGTCTCCAGGAACAGGTTCAGGGACTGGGACTGGTCCAGGAACGGGGTCCTGGCCGCCGCCATGTCGATCAGGCCGCGCTGTGGGATCTCCCACGCCGTGCGGTAGAGGGCGCGCACGTCCTCGGGGATCCAGGCGAAGTCCTGCACCGAGCCGCTGGCCTCGCGCAGGGCCTCCCGGCTGCGGGCGTCCCACACGCCGAGCCGCTTCAGCTCGTCCACCAGGTAGGAGTTGACCTGGAGGAACTCGCCCGACAGCGTCTCGCGCTTGAACAGGTTGGACACCTGCGGCTCGATGCACTCGTACACGCCCGCGATCGAGGCGATGGTGGCCGTGGGGGCGATCGCGAGGAGCAGGGAGTTGCGCATGCCGGTCGTGGCGATGCGCTCGCGCAGGGCCGCCCAGCGCTCCGGCCAGGTGAGCTCGACGTCGTAGTGGTCGGGGTGCAGCACGCCCCGGGCCGTACGGGTCTTCTCCCAGGCCGGCAGCGGGCCGATGGGGGTCCCCCCTGCACCGGAGCTTGTCGTAGGTGTTCGGGGGCGCTCGGCCAGGTCGGCGGAGGCCTCGTACGCGGCGAGCATGATCCGCTCGGCGATGCGGGTGGAGAGGGCCTTGGCTTCGGGCGAGTCGAAGGGCAGGCGCAGCTTGAAGAAGACGTCCTGGAGGCCCATCGCACCGAGGCCGACCGGGCGCCAGCGGGCGTTGGAGCGGCCCGCCTGCTCGGTCGGGTAGAAGTTGATGTCGACGACCCGGTCGAGGAACGTCACGGCCGTACGGACGGTCTCGTCCAGCCGCTCCCAGTCCAGGTCGCCGGTCGATGTGTCGACAAAGGAACCCAGGTTGACCGAGCCCAGGTTGCAGACCGCGGTCTCCCCGTCGCTGGTGACCTCCAGGATCTCCGTGCAGAGGTTGGAGGAGTGGACGACGTGACCCGGCTCGGCCGTCTGGTTGGCGGTGCGGTTGGCGGCGTCCTTGAAGGTCATCCAGCCGTTGCCGGTCTGCGCGAGGGTGCGCATCATGCGGCCGTACAGCTCACGGGCCGGCAGGGTCTTCCTCGCCAGGCCCTTCGCCTCGGCCGCCCGGTACGCGGCGTCGAACTCCTCGCCCCACAGGTCGACCAGCTCGGGCACGTCCGAGGGGGAGAACAGCGACCACTGCGCGTCGGCGTTCACGCGCCGCATGAACTCGTCCGGCACCCAGTGCGCCAGGTTCAGGTTGTGCGTGCGGCGGGCGTCCTCGCCGGTGTTGTCGCGCAGCTCCAGGAACTCCTCGATGTCGGCGTGCCAGGTCTCCAGGTAGACCGCCGCCGCGCCCTTGCGCCGGCCGCCCTGGTTCACCGCGGCGACCGAGGCGTCGAGGGTCTTCAGGAACGGGACGATGCCGTTGGAGTGCCCGTTGGTGCCGCGGATCAGCGAACCGCGGGCGCGGATGCGGGAGTAGGCGACCCCGATGCCCCCGGCGTGCTTCGACAGCCTGGCCACCTGGTGGTACCGGTCGTAGATGGAGTCCAGCTCGTCCTTGGGGGAGTCGAGGAGGTAACAGGACGACATCTGCGGGTGCCGGGTGCCCGAGTTGAAGAGGGTGGGGGAGGAGGGGAGGTAGTCGAGGCGGCTCATGAGCCCGTACAGGGACGCCACCTCCTCCAGCGCGCGGGTGGTGTCGTCCTCGGCGAGGCCGCTCGCCACCCGCAGCATGAAGTGCTGGGGTGTCTCGACCACCTTGCGGGTGATCGGGTGCCGGAGCAGATAGCGGCTGTGCAGCGTGCGCAGGCCGAAGTAGCCGAAGCGGTCGTCGGCGCCGGTGTCGATCAGGGCGTCGAGCCGGGCCGCGTGCAGCCGTACGAACTCGGCGGTCCGGTCGGCGATGAGGCCCTCGCGGTGGCCGACCGCCACGGACTCGGTGAAGGACGTGACGCCCTGCGAGGCGGCCTCCTCGCGGATGCCGATGGTCAGCAGCCGGGCGGCCAGCCGGGAGTAGGCGGGGTCCTCGGAGATCAGACCGGCCGCGGCCTCCGTCGCAAGCCCCCGCAACTCCGCTTCGTCCGCGGCGGCGGACCGGCCGCGCAGCGCGGCGGCGGCGACCCGGCCGGGGTCGGCGTCGGGGAGGTCGGCGGTCAGCTCGGTCAGGGTCCGCAGCAGCGCGGTACCGGGAGCGTCGTGCTCCTCCTCGGCGGCTGAGACCGGTTCGGCTGGCGCGATGGTCACGTGGGGCTCTCCCTCGCTCGGCACGGGGCCTCGTCGAGGGCGGGGGGCAGCACACGAGCGCACGCGGCGTCGCGTCCACCGGCCCATTCCACGAGGCCCGGACGTCAGGGCACACCGGCCGGGTGGCCGGGTGCGCTGTCGGCAGGTCCTCGGACTGACTCCCGTGCGCCTATATGGGCATGGGTACACCGTTGCGGGACAGTTCCGGATTCCCACCGGATTCCCCTGCGGCGACAGCGAGCATGAGCATACATCTTGTGCCGGGCTCGGTCGGCACCCCCAGATGTTGTGTCGCGGTGGTGTCGGAGCGTCAGCTGATGGATGAGGAGAGTGATCCCTCGGGGCATGTCCCACCGGGTTGCGGGGCGCCTTGGAGTGCTTTCCATGGAAGTAGGTGCCGGCGCCCGTCAGATCCTCCGCAGCGGGAACCCTCTCGGAGGGAGCAAACGCCATGACGAGGGCCGTCCGTCGCACGCCGGGCAAGGAGCGGCCGCGCAACGCGCCGACGGTGACAGTGATCTGCGCCGGGCGGCAAAGTGGACCAGCCGCGGCTTCGTCGGCCACTGGCACAGTCTGACCATCCGTCTTGAGGCCCGAGGCACCACCCGCCCGAAGAAGGGACGGGCGCCCCGACGAGGTCGAGGAGCGCATGATCCGCGCGGAGCAGTCCGGCATGCCGCTTCCGCCGTGTCTCCGTACGAACCGCGAACCGCTGCGGCCCGGTACCGCGACCCCGCCCCAGCCCGGCACCACATGCCTGCCCGACTGCAGTTCCGACTCTGCCCGTACCCGTCACGGGGCGTGCCCCATGGAGAGATCCGGGAGCCGTTCTGCCGCCAGCAGCAGGCTCTGCTGCCCGGACGCCTGCGCCGCTGGTTCCCGAGGCTGCTGCGCCGGAAGACACCGCCCTGGGTGAGCATGCGCGTCCGCGAACTGGACCGCTTCTGGCATGCCATGGCCACACGCACGCGCGACTAGGGCACGGGGTAGGTGTGCCCCTGGGAGGATACGACGACGGGCCGCCGGGATCCCCCGACGGCCCGCCCCCGCTGTGCAGGACTCAGTGCGCGGATCCCGCGGTCGCAGGCGGAAGCTCCACCTGGACCCCCGGGTCGCCCGCGTCCGCCGTGTAGTCCTCCGGCTTGGTCTCGTCGACGCCGTCGGGGGCCTTCAGGGCCTTCAGGACGAAGGTCAGGACCACCGTCACCACCACGTTCAGGACGAACGCCGTGAGGCCGATGTAGCCGATCTCGCCGATGCCCGGAATCTCCTTCGCGGAGCCGCCGAAGTGCTTCTGCGTCGGCGAGGCGACGCCGTACGCGGCGACCGTGCCGTAGATCATGCCGACCGCCCAGCCGGCGAGCAGCGCCCAGCGGTGGAACCAGCGGGTGAACAGGCCGCCGACCAGGGCCGGGAAGGTCTGCAGGATCCAGATGCCGCCCAGCAGCTGGAAGTTGATGGCGACCGTCTTGTCCATGGTGAGGACGAAGGCCAGCGCGCCGACCTTCACCAGCAGGGAGACCAGCTTGGAGACCTTGGTCTCCTGCGCCGCAGTGGCGTCCGGCTTGATGAAGTCCTTGTAGATGTTGCGGGTGAAGAGATTCGCGGCCGCGATGGACATGATGGCCGCGGGCACCAGCGCGCCGATGCCGATCGCCGCGAACGCCACGCCCGCGAACCAGTCCGGGAACATCGTCTCGAACAGCTGCGGAATCGCCAGCTGCCCGTTCTGCACCTTGATGCCGGCCGCGATCGCCATGAACCCGAGCAGCGCCAGCAGACCCAGCATCAGCGAGTACAGCGGCAGGATCGTGGTGTTGCGGCGGATCACCTCACGGCTCTTCGAGGACAGCGTCGCCGTGATCGAGTGCGGGTACATGAACAGCGCCAGGGCGGAGCCCAACGCCAGCGTGGCGTACGTCCACTGGCCCGGCTCGGCCGGTGTCAGCGCACCGCGCGGCGCGCCCGTCGCCGGGTTGGTCTGGCTGTACGCCTCACCGGCCTTGGCGAAGATCTCGTCGAAGCCGCCCAGCTTGATCGGGATGTAGATGATCGCCACCGCGATGACGATGTAGATCAGCGTGTCCTTCACGAACGCGATGAGCGCGGGGGCCCGCAGACCCGAGGAGTACGTGTACGCCGCCAGCACGCCGAACGCGATCAGCAGGGGCAGGTCCTTGATGAACCAGTGGGTGTTCTCGCCGCCGCCGACGCCCATCACGTCCAGCACGGCCTGGATGCCGACCAACTGGAGCGCGATGTACGGCATCGTCGCCAGGATGCCGGTCACGGCCACCGCCAGCGACAGGCCCTTCGAGCCGAAGCGGCCGCGCACGAAGTCGGACGTCGTGACGTAGCCGTGCTTGTGCGACACCGACCACAGGCGGGGCAGGAAGGTGAAGATCAGCGGGTAAACCAGGATCGTGTACGGCACGGCGAAGAAGCCGGCCGCGCCCGCCGCGTAGATCGCCGCCGGCACGGCGACGAAGGTGTACGCCGTGTACAGGTCGCCGCCGAGCAGGAACCAGGTGATCCAGGTGCCGAACGACCGGCCGCCCAGGCCCCATTCGTCCAGGCTGTGCTCGTTCTCGGCCTTGCGCCAGCGCGCGGCCAGGAAGCCCATGACCGTCACGGCCAGGAAGAAGAAGATGAAGACGCCGAGCGCGACGCCGTTCACGCCGTCCTTCACTGCGACGCACCGCCCTTCGCGGCCGAGCGGGCGCGCTGGTCACGCTGCCACAGCTTGTAGGCGATCATCGTCAGGACGGTGGAGATGAGCACCCACGCCATCTGGTACCAGTAGAAGAACGGGATCCCGATGAAGGCCGGGTCGGTCTTGGCGTACGAGCCGACCCACAGCATGGCCACGAACGGCGCTATGAGGCAGACGGCGATGACGACGCGCAGGGGCGTCACCACCGGCCCTCCACTGGCTTCTGGGGCTTGCGACATCAGGCGGCTCCGTCCCCTTGGTGATCACCTGTGTAATGCGCAGGCAATCTAGGTCAGGGCGTGCCGATAGCGGAACCCCTCGTCCGCAATGCGGTACCCAACCGAAACCAGGCCTCAGCAGTGGCGGAAGCGCTCTGGGTGCCCCTAGTCGGCGGGCCGCTTCAGTCTCGCCACGAACTTGTACCGGTCGCCCCGGTAGACCGACCGCACCCACTCCACCGGCTGGCCGCTCCGGTCCAGCGAGTGCCGGGAGAGCATCAGCATCGGCAGCCCCACGTCCGTGCCGAGCAGGCCGGCCTCGCGCGGGGTGGCCAGGGACGTCTCGATGGTCTCCTCGGCCTCAGCGAGGTGGACGTCGTAGACCTCGGCCAGCGCCGTGTAGAGGGACGTGTACTTCACCAGCGAGCGCCGCAGCGCCGGGAAGCGCTTCGCGCTGAGGTGCGTGGTCTCGATCGCCATCGGCTCGCCGTTGGCCATGCGCAGGCGCTCGATGCGCAGCACGCGTCCGCCGGGCGTGATGTCGAGCAGCCCGGCCAGGCGGTCGTCGGCGGTGATGTAGCCGATGTCCAGCAGCTGTGAGGTGGGTTCGAGGCCCTGGGCGCGCATGTCCTCGGTGTACGAGGTCAGTTGCAGTGCCTGCGAGACCTTCGGCTTGGCGACGAACGTGCCCTTGCCCTGGATGCGCTCCAGCCGGCCCTCGACGACCAGCTCCTGCAGCGCCTGGCGCACGGTGGTGCGCGAGGTGTCGAACTCCGCCGCCAGGGTGCGCTCGGGCGGGACCGGCGTGCCGGGCGCCTGGGTCTCCGTCATGTCGAGCAGGTGTTTCTTCAGGCGGTAGTACTTGGGCACGCGCGCGGTACGGACGGGCACCCCGTTCTCGTTCTCCGCACTGCTGACGTCGGTGCTCATGCTCCGCCTTCCCGGCTGGGTCTGCCGACACAATCCCACTTGTATACCGTCGGCGCCTCTTTTGGTCTAGTCCACCAATCGCTGTGGTCTACCCGCAGTATGCCGTGCCCGCCGGGATTTTCGCTGGCTTCTTACTTAAAGGTTCCTGCATATGTAGGTCGCATAACGGCTGGTCAGGGCTGTAACGCGACCCTTGACAGGCCTTCTGGTCTGGTCCAAGCTCCCCGTACTGGTCTACACCATTGGTCCAGGCCCGGCCCCACGTTCACTGCGGGGAGCCAGGGGGGTTGTGGGATCCCTGAGGAGGGTGGCGTGAAGCGCAAGCTGACAGCCGCGATCGGTATCGCGGGAATGATGGTCTCCATCGCGGCGTGCGGCGGCGAGGGCGGCGGGGGTTCCGACAAGGGCGCGGACGCCAAGGAGCTGACCGTCTGGCTCACCGTCGACGCGCAGAACAACTGGCCGGAGCTGGTGAAGGCCGCCGACGCCGCGGTGAAGAAGAAGCACCCCGGCGTCAAGATCAACCACGAGTACTACGGCTGGCCCGACAAGAACGCCAAGCTCGACGCCGTCCTCGCCACGGACAAGACTCCCGACGTGGTCGAGATGGGCAACACCGAGATGCTCGGCTACATGGTCAAGGGCGCCTTCGCCCCCCTCGACCAGGCCAGGTTCGACAACTCCGACGCCTGGCTGGACGGCCTCAAGGCCTCCGTCACCTACGAGGGCAAGACCTACGGGGTCCCGTACTACGCCGGCGGCCGCGTCGCCAACTGGCGCAAGGACGTGGCGGCTTCCGTCGGGGTGAAGTCGACGCCCAAGACGTACAAGGAGCTCACCGCCGCCCTGGACAAGATCCAGAAGAAGCAGGGCGACAAGTACAACGCCTGGTACCAGCCCACCCGGGACTGGTACGCGGCCATGTCCTTCGTCTACGACGCCGGCGGCGCCATCGCCACCGAGTCCGGCGGCCAGTGGAAGGCCTCCCTCTCCTCGCCCGAGTCCCTCAAGGGCCTCACCGAGTTCAAGAACGTCGTCGACTCGTACATGCACGGCGACAAGACCAAGGACGAGTCCGACCGTTACATCGTCTACGGCCAGGGCAAGTCCGCCATGATCTTCGCGGCGGCCTGGGAGGGCGCGACCGCCGAGGACCCCAAGAACGACAAGACCGGCACGCTCAAGGGCAACCTCGAGAACTTCGTGATGCCCGGCCCGTCCGGCAAGAACATGCCCGTCTTCCTGGGCGGCTCGGACCTCGCCGTGCCGGTGAAGTCCGACGCGCAGGCTCTGGCCGCCGAGTGGATCAACGCCCTCACCGGCTCTTCGGGGCAGAAGGGCCTGATGGCCAAGGGCAACCTGCCCAACAACAAGACCGACCTCGCGACGCTCAAGAACGACCCGAAGACGGCGGTCCCCGCCACCGCGGCCGAGTCCAACTGGTTCGTCCCGATGGCCCCCGGCTGGGGCCAGGTCGAGAAGGCGCAGATCCTGCAGACCATGCTGCAGAGCATCGGCACCGGCAAGAAGTCCGTCGAGGCCGCCGCCAAGGACGCGGACGCCGCGATCGACAAGGTCATCAACACCAAGTGACCTGCGCGCGGGGCTCCCTGGCTTGCGGAGCCCCGCCGCCGTCAAGACCTGAGGGACCGCCGAGGAGCGCGCGATGAGTGCCGCAGACACCACCACCCCCGCCAAGGTGCCGCCACCACGGCAGGCACCACCGCCGCCCCCGAAGGACCGGCGGACCCGCGGGCAGCGCACGTCGGGCGGGGCCTCCGCGCCGTGGCTGCTGCTCGCGCCCTGCCTGCTGATCCTCGCCCTGGTCATGGGCTATCCGCTGGCCCGCCTGGTCACCCTGTCCTTCCAGAAGTTCGGCCAGTCCCAGCTGTGGGGCTTCCAGCCGGCCGAGACGGTCGGGTTCGACAACTTCGCCAAGGTGCTGGGCGACGGCGAGTTCTGGGCCGTCGTCCTGCGCACGATGGTCTTCGCCGCCGGCGCCGTCGTCTTCACGATGGTGATCGGCATGGCCCTCGCCCTGCTGCTCCAGCGGGTCTCCGGCTGGCTGAAGATGCTCATCAACATCGTGCTGGTGGCCAGCTGGGGCATGCCGGTGATCGTCGCCACCACGGTCTTCAAGTGGCTCTTCGACTCCGACTACGGTGTCTTCAACGCGCTGCTCAGCAAGCTGCCCGGCGTCGAGATGATCGGCCACAACTGGTTCGCGAGCGGCCCCGAGGGGCTGGCCGTGATCATGCTGCTGGTGATCTGGGGAGCCGTGCCCTTCGTGGTCATCACCCTCAGCGCCGGTCTCACCCAGATCCCCAGGGAGCTGGAGGAGGCCGCCCGCCTGGACGGCGCCGGCTCCTGGGGCGTCTTCCGCTATGTCACCCTGCCCGTCCTCAAGCCGATCATCGTGATGCTCACGACCCTGTCGGTCATCTGGGACATGGGCGTCTTCCCCCAGGTGTTCGTCATGCGCAACGGCCACCCCGAGCCTGAGTTCCAGGTCCTCAACACCTACTCCTACGACCGGGCGTTCGTGGTCAACGACTACGCCCAGGGCTCGGCCATCGCGCTGATCACCGTCCTGCTGCTGCTCGGCGTGGTCGCCGTCTACATGCGGCAGATGCTGAAGATCGGAGAGGTCGAATGAGCACGCTCGTCGGAGCCGGCCGCCGCAAGTCGCGGCTCGGCTGGAACCTCCTCGGCCTCCTCGTCTTCGTCGTCGCCGGCTTCCCGCTCTACTGGATGCTCAACACGGCGTTCAAGCCCGCCAAGGACGCCATCGACTCGGATCCGAGCCTGCTGCCGACCGGCCTCACCTTCGACAACTTCGGCCGGGCGCTGGACATCGCCGACTTCTGGGGTCCGGTGGGCCGCAGCCTGGTGGTGTCGCTGGCCGTGGTCGTCATCGGCATGATCGTCGGGCTGCTGGCGGCGCTCGCCATCTCCCGGTTCGCCTTCCGCGGCCGCAAAATCGTGATCGTGGGCATCCTCGCGGTCCAGATGGTCCCGCTGGTCGCCATGATCATCCCGGTGTTCCTGCTGCTCAACGACCTGGGCCAGTACGACCGGCTGACCGGCCTCATCATCACGTATCTGACGTTCATCCTCCCGTTCACCGTGTGGACGCTGCGGGGCTTCATCGTCAACATCCCGAAGGAACTGGAGGAGGCGGCCATGGTCGACGGCTGCTCCCGCACGGGCGCCTTCCTCCGGGTCGTCTTCCCCCTCCTGGCCCCCGGCATGGTCGCCACCTCGGTCTACGGCTTCATCCAGGCCTGGAACGAGTACCTCTACGCCCTGATGCTGCTCAGCCAGAAGAACCAGACCGCGACCGTCTGGCTCGGCAACTTCACCACCAAACACGGCACCGAATACGCCCCGATGATGGCCGGCGCCACGATGATGGCCGTGCCGATCGTCGCCCTCTTCCTCCTCGTCCAGCGCAAGATGGCCGCGGGCCTGACCGCGGGCGCAGTGAAGGGATGACCTCACCCGATGACGACACTCGCCAGCGGCACCGACACGCTCACCCGCGACGCCCTGACGGTCCTCCAGCCCGGCTTCACCGGCACCACCGCTCCCGACTGGCTGCTGCGCCGGCTCGGTGAGGGCCTCGCCTCCGTCGGACTGTTCGGCCGCAACATCGCCTCCCCCGGCCAACTGGCCGCGCTGACCGCCCAGCTGCGCGCCGAGCGCGACGACGTCCTCGTCGCGATCGACGAGGAGGGCGGCGACGTGACCCGCCTGGAGGTGCGCAGCGGCTCCTCCTTCCCGGGCAACCACGCGCTCGGCGCGGTCGACGACGTGGAGCTGACCCACCAGGTCGCCCACGAACTGGGCCGACGCCTCGCCTCCTGCGGCGTCAACCTCAACTGGGCCCCGTCGGCCGACGTGAACTCCGACCCGCGCAACCCGGTCATCGGTGTCCGCTCCTTCGGCGCCGACACCGAACTGGCCGCCCGGCACACCGCCGCCTATGTGACCGGCCTGCAGTCCGCCGGTGTCGCCGCCTGCACCAAGCACTTCCCGGGCCACGGCGACACCGCCGTCGACTCCCACCACGCCCTGCCGCGCATCGACGTCTCCGCCGACGTGCTGGCCGAACGCGAACTGGCCCCCTTCCGCGCCGCCATCGCCGCCGGCACCCGGGCCGTCATGAGCGCCCACATCCTGGTCCCCGCCCTGGACCCGGACCGCCCGGCCACCCTCTCCCGCCGCATCCTCACCGGCCTGCTCCGCGACGAGCTCGGCTACGACGGCCTCATCGTCACCGACGGCATGGAGATGCGGGCCATCGCCGGCACCTACGGCATCGAACGCGGCAGCGTCCTCGCCATCGCCGCGGGCGCCGACGCGATCTGCGTGGGCGGCGGCCTCGCCGACGACGCGACCGTCCTGCGCCTGCGGGACGCCCTGGTCGGAGCCGTGCGGGCGGGCGAACTCCCCGAGGAACGCCTCGCGGAGGCCGCCGACCGTGTCCGGGCACTGGCCCGCTGGGCAGGCGCGGCGGGCAGCCCGGCCGAGAGCACCCACGGCACCGGGATCGGCCTGCACGCCGCCCGCCGCGCCCTCACCGTGACCGCCGCGCCGGGCCTCGGCAGCCCTGACACCTTCGAGCCCCTCACCGAACCGCCCTACGTCGCCGCCCTCACCCCCGTCGCCAACATCGCCGTGGGCGACGAGACCCCGTGGGGCGTCGCCGCCGAGCTCATCCACCTCCTGCCGGGCACAGTGACGGGCAGCTTCTCCGCCGGGGACGGCCCGGAGAACGAGGCCGGGGAGAGCGCGGGCCGGGCCGCCCTCCAGGCGGCCGGCCCCCGCCGCATCGTCGCCGTCGTCCGCGACGAACACCGCCACCCCTGGATGGCCGCGGCCCTCGACGCCCTGCTGGCGGCCCGTCCCGACACGATCGTCGTCGAGATGGGCGTCCCTCAGGCCTCCCCCCGCGGCGCCCTGCACATCGCCACCCACGGCGCGGCCCGCGTCTGCGGCCGGGCCGCGGCCGAGGTGATCACCGGGGCTCCGGGGCTGTGACAACTGGGGGGGAGCCGGGGCCTGGGAGGGCCCTCACGCGGACTGTCCCGACGGGCGCGACGCCTTCCCCGGCTGGCTGCACACCTACAATCACCACCGCGGACACACCGCGCTGAAAGGGCAACCACCCGCCAGCCGCGTCCCCAACCTCACGGGTCAGACCAGCTAGGGCTCATGGCGGCCAGGGCTCTGGGCGGCCGGGGCTCTGGGGGGGGGCTGGGCCCTCGGCGGACGGTCTCTCGTCCGGATCAGGCGGGGGGAAAGCGGGCCGCTGTCGGGTGCCGGTCGGCGAGCGTCGCCCCGGCACCCATCACGCCCGGGGCGCGGGAGCTCGCGGTGGGTCCGGCGGCCTGTGAGAGGCCTCAGATCCCCTGCCACTCCGGCTTGTTGAGGTACGTGTGCCGGAAGTAGTCCGCCAGCTTCAGCTTCGACGCGGCGGCCTCGTCGACGACGACGGTCGCGTGCGGGTGGAGCTGGAGCGCGGACGCGGGGCACACCGCGGCGATCGGCCCTTCCACCGTTGCCGCGACGGCGTCCGCCTTGCCCTCACCGGTGGCGAGCAGCACCAGATGCCGGGCCTCCAGGATGGTGCCGATGCCCTGCGTGATCACGTGGTGAGGCACCTGGTCGATGTCGCCGTCGAAGAAGCGCGCGTTGTCGATCCGGGTCTGCTCGGTCAGTGTCTTGATGCGCGTCCGCGAAGCCAGCGAGGAGCACGGCTCGTTGAAGCCTATGTGCCCGTCCGTCCCGATCCCGAGGAGCTGAAGGTCCACACCCCCGGCGTCCGACAGTGCCTTGTCGTAGGCCTCGCACGCCCCCTGAACGTCATCCGCCGTGCCGTCCGGGCCCGTGAACTGGTCCATCCCCATCCCGAGCGGCTCCAGCACCTCACGGCGCAGCACCGAGCGGTAGGACTCCGGATGATCGGCCGGCAGCCCCACGTACTCGTCGAGCTGCGCGATCCGAGCCCGCCCGACGTCCGCGGCACCGGAGCGCACCTTCGCCGCCAGCGCCTCGTACACGGGAAGCGGCGTCGAGCCGGTGGCCACACCGAGCAGGGCGTCCGGCTTGCGCCGCAGCAGCTTGGCCATGGCCTCGGCAATGAGCTCGCCGCCCGCCTTGGCGTCCGGAACGATGACAACTTCCACGCTGGGCCTGCCGATCTGAGAGGAGTGCTCAACTGGGACTGGACCCGGGAGGGGTCGTGTGGTGGTTTAGACCAATCTAACAGAGCGGCTCTGTCCCTCCCAGGGTGAACACCGCTGCTTCCACGCGGGCAGCGCTGCCGTGCCGATCGGGCCACCACACGGAGGATACGGAGGCAGGGCGACGGCCTCCCGGGCGGGCGCAGCGCGGTCCGGGGGAGTGGAATGGGATCTGCAGCCGCCCCACCCCGGAAGGATCCCGCCATGACAGCCGCCGCCACCCCGGACCCCCTCGGCGAACTCCCGGGCCGGGCCATGGCCCGTGGCGCGGCGCCGACCTCGTCGTCATCGGCCCCGGGCGCCAGGTCGAGCAGGCGTCGGCCGGCTTCGTCATGCCCACCGGCGACGTGGCCGAGGAGGTCCAGCCCGTGCTGGAGATCATCCCCCTCCAGCTCCTGGCTTACGAGGTCACCATCGCCCGGGGGCAGGACCCGGACGCGCCGCGGGCGCTGGCGAAGGTGACGGAGACCCGCTGAAGGCGGGGAGTCCGTGAACGTCATCGCGGTCGGCGGGAGAGACCTGGCCGGCCACGTGCACGGCGGTCAGGTCACCGCGGCCGGTGAAGTCAACGCATTCCTCCCACTCCATCCGCTCTCACCCCACCGCCCGGCCGACCGCCCCGGTTAGGTAAGCGATCCCCCCGTCACATCCACCCAGCTGCCCGTCACCCAGCGTCCCCCGTCCGACACCAGGAACGCCACCACGTCGGCGACCTCGGCGGGCTCGCCCACCCCGCCCAGCGCCGATATCGCCGAGGCCTTCGCCCAGCCGTCGGGGGTGCCGCGCAGCAGCTCCGCCGTGTTGTCCGTGTCGATGATCCCCGGGGCCACCGAGTTGACCGTGATGCCCCGGGGCCCCAGCACCTTGGACAGGTCCCGGGAGAAGACGTCCAGAGCGCCCTTCGTCATCGCGTAGGCCACGTTGTCCGGCATCGCCGCCGTGCGGGCCAGCCCCGACGAGATGTTGACGACCCGGCCGCCGTCCCGCAGGCGCGTCATGCCCTGCTTGAGGATGAAGAACGGCGCCTTCACATTCACCGCGAAGACCTCGTCGAACTCCCGCTCCTCCAGCTGCCCGATCGGCCGGGTGTTGCCGATCGCCGCGTTGTTCACCAGAATGTCCAGCCCCTCCGCGTGCCGGTCGAACTCCGCCCACAGCGCCTCGGCGTCACCCGGCACTCCCAGCTCCACACCCACCGCGAACGCCGAGCCCCCGGCCCTCTCGATCGCCGCGACCGTCTCCTTCGCAGCCGTCTCGTTCCTGCCGTAGTGCACCGCGACCCGCGCGCCGTCGCGTCCCAGCCGCTCGGCGATTCCGCGCCCGATGCCCCTGCTCGCCCCCGTGACGAGTGCGGTCCTGCCCGTGAGCACGCCCATGGTGGCGCCCCCTTCTCATTTCTCTAGCGGTCGCTACACAAATGACCGTACAGCAGCCCGCAGACATTTCTCTAGTGCCCGCTATAAAATGCACCCCATGGTGAACGACGACGGAACCGCCACGGCCTCGGAGGGGCCCGAAGCCGCGAGCGCGAGAGCCGCCGGGGACGGCAAGGCCAGGACCAGGCCCCGCGGCCGCCCCCGCTCCTTCGACCGCGAGACCGCGCTGGAGAAGGCCCTCCTCGCCTTCTGGGAGCACGGCTACGAGGCCACGTCCGTCTCCGATCTCACCCGCGTCATGGACATCGGCGCCCCCAGCCTCTACGCCGCCTTCGGCGACAAGCGGTCCCTCTTCGAGGAGGTCGTCCGCGTGTACGGCACGAGATACGGATCCTTCACGGACCGCGCCCTCGCCGAGGAGCCGACCGCACGGGCCGCCGTGGAGCGCACCCTGCGCGAGGCCGCCACCGCGTACACCGAACCCGGCCACCCGCACGGCTGCCTCGTCGTCCACGCGGCGGCGAACTGCTCCAATCTCGAGGTGGAGCAGTCCCTGCGGGACCGCCGCAACGCCAACATCGCGGCATTCGAGAGCCGCATCAGGGCCGACGTCGCCGCCGGCGTGCTGCCGCCGGCCACCGATGCCGCCGCCCTGGCCCGCCACACCGGAGCGATGATCCAGGGCATGTCACAACAGGCACGCGACGGGGCGAGCCGGGAGGAACTGGAGGCGGTCGCGGAAATTGCCCTCTCGATCTGGCCCCGCACAGGAACCCGCACGGGATAGGCTGTCTGCTGGACGCCGGTGCGTCCGACGTGTCGCGGAAACGACAACAACGAACAGCCTCCCACGCATGGACACCCGCAAGTGGTCTAGTCCACAATGCGTGACGAGAGCGCGTGTGCAACGCGCACCAGCCTCCGTCTTCCCCGCACAGGAGGACGGACCGAGGAACCGAGGCTCTCTGCCCTGACTGCCCCGGCTCCTCATCCTTCGGCCGACCGGGACCGCACACCCCACGGCCGATGCTGCTCCGGGCTGCGGTGCCGGGAGGGTTGAGGGTCCCTCTCAGGCGCCGCGGCCCGCGGGTGTTTCAGGGCCGTACGAACCCCCGGGTACGCTCGCAGACGTGCCCTCCATGAACGAACTCGTACGCCAGCACACCGCACTCGACGACACCGACCTCGAGTGGCTGCACCTGCTGGTCTCGGAGTGGCAGCTGCTCTCCGACCTCTCCTTCGCCGACCTGGTCCTGTGGGTCCCCACCAGCGACGGCACCCGGTACGTATCGGTCGCCCAGATGCGGCCCAACACCGGCCCGACCTCGTACCAGGACGACATGGTGGGCCACCTCGTGCCGCGCGGCCGGCGGCCCATGCTGGACGCCGCCCTCGACGAGGGACGCATCGTCCGCGAGGGAGACCCCGAGTGGCGCGAGGAGGTTCCCGTCCGGGTCGAGTCGATCCCCGTACGGCGAGAAGGGCGTGTCCTCGGCGTCATCGCCCGCAACACCAACCTCCTCACCGTGCGGACCCCGAGCCGCCTGGAACTCACCTATCTGCAGAGCGCCTCCGACCTGGCGCAGATGATCGCCGCCGGGTCCTTCCCGTTCGCGAACCAGCAGCTCGACATGGACGCCTCGCCCCGGGTGGGCGACGGTCTGATCAGGCTCGACGCCGACGCCATCGTCCAGTACGCCTCCCCGAACGCCCTGTCCGCCTACCACCGGCTCGGCCTCGCCTCCGACCTCGTCGGCCAGCACCTGGGCAAGACCACCGCCGAACTCGCCCCGACCCGGGGACCGGTGGACGAGGCGCTCGCCAAGGTCGCCAGCGGCTGGGCGCCGCGCGAGTTCGAGATCGAGGCCAGTGACGGGGTCATCCAGTTCCGTGCGATCCCGCTCAAGCCGAAGGGCACCCGCATCGGTTCCCTCGTACTGCTGCGCGACGTCACCGAACTGCGCCGGCGCGAGCGCGAGTTGATCACCAAGGACGCGACGATCCGGGAGATCCACCACCGCGTCAAGAACAACCTCCAGACGGTGGCGGCGCTGCTCCGCCTCCAGGCCCGGCGCATCGAGTCCGACCGCGGGCGCGAGGCCCTCGAAGAGGCGGTGCGGCGCGTCGGATCGATTGCGATCGTGCACGAGACGCTCTCTCAGAACCTGGACGAGCGGGTGGAGTTCGACGACATCGCCGACCGTGTGCTGGCCATGGTCGCGGAGATCTCCCCGGGCAAGGTCGCGGGCCGACGCACCGGCCGCTTCGGCATTCTCGACGCCGAGGTGGCCACCCCGCTGTCGATGGTGCTGACCGAGGTGCTGCAGAACGCACTGGAGCACGGTTTCCGTGAGGGCGACACCGGCACGGTCGAGGTCTCGGCGGTCCGAGGGGGCACCGCCAAGGAGGCCCGGCTGCTGGTCACGGTCCAGGACGACGGGGTCGGTCTGCCCGAAGGGTTCGATCCGCACACCGCCGGCAATCTCGGCCTGCAGATCGTGCGGACCTTGGTGGAGGGCGAGTTGGGCGGCACCTTCGACATGGTTCCGGCCCCGGAGCGCGGCACCCGCGTGATCCTCGACATCCCGGTGCCGTCGCCGAAGTAACGGGATCGCGCAAGCAACGGAATCCGGAGTCTTTGCAAAGGGGCCCAGTGAAGCAATGAGCCCCGGGCCACCAAGTGGCCCGGGGCTAAAGCTCGTTGCTGCTTAACTAAGCGCATCGGGGGAACTGCGCGCTGCGGCTCGGGGGCGGGAGATGCGTACTCGCTGTACGCGCCGCCAAGCTCAGGCTGTCAGCAGGGGTGGGTTGTCAGGCAGAGGCCTGACGGGCCCGGTTGCGGGCGGCGCGGCGCTTCATGGCGCGACGCTCGTCCTCGCTGAGACCACCCCAGACGCCGGAGTCCTGGCCGGACTCGAGCGCCCACTGCAGGCACTGCTCCATAACCGGGCAGCGACGGCAGACGGCCTTGGCTTCCTCGATCTGCAGCAGCGCAGGACCGGTGTTGCCGATGGGGAAGAAGAGCTCGGGGTCTTCCTCGCGGCAAACGGCGTTGTGACGCCAGTCCATGGCTGCTACCTCTCCTTGGTATTACGTGCAGGGTTGCTTGTGAATGTGAACGCTTTCACGAATCCCTCAACACGTGAAGGGCCGACTGCCAGGTTCCCCGGCAAAGGTCCTGTGAGTTGAAGAGGGGTTCTGGTGATCAGTGGAGGCCGGTGTTGCGGGCCGTCTCGATCGCCATGTAGAGACTCGCAAACCTCAGCGGCGGATACAACCCCTTCTGGAAAGTTTTTTTTGATTCTTCGGTGTCGACTAGGTCACAGCCGTACTTCCATGGGGTGGATCCTGGCCTAAACGTTCGAGTGAAAGGACTTTAGCCAGTTCTGCTCACACAATCACACGCAGTGCACGGCGTACGCCTGTGAACGTCACGCTTGTTCGCAGCCCCAGGTGGTCACCGTCCATCTGGAGGGGGAGCGGGACCTTCGAATGCAAGGTGAACTCTGTCAAGTCGTGCAGAGAAGTGGCGTGCTTGCCATGGGGTCCACGCTCAGGGGACGAAGTGAGCAACTGGGTGCCATACCGGGCAACCGCCGCGGTCGACAGGCGGTTGAGACCGAAGAGATCGAGCCCGGTATCGAACGAGGCTTTAGGTGCCGCGTAGATCGGGCGATTGCCCAGAAACGTCCATGGCGAGGTGTTCGAGACTATGGACAGCACCAGATCGGTGATCGGGTCATGGCCGGCCCGCTCCAGCGTGATCGTGCCGTTGCGGCGGTTCGGCTCGCCCAGGAGCTGACGCATCACCTGGCGCACGTAGAGAGCGTGTGTGGATTTCCTGCCGCGCTCGCGATGCTGCTCCACGCGGCCCACCACACCGGCGTCGAAGCCGAGCCCCGCGTTGAAGGTGAACCAGCGGGACGGCACCGCCTCGTCCTCCGTGCCCGCCGTGCCCGAGGTCAGGCCCAGGCCGACGGTTCGCTCGCTGCCGTCGCGCAGGGCGTCCAGCAGGGCGCCGGTGGCTTCCACGGCGTCGTTGGGCAGGCCCAGGGCGCGGGCGAAGACGTTGGTGGAGCCGCCCGGGACCACGGCGAGTCCGGGCAGACGCTCCGGGGCGGGGCCGGCGTGCAGGAGGCCGTTGACCACTTCGTTGACCGTGCCGTCGCCGCCGAGGGCCACCACCAGGTCGATGTCGTCACTGTCGGCCGCGTGCCGGCCCAGGTCGCGCGCGTGGCCGCGGTACTCCGTGGTGACCGCCTCCAGCTTCATCTCGCTGGCGAGCGCATGGATCAGCACGTCGCGCGTGCGCGCACTTGTGGTGGTTGCCGCCGGATTGACCACGAGGAGTGCACGCATGACTGGCAGCGTACCTACTGGGTGGTACCGGGCCCATACCGAGGTAGGGATCAGGTAAGAGGACCGGGGTGAACCGGGCCACGGGGGGCGTGTACGGCGGGGGCTACTCTTCAGGGGTGAGCAGTGAGCAGACCCCCACCACCGAGGAAACCACCGGCACCCGCCCCCGGCGTCTGACGTACGCGGCGCTGCTGGCCGCGCTGGAGGGGATCGCGCTGGTCGTCGGCGGCGTCTGGATCCTGGTCCTCGGCCTCACCGGGCATCCGGACGACCGGCAGCAGGCCGTGACCGGAGGCATCACGCTGGTCGTGCTCGCACTGCTTCCGCTGCTCGCCGCCCGCGGGCTGCTCGGCTGCCGCAGCTGGAGCCGCGGCCCGGCCGTCATCACCCAGCTCATGGCGCTGCCGGTGGCCTACAACCTGCTGCAGGCCGACAGCATGGCCATTCCGGCCGGGATCGCCCTCGCGGTCGTGGCCGTCGCGTCGCTCGTGTTGCTGGTGAACCCCGAGACGACCCGGGCCCTCGGGATCCGCGGGCCCGGCAACCCCGGCAACCTGGAGAAGTAGCCGTCACTCCTCGACGAGGAGCTTCTCCCGCAGCTGCGCGAGCGTGCGCGCCAGCAGTCTGGAGACGTGCATCTGGGAGATGCCTACCTCCTGCGCGATCTGCGACTGGGTCATGTTGCCGAAGAACCGCAGCAGCAGGATCCGCTTCTCGCGCGGCGGGAGGTCCTCCAGCAGCGGCTTGAGCGACTCCCGGTACTCCACGCCCTCCAGCGCCTCGTCCTCCGCGCCGAGGGTGTCGGCGACCGCCGGGGACTCGTCGTCGGTGTCGGGGACGTCCAGGGACAGCGTGGAGTACGCGTTGGCGGACTCCAGGCCCTCCAGGACCTCCTCCTCGGAGATCGCCAGCTTCTCGGCGAGCTCGTGGACCGTGGGGGAGCGGCCGTGCAGCTGCGAGAGCTCGGCCGTGGCCGTGGTCAGCGCCAGGCGCAGCTCCTGCAGCCGGCGCGGGACGCGCACCGCCCAGCCCTTGTCGCGGAAGTGCCGCTTGATCTCGCCCACGACCGTGGGAGTCGCGTACGTGGAGAACTCCACGCCGCGGTCCGGGTCGAATCGGTCGACCGACTTGATCAGACCGATCGTGGCGACCTGGGTGAGGTCGTCCAGCGGCTCGCCGCGGTTGCGGAAGCGGCGCGCGAGATGCTCCACGAGTGGCAGATGCATCCGGACCAGCTGGTTGCGCAGCTCCGCGTACTCGGGGCTGCCGCTGTCCAGCGTGCGCAGTTTGAGGAACATCTCGCGCGCACCGCTGCGGTCCGGAGAGCCGTGATGCCCACCTTGCGTGTGGTGTGCGCGCGGCGCCTGATCCTCGGAGTTCCGCTCGTGCTCGCTCATCGTCCCGCCCGTCGCCCTTCCCCGAGCGCTCGCCTCCTCCGCCACCCTCGACTTCGCGCGGGTGGGGGGACCCCCCTGGGCCGGGGATGCGGCGATCCCCCCGCCCGGAGGCGCGCTCCACACGGCACCGTCCCGGTCCAGCCGCCCGCCGCCCGGGAGGACGGCCTCCACGGAGTCGTCCTCGGGATGCGGTCGGGCCTGCTCGGGGATGCCGTCGATGCCGTCCGCCATGCGCCGGGCATCGCCCGGGCCGCTCGTGCCCGTGCCCTCGGCCGGCAGCTCTCGTGTGCCGCGCTCTTCGTCCCGCACCGGCCCGTCCTCGCTCCTCACGCCGGCCCGGGTCCCGCGCCGCGCTGTTTGTAGAGGCTGATCGAAACGGTTTTGTCCTTGTCCACGGCAGAGGAGACCTTGCCCGCGAGGGCGGACAGGACCGTCCAGGCGAAGGTGTCCCGTGAAGGGGCATGGCCGTCCGTGGTCGGCGCCGAGACGGTGACCTCGAGTGAGTCGTCGACGAGGCGGAAGACACAGCTGAGCACCGAGCCGGGCACGGCCTGCTGAAGCAGGATCGCGCAGGCCTCGTCCACCGCGATGCGCAGGTCCTCGATCTCGTCGAGGGTGAAGTCCAAACGGGCCGCGAGACCGGCCGTGGCCGTACGCAGCACCGACAGGTAGGCACCCGCGGCCGGCAGCCGGACTTCCACGAAGTCCTGGGTCGCGGGCTCGCCTGCGATCTGGGACACCCTCACCTCCATGGTGGTACAAGCGTTTCAGGGCCGAGGGTCGCCCCTCGGGATAACGCGATACGTGGTTCAGCGGTGACGCTATCGCGCTCTCGACGGTCCTGTCCCCGGGACCCCAACCCCATGTCGTCACTCACAGTAAACCTGTGGATACGCTCCGTGTCTAGGGGTTGGGCGGGCCCAAATGGGAAGAGCGCGCGCCGGATTGACGTACCCAGACGTCAGACGGTCGAACCGTCCGCCGCCGGGGTCCTGTCGCGTCACACCAGGACATGGTCGACAAAGCACCAACGCCAGGTCTCCCCGACTTCGTGGGTCCGCATCACGGGATGGCCGGACTCCTTATGATGCTCCGCCGCGTGCCGTCCGGGCGAGGAGTCGCAGCAGCCGACGTGACCGCAGGTCAGACACAGCCGTAGTTGCACCGGATCCATGCCCTCTGCCAGGCACTCCGGACACGTCTCGCTGATCGGGCCGGGTTCGGGGTGCGGCAGCGCGTCGGCGTGCGTGCACTGTTTCATGATTGCCAGGTTACGACGGTCGGCCGGAAGACCGCGGCGAAAAATGAGGGCGGGCGATAACGATGGGTGTGATGCCACTGCTGCTGCTCGTGGCGGGCAGCGCCGCGATCGCCGCGGCCGCGCGGCGTACCCCGGTGCCGGCGCCGCTGCTGCTGGTGGCCGTGGCGCTGGCGGTCAGCTACGCCCCGGGGGTGCCCGAGTACACGCTCGACCCGCACGTCGTCCTGCCGCTCATCCTGCCCCCGCTGCTGCACACGGCGGCCACCGACAGTTCCTACCTCGGCCTGCGGGCGCAGCTGCGGCCGGTCGCGATGCTGTCGGTCGGGTACGTGCTGTTCGCGACCTTCGCCGTCGGCTGGGCCCTGTACGTGATCGTGCCGGGCATGCCGCTGACCGCGGCGCTGGTCTTCGGGGCGGTGGTGGCGCCCCCGGACGCGGTCGCGGCGACGGCGGTGGCCCGCCGGGTCGGGCTGCCGTCGCGGATCACCACGATCCTCCAGGGCGAGTCCCTGCTGAACGACGCGACCGCGATCACCGCCTACCGGGTGGCCCTGGCCGCAGCCGTCGGCGAGGGCGCGACCTGGGCCGGGGGCATCGGCGAGTTCCTGCTCGCGGCGGTCGGCGGCGTCGTGGTCGGCCTGCTGCTGATGGCCCCGATCCACTGGCTGCGCACGCACCTGAAGGAGGCGCTGCTGCAGAACACGCTCTCCCTGCTGATCCCGTTCGTCGCATACGCGGTCGCCGAGCAGGTGCACGCCTCCGGTGTCCTCGCGGTCGTGGTCGTCGCGCTCTACCTGGGGCACCGCGCGTGGGAGGTCGACTTCGCGACGCGCCTGCAGGAGGAGGCGGTCTGGAAGATGGTCGCCTTCGTCCTGGAGTCGGCGGTGTTCGCGCTGATCGGACTGCAGCTGCCGGTGGTCCTCAGGGGCCTCGGGGAGTACGAGGGTGTCGACGCCGCCTGGTACGCGATCGCCGTCTTCCTTGTCGTCGTCGCGACCCGGTTCGTCTGGGTGTACCCGGCCACCTTCCTGCCGCGGCTGCTGTCGGCCCGGGTGCGGGAACGGGAGCAGAACCCGACCTGGAAGGGGCCGTTCGTGATCGCGTGGGCCGGGATGCGGGGCGTGGTCTCCCTGGCCATCGCCTTCTCGATCCCGCTCACCATGCACGACGGCGAGGTGCCCTTCCCGCAGCGCAACCTCATCCTCTTCCTGACCTTCACGACGGTCATCGGGACCCTGGTCGTGCAGGGCCTGACCCTGCCCCCGCTGATCCGGCTGCTGAAGTTCCCCGGGCGGGACGCGCAGACCGAGACGCTCGCCGAGGCCAACGCCCAGGCGCAGGCCTCCCGGGCCGCCGAGCGGCGCCTGGACGAGCTCCTCGCCGACGAGCGCAACGCCCTGCCCGCCCCGCTCGCCGACCGGCTGCGCATCGTCCTGGAGCGCAGGCGCAACGCCGTCTGGGAGCGGCTGGGGCAGGCCAACCCGGTCACCGAGGAGTCCGTCGACGACACCTACCGGCGGCTGTCGCGGGAGATGATCAGCGCCGAGCGTGAGGTGTTCGTCAAGCTCCGGGACGGCCGATACATCGACGACGAGATGCTGCGGACCCTGCTGCGCAGGCTGGACCTGGAGGAGGCGGCGGCCTTCCGGGAGGCCGCCTGAGCGACGGGCGCGGCCCGGGACATGCGACCTCTCAGGGGAAGGGGCGCCCGGTGATCACCGCTGCCACCGCCGTCCCGCGCGGGAAGGCGCCTTCTCCGGCCAGGGTGACGAGTCCGTACAGCAGCTTGGCCACATACAGGCGTTCGACGGGCAGGCCGTGCCGGTGCTCGAAGTCCGCCGCGAAGGCGTCGAGCCCGGCGGGCACGCGTGCGTAGCCGCCGCAGTGGAAGCGCTCGTCCAGGCTCCAGGTGCCGCGCCTGCCACCGAGAGCCGCACACTGCAGGGCTTCCGTCTCGGCGGCCAGGAAGCCGCCCTTGAGCACCGGGACGCCCAGGGCCCGCTCGCCGGGAGCGAGACCGGCCGCCAGCCCCGCGAGCGTGCCACCGGTGCCGCAGGCCACGGCGACGACCTCGGCCAGGCCGCGCAGCTCGGCGCCGAGCGCCCGGCAGCCGCGGACAGCCTCGATGTTGCTGCCGCCCTCGGGAACGACGTACGCCTCCTCCGCGTCCGCCGCGCGCAGGATGCCGGCCAGCGTCCGCGGCTCGGACTTGCCTCGGTAAGTCGCCCTGTCGACGAAGTGCAGTCGCATGCCGTCGGCCGTGCAGCGGGCCAGCGAGGGGTTGAGGGGCCGGCCGGCCAGCTCGTCGCCGCGGACGACACCGACGGTGGGGATGCCGAGCAGCCGGCCCGCCGCGGCCGTGGCCCGCAGGTGGTTGGACCAGGCACCGCCGAAGGTGACCACGGTACGGCCGGCCGCCGCGGTCAGATTCGGAGCCAGCTTGCGCCACTTGTTGCCGATCAGCTCCGGGTGGATGAGATCGTCCCGCTTCAGCAGCAGCCGCACGCCCCGTCGCTCGAAGCGGCTGTCCACGACCTCCTGCACCGGCGACGGCAGCCGGGGGCGCAGCGCGGCGATTCCGGGAGTCTCGGGGCTGGTCACCGGCACATTGTCACCCGGGAGTGGGGAAGCGTGGGGTTCGGGGCTGACGCCGCGCTCCACGCGCGGGCCCCCGGTCCGAGGGCCGGACACGGGCGTCTTTTGAACGCCGTGGCGCGGCCCCCTGCCCAGCTTCGCAAAGATCCATTCCCGCTCTTTCGGGTAATAGCATCAGCGCCTTGAGTGGGGAAGGCTTGCCCGTGCACATCGATGCCCGAGGCATATGGGCGTCGGTCACAACCGGGAGGGCAGTTCTCTATGTCGGTAGGCGAAGAGGTCCGCACGGAGCAGACCAAGCCGCAGCAGAGTCTCGGCACGGCGGCCGCGCGGAACCTGGCCACCACGACCAAGTCCGTGCCACAGATGCAGGAGATCAGCTCCCGCTGGCTGCTGCGGATGCTGCCGTGGGTCGACATCCAGGGTGGTACGTACCGGGTGAACCGGCGGCTGACGTTCGCCGTGGGCGACGGCCGTCTGACGTTCGTGAAGACCGGCGACCGGGTCGAGATCATCCCCGCGGAGCTCGGCGAGCTGCCGGCGCTGCGGTCCTACGAGGACGAGGAAGTGCTCCTCGAGATCTCCCGCCGCTGTGAGCAGCGCGAGGTCCCGGCGGGCGACGTGATCGCCTCGTTCGGCAGCCCGTCCGACGAGGTGTACCTCCTCGCGCACGGCAGGGTGGAGAAGGTCGGCACGGGCCCGTACGGGGAGGACGAGTCCCTCGGAGTCCTCGCCGACGGCGCCTACTTCGGCGAGGACGCCCTGCTGAACGAGGACGCGATCTGGGAGTACACGGCCCGCGCCCTCACCGCGTGCACCGTGCTGGTGCTGCCCCGCCAGGAGTTCGCGCAGATCGCGGAGCGCTCGGGCACGCTGCGCGAGCACCTCCAGCAGCGCCGCTCGATCCCCTCCCAGCGCTCCAACAAGTACGGCGAGAAGGAGATCGACCTCTCCGCCGGCCACTCCGGCGAGCCGGACATCCCGCACACCTTCGTCGACTACGAGGCCCGGCCCCGCGAGTACGAACTGAGCGTCGCCCAGACCGTGCTGCGCATCCACTCGCGCGTGGCCGACCTGTACAACCAGCCCATGAACCAGACCGAGCAGCAGATCAGGCTGACGGTCGAGGCGCTGAAGGAGCGCCAGGAGCACGAGCTCGTCAACAACCGCGACTTCGGGCTCCTGCACAACTGCGAGTACGACCAGCGGATCCAGCCGCATGACGGCGTGCCCGGCCCGGACGACTTGGACGAGCTGCTCAGCAGGCGCCGCGGCACCAAGATGCTCCTCGCCCACCCGCGCGCCATCGCCGCGTTCGGCCGCGAGCTCAACAAGCGCGGACTGGTCCCCGAGACCATCGACATGGCCGGCAACCGCATCCCGACCTGGCGCGGTGTGCCGATCTTCCCCTGCAACAAGATCCCGGTCTCGGACGCCCGGACGACGTCGATCATCGCCCTGCGTACCGGCGAGGCCGACCAGGGCGTCATCGGTCTGCGCGCCTCGGGCATCCCGGACGAGATCGAGCCGAGCCTGTCGGTGCGCTTCATGGGCATCAACGAACAGGCCATCATCAAATACCTGGTCACGGCCTACTACTCCGCCGCGGTGCTGGTACCGGACGCGCTCGGGGTCCTGGAGAACGTCGAGATCGGCCGCTGGCGGTGACACTTCCGGTACGCCGGCCGTGTCCCCGCCCGTCAGGGCGGGTACATCCTCGGGGTACGCGCCCAGCGGCAGCGGAAGCGCCACCACCCGCTCATTCTCCGAGGCGGTCCCATGGGTGAGTCCCTCACGGAGTCCAGGACGGAGACGACGCTGCCCGCACCCTGCGGGCAGCGCGGCACCGAGCCCGGGCAGAAGTCCGGGGCACCGGAAAGGCGGGGGCCCATCGGGACGCAGCGGGACGGCGGGGCCGCACCGGCCGAAGGGCACGAGGCGGTCATGCTGCTGGAGCGGGCCCGGGCGGAGGTCGATCCGGTGCTGCGGTCCGCGCTCGGCTCGCTGCCCGGCCCGATGCGCAGGATCGCGCTCTACCACTTCGGCTGGGAGCAGTCCGACGGCAGTCCGGCGGAGGGCGGCTCCGGCAAGGCGATCCGGCCCGCGCTGGTCCTGACCGCGGCGGCCGCCCTCGGCGGACCCGAGGCGCGGGCAGGGGCGGCCCGGGCCGCCGCCGCGGTGGAACTGGTCCACAACTTCACGCTGCTGCACGACGACGTGATGGACCGGGACGCCAC
The DNA here is from genome assembly GCF_014207295.1 of Streptomyces sp. AK010. Taxonomy (NCBI): domain Bacteria; kingdom Bacillati; phylum Actinomycetota; class Actinomycetes; order Kitasatosporales; family Streptomycetaceae; genus Streptomyces; species Streptomyces sp. AK010. The sequence goes on from NZ_JACHCX010000014.1 coordinate 44,421, forward strand.
CCGCCGCCATCGCCCCACCGCGTGGACCGTGTTCGGCGACACCGACGCCATCCTCGCCGGGGACACCCTCCAGGCACTGGCCCTGCGGCTGCTCGCCCAGGACCCGCACCCGGTGTCCCCGGCCGCCGCCGCCCGGCTCGCGGACTGCGTCATCGAACTGTGCGCGGGGCAGCACGAGGACACGACCCTGGAGCGTTGCGCTCCCGCGGAGGTCACGCTCGACAGGGTGCTCGCCATGGCGGAGGCCAAGACGGGCGCCCTGCTCGGAAGCGCCTGCGCGATCGGCGGGCTGTACGCGGGCGCCTCGGACGAGGAAGTGGCGGCGCTGGACGCGTTCGGCCGGGAAGCCGGGCTCGCCTTCCAGCTCATCGACGACGTCATCGGCATATGGGGTGACCCGAGCCGCACCGGAAAGCCCGTCGGTGCCGACCTGGCCGCTCGGAAGAAGTCGCTGCCGGTGGTGGCGGCCTTTGCCTCCGGCACACCGGCGGCGGCCGAACTCGCCGGACTGTACGCACGACCCAGCGAGGAGGGAGACCTGGACCATATCGCCCTGACCGTGGAGCGCGCGGGCGGCCGCGACTGGGCGCAGAGCCAGGCGGCCGACCGGATGGCCCGGGCGATGCAGCAGCTGGCCCGAGCGGTGCCGGACCCGGAGGCGGCGGGCGGTCTGCTGGCGCTCGCCGAGTTCGTGACACGGCGGACCAGTTGACGGCAGGCGACGCCGGTCGGCCGGCAGCAGTCGACGACCGGCCAGGGCAGGCCGCTGATAGGCGGCATCTGTGACGACCTTCGGGTGACCGAAGGGCAAGACCCCGGAGCGCCGGGGCCGTGCGGCTCCTGACCCCGCACGGCCACCGGCCTCCGGTCGGCGGGTCCCGCACTGCCCCACGGTGTGCGGGGCCCGCCCCCTTCCTCTGCCGGCTCCCTGCGGATCCGTCGGGTTTGGGCAAACGTTCGACTGAATCCCGCCAAGATCCTGCTCGCGTCCCTCCGCGAGGGCCGACGCCCCTACGATCAACGCCCGTCGGGTCGAGCGAAGGGGCGGGGCATGAGTGTGGCCATCCGGACGGCGGGCGAAGGGGACAGGGAGCTGATCGTCCGGCTCCTGGACGACGCGTTCCAGGACGACCCCGTGAGCGGCTGGGTCTTCCCGGGCACGACGGACCGCCGCGCCAAGCACCCCGCGCTCATGGCCGCCTTCACCGATATCGTGCTCGCGGCGGGCCGCATCGATGTCACGGAGGACGGCTCGGCCTGCGCGCTGTGGCTTCCCGTGCCCGCCGACGAGGGCCATGGCGAAGGCGACGCCGGGGACGACGAAGGTCCGGCTCAGGTTCGCAAGGCCGTCGACCCGGACAACGAGCGCATCGAGGCGATCGGCCGGCTGACGGCCGCCGTCCACCCCGCCGGGCGTGCCCACGAGTACCTGTGGATGATCGGTGTGGCACCCGGCCGTCAGGGCGAGGGGCTGGGTACCGCCCTCATCGAGGCCGTCCTCGACCGCTGCGACCGCGAAGGCCTGCCCGCCTACCTGGAGGCCAGCAACGCCCGCAGTCGCGCGCTGTACGAGCGCCTCGGCTTCGAACCCGCGGGACCGACTCTCGACCTGCCGGACGGCCCGGCGATGTGGCCCATGTGGCGCGAACCCAGGCCGCACCTGCCCGCCTAGGAGTGCCCTGAAGATCTTGGAATTGCGCCCTGCTTGCACCGGTTCGTGGCGATTGACATTTACCGGCAATCCGGGGCGGTCCCGGCGGCCGGAGCAAGATCTTCAACGGTCTTATGGGCGCAATGCCGGTGTGCACCGCCACCGGACGGCACACCCGGGCGAACAGCAACTTCAACGGCTCAACGCCCAGACGCAGACGCGCCCGCCCGATCGCCGCAGTCGTCGGCACGCGCCACGAGCGCCCCGCGTCACCCAGACCCGCCCCCAGCAGCTGCGACACCTCCTCATACGGCTGCCCGAAGAACAGACACATCGCCAGCACGAAGTACACGACCACCCGGGCCGGCGACAGACGACTGCGCTGCCCGGCCCGCCCGGTGTCCGCGACCACCTCATCGACCAGGTCCGGCGGAAACGCCCGCGTCAGCACCCCGATCGCAATCCGGTCCGACAACCGCTCACCTGTACGCGACCTGACCTGGTCACACTCACCACACCGCAGCCGATGAGAGGCAGGACGGCTGAGTCACCGGCATTGGCTCCAGGCCCCGCCCGTCTCGCCCGCCCGGCCCTCCTCCGGCAGCACCGTCGCGACGATCCGCTCCACCAGCCCGTCCGGCACGCTCACCCCGGGCAGGGCGCCGTCCAGCACGCCCGGCAGCGTCAGATGCTCCAGGAGCAGCCCGAGCATGGCCAGGTACAGCACGGCGACGGACTCGTCCCCGCCGGGCAGCCCGGCCGTGCGGTGGAATTCCATGGCCTCCTCCAGGTCCCCGCGCACCGACTCGGTGTACGAGGCGAGCAGTTCGGGGCGCCGGGTGGCCTCGAGGCGTAGCTCCATGAGGGCGAGGTAGCCCGTGCGGTCGCGGGTCGCTCGGGACATGAGGTCGTGCATGAAGGCCGTGACCAGCGAACGGTCCCTCGGCCGGGTCATGAGCTCGGCGACCACGCCGGGGTCGGGCGCGAGCCGTACGTGCAGCCGGGTGTCGATCTGGCGGAGCAGGTCGGCGCGTCCGGTGAAGTAGTTGGAGGCGGTGCCCACGGGCACGCCGGCCTCGGCATCCACCGCGCGGAACGTCAGCCCGCGCGCCCCCTCGCGCGCGAGCACCTCGACACCGGCGTCGACGAGCGCGGCCCGGCGCCCTGGGTTGCTGACCATGCGGAATCCCTTCTCCCACTTTCGGTGGTGCGCCTTAAGTCCTTGCAACCACTACAGAAGGAGTACTACAAATGAAGTTGTTGCAGCGCCATCCTACGAAAAGAGACCGGCTTGCGAAAGCTCACGTACTACATCGCCTGCTCCATCGACGGCTTCATCGGCGACCCGAGCGGCGACGGAACGGCGATGATCCGCTTCGTCGACGAGGAGTTCCTCGAGTTCTTCCGGCAGGAGTACCCCGAGGCGGTGCCCACCCATGGTCGCCGGGCCCTCGGCATGGACGACCTGCCGAACAAGCGGTTCGACACGATCGTCCAGGGGCGCGGCAGCTATGACCTCGCCCTGCAGGAAGGCATCACCAGCCCCTACGCCCACCTGCGCGAATACGTCGCCTCCAGCACCCTGACGGAGTCGCCGGACCCGAGCGTCGAGATCATCGCGGACGACCTGGTCGGGAAGGTCCGTGAACTGAAGGCGGAGGAGGGCGAGTTCGGCATCTACCTGTGCGGCGGATCCACGGTCGCCGGTGAACTGCTCGACGAGGTCGACGAGCTCGTCATCAAGACCTACCCGATGGTGTACGGCGCGGGCATGCCGATGTTCGGCTCCGGCGTCACGATCGCGGACTTCGCCCTGGAGTCGGTGCGCACGTTCGGCAACGGCGCACTGGTGCGCACGTACAGCAGGAAGCGCTGAGCTTCCGACCGGCCTACTCTGAGGTCATGGGCAGCGAACAACACGTCTGTCCGACCTGCGGACAGCCAGTGGAAACAGTCGTCCGGCGCCACAAGACGCTGGGCACATGGGTCCCGCTGTGGGTGGCGGGCCCGTGCCACAACCCCGAGTGCGGGGCCTACGACGCGGAAGGCGCCCGCGGCGGCGATATCGGCCACGGCCGCGATACCGGCCACGGCGGCAGTGGTGATGGCGGCCGGGGCGCCCGGCCCCCGGAAGGCGACGGGCCCGCCGGCACCACCGCCCCACCTGCCACGAGCCCGCCCGAACCGGCCCCGGGAGAAACCGCCGCGAAGAAGCCCTGACCCGTTGTCGAGATGCGCGGCCCGGCTCCGACGTTCCCTGTGAAGAGCCGCCCACCAGGGCGGTGAGAGCCGAAGGAGCGGACTCATGAAGTACCTGGTCATGGTGCAGGGCACACAGGCGGACTACGAAGCCATGCGCGGCAAGGCGTCGGCGGACTCTCCGGCCTGGAGCGAGGAGGAGCTGCAGACCATGTTCGCCTACATGGGCGCCATCAACGACGACCTGTCCGAGAGCGGCGAGTTCGTCGACGGGCAGGGCCTGGCCGAGCCGGCGCAGGCCCGGCACGTCACCCTCGGTGACGACGGCAAGGCCGTGATCACCGACGGGCCGTACAGCGAGACCAAGGAGCTGCTGGCCGGCTACTGGGTCCTGGAGTGCGAGAGCCTGGAGCGGGTCACGGAGATCGCCGACCGCGTCGCCCGCTGCCCCCAGCCGCCCGGTGCGCCCGACTACCCGGTCGTGATCCGCCCGATCATGGACGGTTCCGGGGACATCTGACGAACCGCCCGACGCCGACGGACACGCTGGTGCGAAGCACACCCGAGATCGAGGACCTGCTGCGCGGCAGCGCGCCGCAGGTCCTCGGCGCGCTGGTCAGGCGGTACGGGCACTTCGACGCCGCAGAGGACGCCGTACAGGAGGCGCTGCTCGCGGCCGCCGGGCAGTGGCCCGAAGCGGGCGTGCCCGGTAATCCGCTCGGCTGGCTGATCAAGGTCGCCTCGCGGCGGCTCACCGACGCCCTGCGCAGCGATCAGGCCCGTCGCCGGCGCGAGGAGCGGGCGGCCGCGCTCACGCCCCGCGACGCCTTCACGGCGCCGCCGCCGGGGGAGCGGGCACCCCGCGAGGACGACACGCTCTCGCTGCTGTTCCTGTGCTGCCACCCGGACCTGTCGCCGCCCGCGCAGATCGCGCTCACGCTGCGCGCCGTGGGCGGGCTGACCACGGCGGAGGTCGCCCGGGCCTGTCTCGTCCCGGAGACGACCATGGCGCAGCGCGTCAGCCGGGCCAAGCAGAAGGTGCGGGGCGTGCGCTTCGGCCGCCCGGACCGCTGGGATCAACGGCTGCCGTCCGTCCTGCAGACCCTCTACCTGATCTTCAACGAGGGCTACACGGCCACCTCCGGCGCCACCCTGCAACGCCGCGACCTCGCGGGCGAGGCCGTGCGGCTGACCCGCACGGTCCACCGGCTGCTGCCCGGCGACTGCGAGGTGACCGGTCTGCTCGCGCTGATGCTGCTCACCGACGCCCGGCGCGAGGCGCGCAGCGGCCCGCACGGCGAGCTGATCCCCCTCGACGAGCAGGACCGCGACCTCTGGGACCGCGCCGCGATCGAGGAGGGCGTCGCGCTCATCACCCGGGCCCTGTCCCGGGGCCGGCCTGGGCCGTTCCAACTGCGGGCCGCGATCGCCGCCGTGCACGACGAGGCACCCTCGCCGGAGGCGACCGACTGGGCCGAGATCCTCGGCCTGTACGACGTCCTTGTCGGCCTGGTCCCCGGCCCGGTCGAGCGCCTCAACCGAGCCGTCGCCGTCGCCATGGTCCACGGTCCGCGCGCGGGCCTTACCGAAGTGGATTCCCTGGCCGACGAGTTGAAGGGCCACCGCCTGGACGCCGTACGAGGTCACCTCCTGGAGCGCGCGGGCGAGCCCCAAGCCGCCCGGGCCGCCTACGAGTCGGCGGCCGCGCAGACACTCAGCCTGCCCGAGCAGCGCTATCTCCGGTCCCGGGCGGCGCGGTTGGGCGCCTAGTGTGTACGGCATGGGCATACCGGGGGAGCGGCGCCGCACCGTGAGGCGTCTGGTCGTGGTCGTGTGGGCGCTGGCCGTGGCCGTAGCGGGCGGGCTGACGCTGTGGATGCAGGACTCGACGGAGCCACCGGGCCCGTACGTCTGGGAACAAACGGACCCCGGCGACGCGCAGCATCTGCCGCCGTGCCCGACGCCCCGGGCCTGCGCGTACGTCACCACCCCCTAGGCGCGCAACCCGCCCGTCGCCGGGTCGCGGGTCGTCAGGCAGTACGTGCCGCCCGCCGGGTCGCGCATGACCGTCCAGCCGGGAAAGGCGGCCACGAAGGCGGCCCCGAGTTCCTCGTGCCGTGCCCGGGTCGCCGGGACGTCCGCGCAGGCGAGGTCGAGGTGGGCGGAGGCCGGGCGTTCCTCGTCGAGGCGTTGCAGGAGCAGACGGACCGGCAGGCCGGGCGGCGGCTCGACCACGTGGAACTCCGCACGGGAGCCCGGCCGCGACTCCCAGCCCTCGAGCAGCGCGCTCCAGAAGGCGACCTCCCTGTCGAAGGCCGGGGCCGGGACGTCCACGCACACCTGGTCGAGCCGGCTGCCCCGCACCACACCCGGCCGCGACGACTGCCCACGCCACGGGTCCGCGCAGAACAACTGCCCACCGGGCGAGCGCAGCACGACGAGCGACCCCAGATCGGCCACCACGCCCGCACCGAGCCGCACCGCTGTGGCGGCGAACTCCTGTACGTCGTCCACACAGAAGTCGATGTGCGCGCCCCCGGAACCCGGACCGACCGCCTGCACCTTCAGGCACGCGTCGGCGCCGTCGGGCAGCAGGGTGACGAACTCGTCGTGTTCTCCGCGCAGTTCGGACAGGCGGGTGTCCGTGACGGCCGCCCAGAAGTCGCAGGCGGCGCCGAAGGCCTCACGCGGGCGGTCGATGAAGGCGTACGTCCAGCTGATCCTCATGGGCGCGATCGTAGAGGGGCCGTGCCACCGCCACCTGCGTGAACCTTGACCTGCCCCTGCCGCACCGCTCCCCGTCCATTGGTCCGCGCTTGTTTGCATTCAGGAATGGACCACATCACGTTCCTCGTGGCGGTCGTCATCGTCACGGCGCTCGCCTTCGACTTCACCAACGGATTCCACGACACGGCGAACGCGATGGCCACATCCATCGCCACCGGCGCGCTCGCACCCCGTACTGCGGTCCTGATCAGCGGTGTCCTCAACGTCGTCGGTGCTTTCCTGTCCACGGAGGTCGCCAGGACCATCTCGGGCGGCATCGTGGACGACACCCTCGTCTCCGCGGGCATGATCTTCGCGGGACTGGTCGGCGCGATCGTGTGGAATCTGCTGACCTGGCTGGTCGGCCTGCCCTCGAGCTCCTCACACGCCCTGCTCGGCGGTCTGATCGGGGCCGTGTGGGTCGGGGCGGGCAGCCAGGGCGTCAACTTCGAGAAGGTCGTGGAGAAGGTGCTGGTGCCCGCGGTGGCCTCGCCGATCGTGGCCGGTGTCGCCGCGCTGATCGCCACCTACCTCGCCTACCGGCTCACCGACCGGGCCCGAGGGGACTCCGTCACCAAGGGCTTCCGCATCGGCCAGATCGCCTCGGCCTCGCTGGTCTCCCTGGCCCACGGCACGAACGACGCGCAGAAGACCATGGGCGTCATCACCCTCACCCTGATCTCGGCCGGCGCGCTCGGCCACCACGCCGGCCCGCCGCTGTGGGTCATCGCGTCCGCGGGCCTCGCCATCGGCCTGGGCACCTACCTGGGCGGCTGGCGGATCATCCGCACCATGGGCAAGGGCCTCACCGAGATCCAGTCGCCGCAGGGCTTCGCCGCCGAGACCGCCTCCACGACCGTCATCCTGACCTCCGCCCACCTCGGATTCGCCCTGTCCACCACGCAGGTGGCCTCGGGCAGCATCCTCGGCGCGGGGCTCGGCCGCCGGCTCGCGGAGGTCCGCTGGGGCGTCGCGGGCCGGATGGCGGTCGCCTGGGTGGTCACCCTGCCCGCCGCCGCGCTGGTCGGGGGTCTGGCCGCCGCCGTCGTGCAGAACGGCGGGGACCTCGGCACAGCGGTCGTCGCGCTGGTCGGCGCGGCCCTCGCGGCCGGCATCGTGCTCATCTCGCGCCGCAACCCGGTCCACGCGCACAACGTCAATGACGCACACGAGGCCAGCATCCGCACCGAGCCGCCGGCCAAGGTCGGCACGGCCGCCTGAACGACGGGAGCAGGACATGCAGACATGCATCCGGACTGGACCGCACGCGGCGAGGTCGCCGCGGTGAGCGTCGGCGTCACGGTCGCCGTGGTCGTCGTCTTCGCCCTCGGCCTCGCCCGCCTGGAGGGCGCCCGCGCGCAGCAGGGCGGCACCTCCGCCCTCGGCCTCGGCCAGGCCACCCTGTGCTTCCTCGTCTGCGCGGCCGTGGTGGCGTACGGGATCTACCTGATCGTCCCTCAGTTCCACTGACAGCGCCCACGACGAAGGGGCCCGACCGGTTCGCGGTCGGGCCCCTTCGCCGTACGAAGGCGATCAGGCCTTCTTGGTCTCCTAGTAATGGGCCGGGTCGGTGGCCTGCGGGGATCTTTCCTGTGGGGCGCTGACCTGGTCTTTTGGTGATTGGTGGCGATGGGGTGCGACGGTCTTGAGCGGGTGTCTTGCGGACTGGGTGCGGACCGCTGGCGCTCGTGGGCAGTAGCGATCCGGATACGTCGACAGGCCCGAGTCATTCCGGTAAGTGACACTTCCTCGCCATCGCCGCAACCCTCATATGCCACCGCAGGCTCACCAACTGAAATGACGCCCAAGTAGGAAAAACCGTGGACTTCGTCGGGATACTTGGCAGTAGAGGCGGTCGCTGGCGGTCCTTCATCCGGACGCGGCGTTTCGGCAATCAGTTTGGATGGCTGTGCCTAAAGCGCTCCGCAGTGAACGCGCGCTTGCCGACCACGGTCCCCATCGTGGCCGATGGGGCGCTGGTGGAGTGGGGACCTGCGTCGGTGCGGCGTGCCGCGGTTTCCCACGAAATCCGGTGGAGTCTCAGCGGCCGGAAGTGGTTGGGTCCTGCTCAATGCTTCGCTGACACGGCCCGGCACAGTGCGAGGCGCAAGGTCCGACTCGCAGGCGCGGTCTAGCCCGCGTGGCGTCGAGTGATGGAGGTTATCGCGGTGGCTGGTTATGGGGCGCTTTCCGACGTATACGAGTGGCTGATCGGTGACGACAGGTTGACCCCCGCCAAGGCGGCCGCGGTTTACTACAGCGATGTCGCGGGCTCTCTGCCGCCCAACGCGCGCGTCCTCGACTGCGCGTGTGGAACCGGCCAGCTCGCCGTCGGTCTCGCGAGTCTTGGCCTTGACGTGGTCGCCGCAGACGCCAGCAATGGGATGGTTCGCCGGACCGAGAAGGCCGCCGACGAGCAGGGTGTCTCGCTTCGAGCCCTCCGCGCGAGCTGGGATGAGCTGCCCGACCACCTGGAGGACTCCACGTTCGATCTGGTGTTCTGCGTCGGCAACTCGCTCGGGCACGCCGAGGGCGCAGCCGGGCGCCTGACCGCACTGGAAGCGATGTCGCGGCTGCTGAATCCGAGCGGACGCCTTGTGCTCCACTCACGCAACTGGGAGCTCGTGCGCTCCGCCGGCTCACGGGTAGACGTCCGCGATCGACTCATCCGCCGCAACGACCGCGATGCGGTCGTCAGCTACTACTGGCAGATCGAGCAGTGCTGGGAGCAGGAACACTTCCTCGAGATCGTGGTCGCCCAGATCGAGCCGGATGGGGCAGTGCGAGCCTGCTCGGAGCGGTTGTCCATCTGGCCCTACCGGTACGAGGACCTCGTGGCGCAGTTGCGGAGTGTCGGGCTCACGGTGCAGTCCACCACCTTCGACCCCGAGAACGATGGATACCTGGTGGTCGCCAGCCGCGACCAGACGCGAGGCACGTCTGAGCCGGCGCGCTGATCCGCCTTTCGTCGTCGTTGCCAACCTGCCAGCTCGCGACCGCCTGCAGCGCTTCGCGAAGTGTTCAGCGCTTGAAGCGGTTGCTGCGGGTGCGGTCCTCACCCTGCATCTGACCTGCTCAAGCTGAGGTTGGAAACAGCTCACTGCCCCGGTCACACCTGCATATCCGCTCCCGACCTGCAGAGTTGGAGGATCCCGCGCCGCAGCCCTCCCCGATCGCGCGCTTGATATCTAGTCCTCGCGCCCCTACACAATCCTCCGCTACCCGATCACGACTCAACGACTGTCATGGCCAGAGCCTTGCAGTCTGTATGGATCAGAATCAGGACGTAACCGGCTAAGCATATAAATACCCCCTGAGTTCCGGGAAGCTACAAAAACCCCATACTCCTGAACCGCCCCACGGCTAGCATTACGCCCCTAGATGCGGCACGAGCACCATGGCAGTGGAGTCGGCATGACCGTCACGGACAACGAAACCCCTGATGCAGGGGTCCCGAAGAGTGCGGGGGCGAGCGATGAGGAGAAGAAGCTCTCCCTGCTCACCTATGCCGACCTGGCCGAGGCTGCAACCAGGATGCAGGCTGGTGCGACTAAGACGAAAGCGGGCTGGGAGAACCTGCGAGCGTTGATTGCTCGACTCCAAGGCGAGAATGCAGGTGCGCTTGACCCTACCCAGGGGGAGGCATGGGGAATAAAGGGACTTCGCCTTTGCGGATTCCAGGGAACTACATCTGAATTTTTCATGCAGATCGATCCCTCTCCCGGGATCAGCATCTATCACGGGCCGAACGGATCTGGTAAGTCGACCATTTCTGACGGTATTCGAACCGCCATCTCCGGAAAAACGGGATGGTGGGCCGATGTAGCCGCACCGACAGGGCGAAGTAAATTTGATCCGCTCTGGGAAAAGATCAACAGGGCTCGTGACAGTGCACAATCTTGGGCAGAAGTCACCCTTGTGCGAAACAGTGAAGAGCTGGTACTGAGGTGTGAACTCACTGACGACGGCGAAGTCAAGGATGCTTACGGCGAATGGACAACCTCATCTGGCAAAGCATGCCGTGTTGATATGGGAAGTGCGTGGCGTCATGCACTGGAAGGACATCCGCCTGTCTTTTCGTACGCCGAGGTGGAGCGGCGTGTTCAGCAGAGTAACGATTTGCAACGCTATATTGCCAATCTCCTTGCGCTCGGAGGGGCGTTCACTCATCTAGAGGCCCTGGTGTCCGAGTTGAGTGAGGCTGCTTCGGCGAGTAAAAAGAAAATCGATGCCGCTCTCAAGGATGGCAAAGCCCGGGTCGCCGAGGTTGACCATAAATTTCGCCTCGACGAGTCAGCGGTCAATATCGGTGACATTTCCTGGCCGGCAATTGATGATGATGTCGAGGACTGGCTAACGCGACATAATCTTGTGGACGCCGGCTCGCTCACGGTCGAAGTCACAGGCGCAGACGTAGAACGCCTGAGAGTGGCGATGTCAGGCGTGGATGGCGCGTTCCAGAAACTGGAAAGTGCCCCCGAGCTGACTAGTCCGAGAATTGCTCAGCATCTGGATGCTCTTTATAAGGATGCTGTGGAGATTACTTCGCCTGGTTCGATATGCCCAGTTTGCAATTCGATAGTCGATAACTGGGTAGAAACCCTGCAGGAGAACGTAGAGCGACATGCCGTGCTGTCGCCGATTCACGAAGAGGCGCGCGATGCGTTGAGTGACCTCAGAGACGCGTCTGTCGTAGTGAATTGCGTAGCGGAAGTTCTCGCGCTGATTAGCTCGACTGAAAATGGCTACAGGATTGCATCGACGGCTGCAGCGAAGGTTGCAGAGCGCCTTCGCGCCGTGATGAGTTCTTACGGAAGCCGGCCTGCGCCGGAGGTGCGTGAGGGGTTCCTGGCCCTTAGGAACTCCATCAGCACTGCCGACTGGGATGGGGCAAGCGCCGCGGCAGTCGAAGCGAGCGAGGTCACGCGGAAGTGGCTTCGGGAGCGTAGAGGGGCTCTTGAGAACTTTTTGCATATCTGGCGCACGGAGCAGGAAAAGGCCAGGCAGAGCGCCCTGTGGCAAGAGACCAAGAAGTGTTCCAGTACTCTCGCTGACAAGCTGCGAAAAGAACGCACGGAACACTTTAAGGAAAAGGCCGATAAGCGAGTCAGGCAGTTGCTTGAGGACGTTGGCATCTATCTGGATGGGATTCATCTGACTACAACCAGAGCCGACGTGAGTGTGAGCAATTCGAGTGGTCAGGAATTGCAGCTGTCCATGCTGAGTGCCGGGCAGAGAAACGCCTTCCTGCTCGCCCCGTTGCTCTCTACTGCCGAGTCGGGACCTTTCTCATTTCTGATCCTGGACGACCCTGTTCATGCATTTGATGAGATCCGAGTTGATCGTCTGGCCGCAGTATTGGTCGATCTCAGTTTCGAGAGGCGGGTTATCGTTTTTACCCATGATGAACGGCTGAAGCAGCACCTCCTTGCTCGGGCAGCTAACGGTCAAGCCTGGCGAGTCAGCCGCGACGTCGAGAAGGGGGAAATCAGCATCGAATCAACGGATGAGATGTGGAGGGTCCTGCTCGATGATGCGCGAAATATCGTCACTTGGGCTCCGCGACCGTCACCTACGACCTATCTGACCGAAGCGCAGGTTGTTAGGGGGCTTTGTCGGCAGGCGGTCGATCATGCTCTGCATTCTTGCGTTGTCCGCTACTCGCTAGCGCAGAGGCAGGATGTGGCACGCAATGTTTCATCTATTGACGCAGTTGACAATACCCCCAAGAGGGTTGCTTTTGCGGAAGAGCTTATAAATCAGACGCATAGTGGTAGAAACCCGATCGATGAGTTCAGTAAGATCTGTGGGCATTACCTGCGTGGCTGGAACAAGGCGGTTCACGGATCTGATGACGCGAAGGCGAACCTGACCCTGGAGATCGAAAAGGCGCGGGAGGCTTGCGCAGTGATCACTTCTTGGGACTTCTCGTGAAGCTCGACACCGCGTCTCGACGCCGCATTGAAGTGTTTGAGTTGAGGCTCCGTATCGAGCTGGCCACTATCGAGGCTTACCATAGAGTTTGTCAGCCGGAAAATCCGCTTCTGTTCATCAATAACGTACCAGGTCGGCTCTCCATCGTTATCGGCCTGGTGCCCCCAGAGGAATTTGCGGAAGCGGCAGGGTTGGTGCGCCTGGTCAGGCATGTTTACGGCCGAGCATCGGATATCCTGCACGGTCGATCGAGTATGGTTGATGCCCCCGCCGTGATAATCGACGAATGGCGCAGTATCGTTGAGAGGTTGGAGACTCTAGCTGGCGTACGGCCAGTTGTAGATTCGAACTAAAGATTTCTGGATGCTCGATTACCGGCCCACTGTATACGCTGTGCTTGCCTCAATAGCGGTAGTGTTGAAAACGGCCGCTTGGAAGGCGTCGGCGTCTCTACCGCCAGCCATCGAGGGAGACTTCCGGGCCGTTGGCAAGATAGCTGCGGAGCGCGCTGGCGGTAGTGTCCACGAATTCCTCTGGGATAGCGTCGGCGTCAACCCAGCGGACCTGGGCGTGCTTGCGCGGTTCGCGATTCACGGGCTCGCCGGTCCATTCGTGGGCGGCGAAGACGACGGTGAGGAAGCCATTGGGGGCTTCCACGCCCCAGGCGCCATGGATGATGTGGGCGACCTTCAAGAACTCGGGCTTCACGGTCAGGCCCGTCTCCTCGTACAGCTCCCGCACCGCCGTCTCGGTGATGGGTTCGCCAGGTTCGCTCTTGCCGACGGGGAGGTCCCACATGCCCTGGGCGAACTTGGCGTTCTGGCTGCGTTGGAGGAGGACGACGCGGTTGGTGGCCTTGTCGTGGACGATGACGGCGGCGACCAGCAGGGTCATGGATTCGAGGGCGGGCGGCAAGGCTTTGGGCTGGTCGTCGGTTGTCCGCTGAGCCACGGCGTGTGTCCCTTCGTCGGCCGGTTGGTGGCAGCTTAGGCCAGTGCTTCGCGTGCGCGGCGGGCGAGTTCGGCGGCTCCGGGCACTTTGCGGCGCTGGTAGATGGAGAGGGTGGAGCGGAGCGAGGTGATCGCTTTGCGGGTGCGGTCGGACGTCATGCCCTCCATCAAGGTCAGGGCCTGTGACCAGGCGGCGACGGCTTCGTCGGCTCGGGCCTGGGCAGCGAGGCTGTCGCCGAGATCGGCGTGTGTGAGGGCGTGGACGCGCTTGTACTTCTCGGGGTCCCAGCGCACCAGGGCATCGCGGTGCTGTTGTTCGGTGCCCACGTGGTCGGCGAGGTCGGTCAGTGTGCGGGCGGTGTGGCTGGCGACGGTGCCGGCGGCCGGGCCGCTGACGCGGGAGTAGCTGGGCTGGGGCCCGTCGTCGCGCAGGAGGGCGTCTTCGGCGGCGAGCAGAGCGCGGGCCGCTGCGGGCTTCGCGCCGACCGCGGCGTAGGCGCGGGCGTGGGTGATGTGCAGTAGCGCCTCGGTCTGGCCGTCGACGTGGCCCAGGCCGCGGGTCAGGGCGCCTTCGACGAGGTCGACGCAGTGGTGGGGCTGTTTGAGGCTCAGTGCCTGGTGGGCGAGGGCACGCATCATCCAGGAGGCGTGGCCGCGTGGGTCGGCTTCGCAGGCGAGCTGGTAGCCGACCTGGTAGTAGCGCTGGGCGGCGCCTTCTTGGCCGAGGTCGTGGTGCTTCCACCCGGCGAGGTACGCGAGTTCGGCGACGGCACCGAAGGCCGCTTGCCGTAGAGCTTCATTCGGGAATCGGCCGCGGAGCATGGGAGCCGCCGTGTCGGCGAGGTAGGCCGTGACCGTGGTCAGGCCATGGCCGCCACCGAGGCGTTCGTCAGCCGCACTGAAGGCTGCGGTGATCTGCCGTACGACCTCCACGTCCTCCATGCCGACCAGCGAGCTGCCGGTGCGGGCCCGCAGCATGCGGGCGGTGGCCTCGTGGTCGTAGAAGAGCGGCATGGCCACGCCGGCCGTGGTGAAGGCAGCCACGGCAAGGAAACGGCGGCGTTCGACGTCGGCACGGCCCAGATCGGTGGCGGCCAGAACAGGATCGGGCTCCTGCGCCACCGTGGTTTCGGGTGCTCGAAGGCCAATCTCGACCAGAGTGACGTTGCGGCCTGTCCGGCGGGACAGTGCCTCAGCGAGGTACTGGCCGGTCCGTCCGGTCGGCAGGCGTGTGCCGTTCACCCAGTGGGAGACGGCCGACTTGTTGGTCTGGAGGATCTCGCCGTTCTCGGCCGCGATGCGCCGGATGTCCTTTGCCAGTGCCTCGTACGTGCAGCCGATCGCCTCGATGACATCACGCAGGCGGGAGTTGGGGCCTCTCGGCGCTGCCACGATCGCCTCCGCTCCGGAGCTGTAAACCGCGTATACCGCTTCAACTGCCTCTCACCGTACCCACTGTGCGTGACGGAGGGTTCACTAATCATCAGCCGCCCGGCCTCGGTCCGACACCGTGACCAGGCTCCCCAATCGGCCGGGCGGCCCCCGAAGTTCCGTACGCCTACACCGGGTTCGGGCATTCCTGTGCCCGAACCCGGCCGATCAGAGACGGAGACACGGTGACCACCATCGACACCAAGGCCGCCATCACGGTCGTACTGCCTGAGACGTTCGACGAGCGCTGGAGCCGTTTGCCCGGCATCCAGGTCGACGGCCAGCGCATCACCATCGACCCGGCCGAGTACTTCTTCCGCTTCGAGTCCAACACCTGGCTCGTCGCCGATTGGGAACTGGTCAAGTCCCAGCTCCTGGAGGTGCAGGAGACCACCGAGAGCGCGGTCGAGCAGCTCGCGCTGGACTTCATCAAGGCCCACGCCGCCTCTACCTCGGACGCCGCCCGAGTCCTGTCCACCGCCTACGAGGTGTACGCCTACCTCTTCCGCGACGAGCATCTCGCCAGCCTCGGCCTGCCGCAGATCACCGCCGAGCACCTGCGGATGCTGCGCGAGGCAGCCACGCTGATGGCGCTCAACAAGGTGGAGCTGGACGGGCACATCTCCAACGTCGGCCCGTGCTGGTTCTTCCCCGCCGCCACCTCCGTCGTCTTCGACCTGGACGACGAGATGGGTGGGACGCTCGACGAGGTCTACCACGGCGGCTGGTTCAACGAGCACCGCCGTATCGAGTCCATCAAGGCCCACGCGGCCCTCGGGGGCCGACTCGTGCACGGCTGCCAGTCCGTGCCGGACCAGTCCGGCGGCGTCGTCGCGCCCTACGGTGCGTCGATGACCGCCTTCCGCGACGACCTCGCGGCCTTCAAGGCCGGTTGGATCGAGCAGGTCTACGCCCGTCGCGTGAGCCCTGCCGCGTAGCACCGCACCGCACGCCAGGCTCCGGGGCGGGCCGGCACCTCTAACCCGCCCCGGACGCCTTCAACCTCTCTGGAGCCCCCACGTGACCGCGAACCCCAGCGCCGAACTCCTCGACAACCTGCTCACCATGGCCGGACGGACCACCGCCGTGCGCGAGGAGGTGCGCGTGTGGTCCATGTCCAGTGTCGAGCGCCTGACCTTCCCCGACGCCAGCACCGTGATCTTCAAGTACGCGAAGCGGCCCTTCGACAGTGAGGACCAGGCCCTCCGGCTGGCACATACGCTCGGTGTCCCCGTCCCGCAGGTTAACGCCTCCGCCGTCCTGGACGGCTGGCTGGGCATGCTCATGGAAGACCTGGGCCCCGCCGTCCGCGACGCCGACGACCTCGACGGCACCGCTGCGGCCGTGGTCCTGCACGGCACCCGGACGGCTGCTGCCTTGCCCGTCCTCGACCAGGTCCGCCTCCGCACGCTGCCGAACCGGGCCCTGGAGCACCTCGCCCTGCTCCGCAAGGCCGAGCGCTGGCAAGACACGGACGACATCGAGGACGCACTCGACCGGATCGCTCAGGCCGCCAAGGCCCGGTCGGCCGGTACGACGGTGGCGCCGTTCGGCTGGGTGCACTCCGAGTTCCACCCCACCAGCCTCTACATTGGCCAACACGGCTGGCGGCTGCTGGACTTCGCCCGCGCCTTTACCGGCCCCGGCCTGCTCGACCTGGCCAGCTGGCACGGCACCCTGGACACTCCCGATCCCGTACGTCTGCGGGTCTTCCTGGAGCAGTACGTCACCGCCGGCGGCACCCCCGACGCCCTCACTCGGCGCGGCGGACTCACCGCTGAGAACTGGGCGCTGGGCTGGCACCGCATGTGGGCCGTCGAGTGGTTCATGGAACAGTCCATCCGCTGGATCAACGACTCGGCCACCGACCCCGCCTACATCAAGGCCGTACGCCGCCACCTCACCGACGTCCTCCACCTTCTGGAGGTCTGACGTGCTCGCCCAGGCTTCCCCGTGGTACGTCCACGCCCTCCAGCGCACTACGGCCAGCCCCGCCGAGCCGCTGTCGGTACCCGCACGGATGGAATGGACGACTCGGCCGGGCAGCGGGCCCGGAGCCGAGATTCTCGGCTCGGATCTGCGCCGCAAGCGGCTGCTGGAACTCGGCTGCGGCCCCGGTCACAACGCCGCCCACCTTGCCACCCGCTACGGAGCCCAGGTCACCGGCGTCGATCTAGTCGGCCTGCAGGTCCGCCGAGCCCGGTCGCACTACGGGCGGCTGAACAATCTGACCTTCGTCGCCGGCCATGCCCTGCACTACCTGCAAGCCTCCGACGAGCAGTTCGACGCCATCTACTCCGTGTTCGGGGCCATCGGCTTGGTAGCCCCCGAGCTTCTGCTCCCGGCCATCGCCCAGCACCTCAAACCCGGGCGCACCCTCGCCTTCTCCGTCCCCCACCCCAAGCGCGGCGGCTTGCGACCCACCGCCGACGACCGACCCCGCCGGGACTACGTCACTCTCCCTGACCGCACCCGCCTACCCATCGCCCGCTGGGACTTCGATGCCGACCGCTGGGAGAAGCACCTCGACCGCGCCGGCCTCTGGCTCGCCTCGGCCCAGGAGTTCCACGACGCCCGTCGCGGCCTCTGGCCCACCACGTTGCTGATCACCGCGCGCAAGCTCTGACCCCCACTCGGCCGTCTCTTGGGAGAAACCGATGCGCCCGCCCTATCTGCTCCTCGACGTCGACGGCGTCCTCATCCCCTTCCCGGACGCCGATGGGACCAGTCCGGCCACCCATGACCGCCACGATGTCGTTCCCACCGGCCGTAGCGCCGACGATCCGGTCACCGTATGGCTCAGCCCGAGCCATGGCCCCTTGCTCCTGGACGTCATACGGACCGGCCTGGTCACCCCGGTCTGGTGCACCAGCTGGCGCCAGGACGCCACCACACTGATCGGGCCGCTCCTCGGCCTCCCGTCCCTGCCATACGTCGACCTCCCGCGTCCGCAGATCACCACCAGCCACCCCAACGGCTATCTCTGGAAACGAGACCATGTCGATGTCTGGCTGGGCGACACGCCTGTTGCTTGGGTCGACGATGACTTCACCGCCCTTGACCATGCCTGGGCAGCAGAGCGCACGGCGCGGGGCATGGCGACTTTCTTGGTCCAGCCTGATCCCCACATTGGGTTGTTGGCCGAGCACCTGGCTGAAGTCATGGAATGGGTTGGCCGCTTGTCCGTCGTGCCAGCCAGCGAATCCGCTTCTGCTCCTGGAGCCGAAGCAGCCTGAAGTGATCACAGAGCAGGACGGCAACACCGTCCGAGAGCCAGCTGCTTGATCTATCGATGTCGTCCACGTTCCTCGGGCCTGGAGGCCGGCGTCGTGGCCGAGGGCTGGAGCGCCAGGGGCCGAGAGGACGCTCCCGGTGTGCTGCTTCGCTTGCGTGCTGCCTGTGCTCGCCTGTTCGGCTGGACAGTGATGCGCCAGTTGAGGACCTCGGCGGGGCGTTCGGCAGTCTCGAGTTCTCGCACGGCGGCGACTTCGGCCAAGAGACGTCGGGGGTTGTGGCCGGCGGTCTCGGCGCGGGCGAGGGTTGTGGTCAGGGCTGGCCAGGCGGGATCGGCGAGGATGCGGTCGGCCTGACCGGGGAGGGCTGTGCGTAGATCCTGCTCGAAGCGGCTGATCGTGGCGGAGCGTGGCGCGCGTCGGGTGAGATCCGCCAGGACCGGCGCGGCGGCTTCCTGGTAACCGGCCTGTAGGTGACGGAAGGCTTGCTCAGCTGCGGCGGCCTGCTGCTCGTGGCCGCGTTGTTCGTGCCACTTGGCAGCTGCCCGCGACAGGTGGAGCGCGGCGAAGATCAGGGCGATGGCGAGTCCGCCCGGATCGTGTGTGGCGTAGGCGAGTTCCTTGGCCGCTTCCCGCAGAGCGGTGGCGGCTTGATGGTCGGCCCGGATCGCCGAACGGCGGGCGCGGTTGAACACCTTTGCCGCTGCTTGTAGTTCGGCCCGATGCGGGCCATGGCTGGCGAGGGCCAGGTTGTGGAGGGTGTCGCCGAAGGCGTCCAGGTGGCCCTGGGCCACAACATCGCCACCTGAGTCGAGGACGGCGTGCGCGTGACGGATGGCGGTTTCGGTGCGGTGCCACGGCTCGGCCGGGTCCGCCACCGGTTGAGGGCGGTCGACCAGCTCCTGGGTCGGGAGGCGTTCGCGCAGACGGTTGCAGGACAGGTCGGGGGCGAGCTTTGAGCCGCCGTACCAGACCGGCTCACCGTTGGCCGTGTCGCCGGGCGCGGCCAGGCTGTAGCCGGTCACCTCGCCGGTCTCGGGGCCGATGCGCGGCCTGACCTGGATGCCGAGGGAGCGCAGCACGGTGAAGTACTCGTCGATGCTGCGTACGGCGGCGGCGACCGCGTACGCCTGCTCGCGCAGCCACTCCCGCGCGGTCTCCTCCCGGCCCTGGCGTTCCGCCTTTGCCCGCTCGGCGCCGGTCGGGGTACGCGGGGCGGTGAGGTCACCGGACTTCAGGCGGCGCAGCCCGAACTCGGCCTCGATCTTCCGGCATTCCAGCTGTGCCCGCCAGCCGTCCCGGTTCGTACGAGGGCGGCGGCCGTCGGCTCGGACGGTGGTGGCCATGATGTGGATGTGGTCGTCGGCGTGCCGGACCGCGATCCACCGGCACGCCTTCTCGTCGCCCTCGGGGGCGATGCCCGTTGCGGCGACGACGCGACGGGCGACTTCGGCCCACTCGGCGTCGGTGAGGTAGCGGTCGCCGGGCGCGGTGCGCACTGGGCAGTGCCACACATGCTGCGGCGGCTGCTTTCCGCCGAGCTCCCGGGTGCGGAGGTCGACGTGGTGGTCCAGGCGCCGGGCGAGCTGGGTGTAGGTGACCTCGGGGTCGCGGCCGGGGTCGGGGGCGCCGGCCATGTCCCAGGCGGCCACGATGTGGGGGTCGGTGTGCTCGTCGCGCCGCCCCTTTCCGAAGAGGTAGTTGATCAGGCCGAGGGTGCTGGAGCCGGTGGAGACGTCAGGCACCATGACCGGCTCCTTCCGCCAGGAGCCGGTCCATGAGTGCGTAACTGGCCTGGGCGGCCTGCTCGATGCGGTCGAGGACGGCCTCGGCGCGCTCGGGTATCGCGCCGGAGTGGATGGCTGTCGTGACCTGGTTGAGGTTGGTGCCGATCCGGTTCAGCGCCTTGGTGTGCGCTTCGATGGCTTCCACAAGCGGGCGGATGGGGTCGTCCTCTGGGCTGCCGACCATGCCCGCCTTGCCGAGCGCGACGGCGAGGGCGGCGTCGCCGACAAAGCCTGCGAACTTCTGGTGGCGCCGCTTGGCCTCGGCGTCGATGAGGCGGACTGCGGTCGGCGTGAAGCGGATCTTCTTCTCCTGGTCGCGTTTCTCGGTGGTGCGCTTGCGGTTCATTCGTGCAGGCAGTGTGGGGGCGTCGGGCTCACGCCACGAGGGCTGCTCAACGGCGGCGGGCGGTTGACGGGCAGACGGCTCGGCGAGTGGGGTGTTGGAGTCGGTGACGGGCTGCTCGGCGTTGTCGGCGGGAGACGCGGTGCGGGGGTCGTTCACCCCCTCCTCAGGCTCGGGCGCCCGCTGGCGCCCGGCCCCCTCTCCCTCCGCCACCCCAGAGGCGGGGGCAAGCGCGGACGAAGCCTCTTTAGGGGCTCGTTCGCTCCAGCTTGCTGCTGTTCGTCGGTTCCGGCTGAACCAACCCCAGCGGCGGGACGAAGAGGAGTTCGTGTCGTTCTCGGTGTGCATGGTGGTGCTCCGAAGGAGAGGGGGGATCGGGCTGTGTCACGTCCGTCGCATCCGTCGCATGCCTGGTCAACACAGGTACGGAGACGCGGGCAGGTACGGAGAACTCCGTCCCGGCGAGAGAGTCCGTCCCCGCGCTGACCTGCGCGGGGACGGATGCGACGGAGTTATACGGACCCCGGTGGGATCAGAGAGCGCGCTTCGGTCCGGCGGGGCCACCGGGCGGGCCGACAGGCAGCGTCCCCGCCGGGGCGGCGGGCGGCCTGCCCTGCGGCATGTGGGCGGGGGCGGCGCCGCGTTCGGACTCGGGTGCCGCCTCGACGAGGTCAGGGCAGTTGCGGGCCCAGGCGTCCAGGAACCGGTTGCGCATGTACGCCTTGGCCTGCCTGCCCTTGTCGAACCGGTAGTTGGCCGGGCTGATGTTGAAGTCCCGCAGCAGGTTGCTCAGGTGGTACGCGTTCAGCCCTTTGGTGCCGTACTCCGCCCACGGGGCCTCAGCGTCCTGGAGCAGCGAGGCGACCAGATCCTGAGTGGCCAGGGCCTCGGGGTTGTCCGCCTGCGCGAAGATGCGGTGGATGTCGCGCAGGAGCCGCGTCTTCAGGCTGCTCTGCTCGTCCTGGGCCGCCTCGTGGCGGGTCATGGCCAAGCAGGCGGCACGAGCCTGGGCGGGCCATTGGCCGCCTGCCAGGTCGGCGATGATGACCAGCGGCTCCCAGGTGTCCGCCGCCCGGTCTTCCACCGGCATCTGCGGCACCATTCGGGCAGCCTGCCCGCGCAGGGGACCCAGCCAGGCGGTCAGCCGGTCACGCAGCGCGTTGAGTTCCGGCACCGAATACCGGGAGCGGAACGGGGTGACCTTCTCGCCCGGCTTACGCTTCTGCATCCGCAGAACGACCGCCCGATCCATGACCGTGTCCGGCAGGTCGCCGATACCCGCAATGGCAGCCATGGCGAAGGTGGGGAACGGGGTCGGTTTGTGATCCGGACCGGAGATCCGCCACGCGGGCCGGTTGCGCTGGTGCCCGGCATTCAGCAGGCCGCGCAGGATCTCACTGTCACCGCTCGCCTTGGGGCCGAAGATGGTGTCTGCCTCGTCCACCAGCAGGGTGGGAGGGTTCTTGCCGATGACCCGGAAGATGACCGCCGGGGAGGTGTTCACCGTCATCATCGGCTGGTACACGGTCTCGTGGAGCACGTCCAGAACCCGGGACTTGCCGCACCCCTTCGTCGGGCTCACCACCGCCAGACGCGGAGCATGCTGCAGAGCCGTCTGGATGTGCGTGGCCGCCACCCACAAAGTGACAGCGGTCAGCGCCTCCTCGTTGGGCAGTACCACGTACTTGCCGATCGCTGCCCGCAACTCGTCCAGCAGCGCGACCCCGTCAGCGGCTACCTGAGCACCGGCGCCTTCATGGCCGCCGGCGCGTGTCCCGCCATCGGTGGCTGCGATCTCCTGTTGGTCGGTCGGCTCCCCGGGGACGTCGGTCCCCGGCGACAGGTGACGGCCGGTGTCCCGGTCCCCACTGCGGTCCCCTGGTGCAACTCCAGAGTCTTGGGGACCGGTCCCCGTTGGCGTGCCGATGCCACTGACCTGCACATCTCCAACGGAAGTGGATATGGGGACCGTGGTTCGCGCCGACAGGGGACGGGATGCGTCGAGGGGACGGTCCCCTGATACCGCATCAGCAGAATGCTCGTCCCCGCGGCGTCCGGGGACGCCTTGGCCGGGGACCGCGACCTCGGGCCAGTTGACCTTGGGGACCGTGTTCGGGTTGGTGGGGGACGTAGAGTCCTCCATAGACGTTCCTCTCAGACGAGGGGCAGGACGGGCAAGGTCCAGCCCCTCGTCGGCTTGTTCGTTCAGGGATGGGCGGTGTGCGGGGGACTCTCCGGCCTTCGGCGTTGGCGCGCCGAGGGCCGTTTCCGTGTCCCGGGCCTCCGGCGGCTCAGGAGGCCAGACCCCACTCGTCTCGGCCCTCGCTCAGGGCCCGCTCGTAGCGCAGCAGCTCGGCCTCGGGGTACAGCACCCGCTTGCCGATCTTGATGCCGCGCGGGCCCTTCTCGATCTGGCGCCAGTAGCGGACGGTGCTCTCCGCTGTCCGGTAGCGCTCGGCGACCTCGGCGGTGGTCAGATATCGCATGCATTCCCAATCGACTAGGCAGCAATCCGGTCTGCATAGGTTGTACTCGACGATCGCCGGTTAACCAAATCGGCAAGGGTATGTTTCAATTGGGATAGTGATGGTCATGATGGAGGTCCGATGACAGGCGACAAGGCTGACGGCGGTGAGGTGCCGCTGCTCTACAGCGAGGGCAACATCGCCGCGCGGGTGGCGCTGGAGCGCGAGGTCAGAGGGTGGAGCACGATCGAGCTGGCAGACCGGGTGTCCAAGGCCGGCGTCAAGATGAACCAGACCGCCGTCTGGCGCATCGAGAACGGCACCCCACGCCGCCGCATCAACGTCGACGAGGCGCTCGCTTTCGCCCGCGTCTTCGAACTGCCCCTCGAAGAGCTGATGTCCCCGCCCCTGGAGGGCTTGGACCTCGACAGCAGACGGCTCGTCCAGGAAGCCGTCGAGGCGTACTACGAGACCCGCGATGCCGAAGACCGCCTACACCACGCCGTCGTCGGCATCGCCGAGCACATCCAGGACCACCCCGACAGCTCTCGGGCCATCCACGAACAGTGCCTTCGCCTCATGGGCGAGGAGCGCGACGCCCGCACCCTCACCGAGTACATCGAGGGCGGCGGCTACTACCGATAACCAACCCAAGGGAGAAGCCACTTGGCCAACATCCAAAAGCGCCCCAACGGCAAATGGCGGGCCCGCTACCGCGACCTCGACGGCAAGGAGCACGCCCGCCACTTCGACCGCAAGCTTGACGCCCAGCGCTGGCTCGACGAGGTCACTACCAGCATCGTCACGGGTCAGTACGTCGATCCCCGCGCCGGACGGACCACGTTCGAGACGTACGCGAAGAAGTGGGAGGAGTCACTCATCGCCAGCGAGGCGGGCGAGCGCATCACCGACAACGCGCTGCGGCTGCACCTCGTCCCGGCGCTCGGCTCCCGCGCCATGGCGGCGATACGCCGCAACGACCTCCAGGTGCTCTTCAAGAGCCTGTCCGAGCTACTCGGCCCCGGTAGCGTGCGCAACGTCTACGACGTCCTCGTACGCCTCATGACCGCAGCCGTCGAGGACAAGGTCATCGCGGTCAGCCCGTGCCGCCGGATCACCCTCCCGCCCGTGCCGGACGAGGAGGTCGCCCCGCCCACGGTCGCCCAGGTCGAGGCCATGGCCCGTGTTATGCCGCCGTACATTCGCGCAGCGATCGTCACGCTCGCCGGATCAGGCTTGCGAATAGGCGAGTTGCTCGGCCTGAAGGTGTCGGACATCGACTTCAAGGCCGGCGCCATCCGCGTCGAGCGGCAGCGCCTCCAGTCCGGGAAGATCGGCCCGCCGAAGACCGCCAAGTCCCGGCGTACCGTCCCAGTCGGTGAGGTGGTCACAGACGCCCTCCTCACGCACCTCGCCGCACGCCCCTCCAAGGAGTGGCTGTTCACGATGGAGGAGGGAGAGCCGCTCAACTACCGCCGCTGGAAGACGGAGTGGAACTGCGCCCGCAGGACCCTCCAGGCAGCGGAGAACGCGACGGCCGACCGCGAGGGCCGCAAGCCAGTCGAGCTGCCGCACATGGTGACCCACGACCTGCGCCACTTCTACGCCTCCGCCCTCATCGCCGGCGGAGCGAGCGTCAAGCAGGTCCAGCTGGTCCTCGGCCACGCGTCCGCTGTCATCACGCTGCGGATCTACGCCCACCTGTGGCCGGGCGAAGAAGACCGCACCCGGACCGTCATGGACGCCGTGCTCGGCGGCCTGCGGACCGGGTGCGGACAGGTAGGCGATGCGACCTGCGTAACCGCAGGTCAGACGGCCTATCCATAGATCAAGCCTTCTTGGTCTCCCAGAAGATCTTGTCGATCTGGGCGATGTAGTCCAGCGCCTTCTGACCGGTCGCCGGGTCGGTCGAACCCTTGGCGGCCGAGAGGGCCTTCAGGGCGTCGTTGACCAGCTGGTGCAGCTCCGGGTACTTCTCGAAGTGCGGGGGCTTGAAGTAGTCGCTCCAGAGCACCGAGACGTGGTGCTTCGCGAGCTCGGCGCGCTGCTCCTTGATGACGGTGGCGCGCGCCTGGAAGTGCGGGTCGTCGTTGGCGGCCATCTTCTCCTGCACGGCCTTCACCGACTCCGCCTCGATGCGGGCCTGGGCGGGGTCGTACACACCGCAGGGAAGGTCGCAGTGGGCACTGACCTTGACCTTGGGGGCAAACAGGCGGGAAAGCATGGAGCATTCCTTCCTCGTGATCGTCTTCTCACAGGGGACATTACTCCGTGAGGGATGGCTTTTCGCGGGTGCCCCCATGGGCTTAGGACAAAAGTCCGGGGTGAGACTGAGACTGGTGGAGGAAGAACCGGGGAGGTGCCGGGTGATGCCGGAGCTGTCGCAGGAGTCCGAGCGGGGGAGGCCGGCCCCGCCCTTCGGGGTGGCCGAGGTGACCGGGCCGTCCATGGTGCCCACGCTGCACCACGGGGACCGGCTCCTGGTGCATTACGGCGCCCGGATCCGGCCCGGGGACGTCGTCGTGCTGCGGCACCCCTTCCAGCAGGACCTGCTGGTCGTCAAGCGGGTCGCCCAGCGGCGCGAGAGCGGCTGGTGGGTGCTGGGGGACAACGCGTATGCCGGCGGAGACAGCACCGACTACGGCGTCGTGCCCGACGACCTGGTGCTGGGGCGGGTCCGGTTCCGCTACCGGCCGCGCAGGCCGGACCGGCTCTCGCCCTGGGCGCTGCTCGGCTGGGCGCTGTCGGCGGCCAGGCCCGTCTTCTCGGGCAGGTCGGGCCGGGCGGCCTCCAGGCGTTTGCGGGCGCGGTAGGCGGCCACGTTGGCCCGGGTCGCGCAGCGGTCGGAGCAGTAGCGCCGGGAGCGGTTGGTGGAGGTGTCGAGGTAGGCGTTGCGGCAGGGCGCGGCCTCGCACAGACCGAGGCGGTCCGCGCCGTGCTCGGTCAGGTGGAACGCCAGACCCATCGCCGCGATCGCCGCGTAGCCCGCGGTGGCGTTCGACGGGTGGTCCGCCAGGTGCATGTGCCACAGGGGGCGGCCGTCGTCGTCACGGAAGTCGTGCCCCGAGATCTGCGGGCTCACCGGGAACTCCAGCAGCAGCGAGTTCAGCAGGTCGACGGCGAGCCTCTCGTCGCCCGAGTCGGCGGCCTCGAAGACGGCGCGCAGCCGGGCCCGGACCGCGCGGAAGCGGGTCACGTCCGCGTCGGTGGCGCGGCGGGCCGCCGACTGGCTGGGCCCGAACAGATCGCGGACGGCCTCGACCGACGTCAGGGCGTCCGTGCCCCGGGCCGGTTCCTCGGTGTTGACGAGGCGCACGGCATAGTCCGAGTAATAGGCCAGTTCCACTTGTAGTCCTTACGGAGGGGCTTTGTCGTCGGGGGCGTGCACTTGTAACAGCTGGTGGTGGTTCCAGGCTATTACGAGGGAGGGGTTCGATGACGGACGCCGACATCACGACGGCCACCGCCGACTGGCATGCCTGGCAGGAGAGCTGGGACCGGCGGCAGGAGGTACCTGCCCGACCGCGAGAAGCGGTTCCGGATCATGCTCGGTGGGGGTCCCCTCATGCCTTTCGGGCTATGCTGGAGGTCGAGGCCCTCGTGGGCACCGCCCCGCGCGTCCTCGACCTCGCCTGCGGCACGGGCAGCATCACCGTCCGGCTGCTCGCCCGCTTCCCGGACGCCACCAGCACCGGCGTCGACCTCGACACGGCGCTCCTCGCCGTCGCCGAGGGCACCTTCGCGGGCGACGACCGGGTCCGTCTGGACACCGCCGACCTCAAGGACCCCGACTGGCCGGCGAAGCTGCCGTACGACGCGTACGACGCCGTCCTGACCGCGACGGCCCTGCACTGGCTGCACCGGGAACCCCTCGCGGACCTCTACGGCCAGGTCGCGGGACTCGTCCGCGACGGCGGTGTCTTCATGAACGCGGACCACATGATCGACGAGACGACGCCCCGGATCAACGCGGCGGAGCCGGCGCAGCGGCACACCCGCATGGATCAGGCCAAGCGGGACGGCATCCTCGACTGGGCGGAGTGGTGGCAGCTCGCGGCGAAGGACCCGGTTCTCGCCGGGCCAACCGCCCGGCGCTACGAGATCTACGGCGAGCACGCCGACGGCGACATGCCCTCGGTCCAGTGGCACGCGCGCCTGCTGCGCGAGAAGGGGTTCGGCGAGGCCAGGCCCGTGTGGTGCTCGCCCTCGGACACCCTGCTGCCGGCCGTGATGCAGCGCGCACGAAGGGGGCGGTACGGAGATCCCGTACCGCCCCCTCGCCGTGCGTACCGTCAGAGCACCTTGGACAGGAACGACTTCGTCCGCTCGTGCTGCGGGTTCGTCAGCACCTCGCGCGGGTGACCGGATTCGACCACCACACCGCCGTCCATGAAGACCAGGCTGTCGCCCACCTCGCGGGCGAAGCCCATCTCGTGGGTGACGACGATCATCGTCATGCCGGACTCGGCCAGGTCGCGCATGACGTCCAGGACGTCACCCACCAGCTCCGGGTCCAGCGCCGAGGTCGGCTCGTCGAACAGCATCAGCTTCGGGTCCATGGCGAGCGCCCGGGCGATGGCGACGCGCTGCTGCTGACCACCGGAGAGCTGGGAGGGGTAGTTGCCCGCCTTGTCGGCCAGGCCCACCCGGTCCAGCAGTTCCAGGGCGCGCTCGCGGGCCTTGCCCCTGCTCACACCCTTGACCTGGACCGGCGCCTCCATGACGTTCTCCACGGACGTCATGTGCGGGAACAGGTTGAAGCGCTGGAAGACCATGCCGATGTCCCGGCGCTTGACCGCGACCTCGCTGTCCTTCAGCTCGTAGAGCTTGTCGCCCTTCTGCCGGTAGCCGACCAGATCGCCGTCGACGTACAGACGGCCGGCGTTGATCTTCTCCAGGTGGTTGATGCACCTGAGGAAGGTCGACTTGCCGGAGCCGGAGGGGCCGATGAGGCAGAACACCTCGCCGGACTTCACCTCCAGGTCGATCCCCTTGAGGACCTCTACGGGACCGAAGGACTTGTGAACGCCCTCGGCCTTGACCATGGCGGTCATGCCTTGCCTCCCGTCGGCTTGGAGCGGCTGGACAGGGAGAGCACGTTCGCCCTGATCTTCTGGAACGGCGTGGCCGGCAGCGACCGGCTCGAACCACGGGCGTAGTACCGCTCCAGGTAGTACTGGCCGACGCTGAAGACCGACGTCATCAGCAGGTACCAGGCCGCCGCCAGGAACAGCATCTCGGCCGGGGCACCGGAGGTCTGGCCGATGTCCTGGGCCGCGCGCAGCAACTCGGGATACTGGACGACCGAGACCAGCGAGGTCGTCTTCAGCATGTTGATGACCTCGTTGCCCGTCGGCGGCACGATCACGCGCATCGCCTGCGGGATGACGATCCGGCGCAGCGTCTTGGAGTGGCTCATGCCCAGCGCGTGCGACGCCTCGGTCTGGCCCTCGTCGACCGAGAGCAGACCGGCCCGGCAGATCTCCGCCATGTACGCGGCCTCGTTGAGGCCGAGGCCCAGCAGCGCCGTCAGGAACGGGGTCATGAAGTCCGACCACTCGTCCTTGTAGAACGGCCCGAGGTTGATGTACTCGAAGACCAGGCCCAGGTTGAACCAGACGATCAGCTGCACCAGGACCGGGGTGCCGCGGAAGAACCAGATGTAGAACCACGCGATCGACGAGGTCACCGGGTTCTTCGACAGGCGCATCACGGCGAGCATGACGCCGCCCACGATGCCGATCACCATGGACAGCACGGTCAGCAGGAGCGTCTTGCCGACGCCGTCCAGGATGCGGTCGTCGAAGAAGTAGTCCGGGATCGCACCCCAGTTGATCTTGCCCTGGGAGAACGCGTAGACGACCCCGCCCAGCAGGGCGATGGCGACGACGGCGGACACGTACCGCCCGTAGTGCCGGACCGGGATGGCCTTGATGGCCTCCGGTCCGGCCGGGGGCGTGTCGGCCGGCGTCTTGTCGATGTCAACAGTCACGGGTGTTGCCTTTCAGTGCCGCTGCGCTGCGGTCACTTGCCGCCGTTGATGGTGGCCGCGTCGATGGAGCCGTCCGTGACGCCCCACTTCTTCATGATCTTCTCGTACTCGCCGTTCTCGATGATGGCGTCGAGCGCGGCCTTCAGCGCGTCCCGCAGCTCCGTCTGGTTCTTGGCGACCGCGATGCCGTACGGGGCGGCCTCGACCTGCTCGCCGACCAGCTGGAAGTCCTTGCCGCCGCCGGAGGTCTTCACCGCGTACGCGGCGACCGGGAAGTCGGACGAGCCGGCGTCGGCGCCGCCCGCGCGCAGACGGGTCTGGGCCTGCTGGTCGTTGTCGAAGGCCTCGATGGCGATCTTCTTGCCGGCCGGGCACTTCTTCGACTCGGCCTTGGCGAGGTCCTCGGAGACCGTGCCGCGCTGCAGCACGATCTTCTTGCCGCACAGGTCCTGCCAGGTCTTGATGCCCTGGTCGTCGCCCTTCTTGGTGTAGATCGACACACCGGCGGTGAAGTAGTCCACGAAGTCGACGCCCTCGCCGACCTTCTTGCCGGTGTCGGAGTCGATGCCCTCCTGGCGGTCCTTGGTGTCGGTCATCGCGGACATGGCGATGTCGTACCGCTTGGAGCGCAGACCCGTGATCAGCGTGTCGAACGTGCCGTTCTCGAACTGGAAGTCGACCCCGAGCTGCTTGCCCATGGCGGCGGCGAGGTCCGGGTCGATGCCGACGACCTTGCCGGAGCCGTCCTTGAACTCGACCGGGGCGTAGGCGATGTCGGAGCCGACCTTGATGACACCCTTGTCCCGGATCGCCTGCGGCAGCTTGTCGGCGAGCGGGGCCGAGGCCGCGGTGTCGCTGGAGCCGGTGTCCTTGGTCTGGTCACCGCATCCGGTGAGCATCAGTGCGCCTGCGACCGCGATCGCACCGACCGCTGCTAGCCGGGAGTGCGCGGCGGTCGTACGACGGGTGGTGCTTGCGGTCATGGTGGGTTCCTCCGGCGGATGGGTGGAGTTGCCGATGGGGCGGGCCGTCGCCGATGGGTTCGGCACGGCCGCGGCATGCCGAAGGGTTCGGCAGTGCCGTGGGTCGACGAGAGCACACCTCTTCGAGTGTCGCGACCTCGTGTGATTACGGCATCTTGCCATTCGGACTGCGCGATTCTGGGGGCCAGCCATGTCAAAATCGGATAACGGGCGACCCCCGAACCGCACCACTCCGGTACATCACGGCCGGACCTTCTACAGGAATCACCGCTTCCGGCAGGAAGATCTTCGGTAAATCCCGGGATTTCCATACGGGGGCCGCAGGCTTCGCCGATGCTTGAGTGGTTGTGGCTCGTTTGTCCAGGTCTTGTCCCGATTTTGGACGAAGCGTCAGGGCGGCGTCATGTGACCTTCGCGTTATGGACTCGTCCCCGATGCCGTCCGTCCGGTAAGAAGGGTCTTTACACCCCTCATCCGGGGCTCAGGGCGCGTGTGCGGCGCGCCCGTCGCGCACGCGCCCGTACGTATACACGTACAAGCACGACATGGGCCTGCGCGGTGCCCGCCCACCCCTCACCAGGAGTGGCCACCCTCAAAACAATGAAGATTTAAGGGGTAAAACGAAGTGGCAGCGGAGATCGTCAATCCTCGCAGCGAGAGCAAGACCGGCGATACGGAGCACGAGGGCGGTGCGGAGCCCCTCGACTCCTTCGACCCGGCGTTCGCGCTGCACCGCGGCGGCAAGATGGCTGTGCAGGCCACCGTGCCGGTCCGTGACAAGGACGACCTGTCCCTGGCGTACACGCCCGGCGTCGCGAAGGTGTGCAGCGCGATCGCGGAGCAGCCGGAGCTCGTGCACGATTACACGTGGAAGTCGTCGGTCGTGGCCGTCGTGACGGACGGTACGGCCGTGCTGGGCCTTGGTGACATCGGGCCCGAGGCCTCCCTCCCGGTGATGGAGGGCAAGGCGATTCTTTTCAAGCAGTTCGGTGGCGTGGACGCGGTTCCGATCGCCCTGGCCTGCACGGACGTCGACGAGATCGTCGAGACCGTGGTGCGGCTCGCGCCGTCGTTCGGCGGCGTCAACCTGGAGGACATCTCGGCGCCCCGGTGCTTCGAGGTCGAGCGCAGGCTCCAGGAGCGGCTGGACATCCCGGTCTTCCATGACGACCAGCACGGAACGGCCGTGGTGACGCTAGCCGCCCTGCGGAACGCCGCGCGGCTGAGCGGGCGGGCGCTGGGGGAGCTGCGGGCCGTCATCTCCGGCGCCGGTGCGGCGGGTGTCGCCATCGCCAAGATGCTGGTCGAGGCCGGGATCGGGGATGTCGCGGTGGCCGACCGCAAGGGTGTCGTGTCGGCGGACCGGGACGACCTCACTGCGGTGAAGCAGGAGCTGGCCGGGTTCACGAACAAGGCCGGGATCACCGGGTCGCTGGAAGCGGCGCTGGAGGGGGCCGATGTGTTCATCGGCGTCTCCGGTGGCACGGTCGCGGAGTCCGCGGTGGCGACGATGGCCAAGGGCGCGTTCGTCTTCGCCATGGCGAACCCGAACCCCGAGGTGCATCCCGAGGTCGCGCACAAGTACGCGGCGGTCGTCGCGACCGGGCGGTCGGACTTCCCGAACCAGATCAACAACGTGCTGGCGTTCCCCGGGATCTTCGCGGGGGCGCTGCAGGTGCGGGCCTCCCGGATCACCGAGGGGATGAAGCTGGCCGCCGCGGAGGCGCTGGCCGCCGTGGTCGGGGACGATCTCGCCGCCGACTACGTCATTCCGTCGCCGTTCGACGAGCGGGTCGCGCCGGCGGTCACGGCCGCGGTGGCGGCGGCTGCTCGGGCCGAGGGTGTGGCGCGGCGCTGACGTCGGTGCCGGCATTGGTGTGATGTGGCCCCGCCGGATCCGGCGGGGCCACATTTTTGCGTTCGGGTGGGGCTGTTCGGGTGGTGCGTCTGCATGCTGCGGGCTGTGGGGGTGCGCGTCTTCGCCTGACCGCTGGGTGGGGGTCGGGGCCGCGCCGGGGGGTGTCCGTCCTCGGAACGGCGCGATGGACCTCGATACCGACTGACTGGCGTTGACGCGCCAACCGCTGCGGGCGGACACCCCCCGACACGGCCCCTTCTCGCCGTACGCGGGTGCGGGAGCGTCCCGCCCAACGTCGCAGGCGTGCGGCTCAGGCGGGCCTCAGCAACACCGGCGCCCACCTGGCAAGAGGGCGTGTCTCACAGGGGTGGATGGTTCCTTCGGTTCCTCGGGGAACCTATCGTCAAGGTCATGTTCGCTGTCTACGCCGTCCGAATCGACCGCGACCAGCCGCTGTCCGGCCTGGAGTTGGGAGAGCGTCCCGCTCCCGAGGCCCGTCCCGGCTGGAGTACCGTCACGGTCAAGGCCGCCTCCCTCAACCACCACGACCTCTGGTCCCTGCGGGGCGTGGGCCTCGCAGAGGACAAGCTGCCGATGATCCTCGGCTGTGACGCCGCCGGCGTCGACGAGGACGGCAACGAAGTCGTCCTGCACTCCGTGATCGGACAGAGCGGGCACGGGGTCGGCCCGAAGGAACCCCGGTCCATCCTCACCGAGCGCTACCAGGGCACCTTCGCCGAGCGCGTCGCCGTGCCGACCTGGAACATCCTGCCCAAGCCCAAGGAACTCTCCTTCGCGGAAGCGGCTTGTCTGCCCACGGCGTGGCTGACCGCGTACCGGATGCTGTTCACCAACGCGGGGGTACGGCCCGGGGACTCCGTGCTGGTGCAGGGTGCCGGTGGTGGTGTCGCCACGGCGGCCATCGTGCTGGGAAAGGCCGCGGGGCTCCGGGTCTTCGCCACCAGCCGGGACGAGGCCAAGCGGAAGCGTGCCCTGGAGCTCGGGGCCGTCGAGGCCCTGGAGTCCGGGGCGCGGCTGCCGCAGCGGGTCGACGCCGTGATCGAGACCGTCGGGGCCGCCACCTGGTCCCATTCCGTGAAGTCGCTCAAGCCGGGCGGCACGCTGGTCATCTCCGGTGCCACCAGTGGCGACCGGCCCTCCCACGCGGAGCTGACCCGGATCTTCTTCCTGGAGCTCAAGGTCGTCGGGTCCACGATGGGCACCAAGGACGAGCTGGAGGACCTGCTCGCGTTCTGTGCCACCACCGGGGTGCGGCCCGTCATCGACGAGGTCATGCCGATGGACCGGGCGCGAGAGGGCTTCGAACGGCTGGCTTCGGGTGAGCAGTTCGGGAAGGTCGTGCTGACGAATCCCTGAGCTTGCTCGAGGTGCGCTGACGGTCGGTCCGGGGTGGGCCGGCCGTTTTCGTGTGTCAACTGTGGTTGACGCGGGCCATGTGTCAACGTAGGTTGACGGTATGACCGAAGCGACCGATCTGGCCGAGCGTGCGGGTGACCGTGACCCACGGGTCGGCCTACGGGCCGTCGCCGCGCTGCGTCGGCTGCTGGAGCAGTTGGAAGCCGTACAAGTGCGCAATGCGCGCAATCAGGGCTGGTCGTGGCAGGAGATCGCCACCGAACTCGGTGTGAGCAGGCAGGCCGTGCACAAGAAGTACGGGAGGCATTGATGCTCGAGCGGTTCACCAAAGACGCCCGGGGTGTGGTGAAGAGCGCTTACGCGCATGTGGAGGGGGGCGGTGGAGGCGGGGGGTGCGTGGAGCCTGAGCACCTGCTGCGGGCTCTGCTGGACAGGGAGGGCAGTCGTGGGTCCTTCGCGCTCGCCGCTCTCGGGCTCGGTGAGGGACGGGAGTCCGTGCGCGAGGCGCTGCGTGAGGCGCGGCGGCGGGCCGGGCTGACGCAGGCCGAGACCGATGCGCTCGCCGGGCTGGGGATCGACGTGGAGGAGATCGTCGCCCGCGTGGAGGAGGCACACGGGGTCGGCGCCCTGGCCGGTGACCGGAAGGACAAGCGGTGGTGGTCGGGGCGCACCTCCTTCGGCCGGGGGGGCCAAGGACGTGCTGGAGCGCTCCCTGAGGGTCGCCCTCGCCCAGCGGGACCGTCACATCGGGGACGAGCACATCCTGCTGGCCCTGACCCTGTGCCCCGGTGTGCCGGCCGAGGTCCTCGCCGACCACGGGGTGACGCACGAGTCCCTGGTGCGGGTGCTGTACGGCAGTGGTGGCGAGGCCAAGGCCGGGTGAAGGGCAGGGCCGAGGCCCCTGTGGGCGTCTACTTCTTCTGCGTGCGCAGCAGTGCTCCTATCTGGGCCGCCGCCGTCGACAGGTGGCGGCGGGCGTCGCGCAGCTGGTCGGGGGTGACGCCGTGGTCGCGGGCCGCGTCACGGATGTCGTCCCGGAAGCGGTCGAGCAGACGGTCCAGGTCGCGGGCCGGGTCGCCGGTGGAGTCTGCGGCGTCCTCGTGCGCCCAGGCCGGTTCGTAGGCGGCTGGGAAGCCCTCCGGGGGCTCTGAGGGTGCCGGCTCGGGGGCGGGCCTGCCGGTGCCGGTCCAGTCGAAGCCGAGGTCCTTGCCGAAGTCCTTGCCGTAGTCCTTGCCGAACTCGCCCACCTCCTTGACCAGTTCGGTCAAGCCCTCGCGCAGGCCCGTCGGCCAGTCGCCGCGGGCGAAGTGGTCCTGCACCTGCTCCTGGACGCGGCGGGTGATGCGCTGCACCTGCTCCTGGGCCTGGACCCGGGCCTGCTCCTGGGCCTCTTTCGCCTGGCGGCGGGCACGCTGGGCGTCCTCGCGGGCGCGACGGCTCTCGTCCTTGGCGCGCCGGGCCTGCTCCTTCCACTCCTGCCGGGCGCGGCGCATCTCCTCCTTGGCGATGCGCCAGGCCTCCTTGTCGCCGTACTGCGAGAAGTCGCCGTACGGGGTGCCTGTCGTGCCGTCGGCCCTGGTGCCGGTGCCCCGGCGGGCCTCGGTCGCCGCGGCGCGCATCTCGCGGCGCAGGTCGCCGGCTGCTCCACGCACGTCGGCCTGGATCTCCGCGGCCAGTTCCGCGACCGACTCCCGGATCTCCAGCTCCAGGTCGGCCAGCTCGCCGCTGCGGTCGGCCAGCTCGGCGCGGCCCGCGTCCGTGATCGAGTAGACCTTGCGGCCGCCCTCGGTGGTGTGGGTGACCAGGCCCTCGGCCTCCAGCTTGGCCAGGCGCGGGTAGACCGTGCCCGCCGATGGTGCGTACAGCCCCTGGAAGCGCTCCTCGAGGAGGCGGATCACCTCGTAGCCGTGGCGGGGGGCCTCGTCCAGCAGCTTCAGCAGGTAGAGGCGGAGGCGGCCGTGGGCGAAGACGGGGGGCATGTCAGAGCACCTTCTTGTCGGTCGTGCCGTCGGCCGAGGTGGTGGTGGGGTCATCGCCCGGGCCGGAGACGGAATTGTCTCCCGAGCCGCCCTGGGGGTCGCTCCCCGGGGCTGCCGACGCGCCGCCGGCGGCGGGCGGGACGTCCTCTCGCTCATCGGGGTCGTCCTCTCGGGTCGGGCGGCGCAGCAGGGCGATCGAGCCGGAGACGGTGGTGGCCCGCAGTTTGCCGGTGCCCGCGCCGAGGCGGCCCGTGATCTTGTGGGCACCCCACTGGCCGTGCACCCGCAGGCCGTCGAAGGCGTTGGAGACGGAGCCGCTCGCCGTGTTGGCCTCGACCTCCGCGTCCGCCGGGTACGGCAGCCGGATCGCGATCTCACCCGAGACGCTGGTCAGCCGGACGTCCGTCGGGCCGTTCGGGTCGAGGTCGACGATCATCGAGCCGCTGACCGAATCCGCCCGCACGGACGGCCCGGAGCCCTCGACCACCGTGAGGTCGCCGGAGACCGAGTTGAACCGCAGGTCGCCGGTCACGTCCTGGGCCTCCAGGCTGCCGGAGACCGTGTCGGCGCGGACCGGGCCGGAGAGGCCCACGAGCGTCGTGTCGCCGGTGACGCCCTTCACCACCGCCGGGCCCTGGATCCCGGAGACCACGGCGGCCGCGCCGACCACGCCCACCTCCACGCGGGTGCCGGCCGGGACGGTCAGGGAGACCACCGCGCTGCGGCGCCAGCCCTTGTGGTCCAGCCACTTGAGGAAGCCCTTCCAGGGCAGGTCCTCGTAGGCCACCGTCAGGACGCCGTCCTGCTGGGTCACCACCAGGGGTGGCCCCTCGATCTCGGAGATCTCCAGGCGGGCGGAACCTTCGTCGGTGCCCACCACGTTCACCGTTCCGTTGACGAGGCGTACGTGCAGATCGCTCACGGGCTCGTCGAAGGTGAGCTTGCTCGGTTCCGTGACGGACCACTCGGACATGGTGCAGACCTCCCCGCTTCGACGCGCCATATCGCGTCCTCTCGTATTCACGATATATCGCGGTCCGGGAAAGTCAAGACACCCGTTCTGGGGGTGAGTAGGCGGATAAAAGTACTCAGAATCAGGTGATTCGCCCTAGCGTGTGAGCATGCCGACGGAAGCTGACCGCACCGGTCCCGCGTCTGGGGCGCTGCTGCTGTGCCGGGCGGCGCCCGCATCCGTCGCCCCCGTCGCCCACCTGTTGCGCGAACCGATGCGGCTCACGCGCGCGGGCGACGAATGGAGCGTTCTCGTCCCTGAGGGCAGGCCCTGGCGGGACGGCGCCGAGCCCGTCGACCGGGTGGTCACGGGCTGGACCACGGCCCTCGCCGTCGGCGCGCCCTGGCCTGTCCTCGCCCTGTGGTGGGACCCCGACCACGCGGGATTCATCTTCGCGTCCGGCTTCCGCCGCCCGGTCGGATTCGTGTGGCTCGCGAGCGGCGTCCCGGTGGGGGAGGACGAGGCGATGCGCGCGTTCGCCGCCCGCCTGGGCCTCGACCCCGTCCTGGAGGTGCAGGCTCTCGACCGGCTGTCCACACCCGACTCGGCGGCCGACGCACGCGCCCGCCTGCGCGGCCTGCTCGCGGTCCTCACGGGCGTGGGTGTCGCCCTGCCCGCCGAACTCGCCCCGGGCGAACCCGCCGACCGCCTCCTGGAGGC
This sequence comes from Streptomyces sp. AK010, assembly GCF_014207295.1. Taxonomy (NCBI): domain Bacteria; kingdom Bacillati; phylum Actinomycetota; class Actinomycetes; order Kitasatosporales; family Streptomycetaceae; genus Streptomyces; species Streptomyces sp. AK010. Next base: position 81,041 of record NZ_JACHCX010000014.1, read on the forward strand.
CGCCGCCGGACGGCCGGACAGCCTGCCCGTCGAGTGGCCGGGCTGGCGCGGGGCGGTCGCCGAACGCGACACCGAGGACCACAGCCGACTCGGCCCCTGGATGCCCTGGACGGGCGGCCCCAGGGCCCGCGCCCTGGCCTTGGCACAGGTGGCGGCGGGCCTGCCGCTCCTGGTACAGGGCCTGCGGCGGCGGGGTGGCGGCTGGGCCACGGCCGGAGCCCTGCTCCTCGCGCACGGCGCACTGGGGCTGACCTACGCCCTCACGCACCCCCGCGACTGACACCGTCCGGCGCGGGGGACGGCGGGCGGCGACGCGTCCCCTGCTCGTCGCCTTGTGGGGCGGCCGGGCGGGGCCGTGTCCTGTGCTTGTCGCCTTGTGGGGCGGCGGGCGGGGCCGCGTCCTCTACTCCTCGCCGTGTGGGACGGTCGACGGCACCGCGGCGCCTATACGTCGCCGTTGGGACGACCGGCGACACCGCGTCGTCGGCTCGTCGCCGCGCGGGGCAACCGACGCCGACGCGACCCCTACTCATCGTCCTCGTCGTCCAACCGCGCCAGCCACGTGGCCAGCCGCTCCACCGGTACCTCGAAGTCGGGATTGAGATCGACGAACGTCCGCAGCTGTTCGGCGAGCCACTCGAAGGTGACTTCCTCCTCGCCGCGCCGCTTCTCCAGTTCCTCGATGCCACGGTCCGTGAAGTACATGCCCCCAAGGATAAGTGCGCGCAAACGGCCGGGCCGCACCCCCGATAGTGGGGATGCGGCCCGGCCGTACAGGACGCGCGAGGGCGACTTACGCCTCGAACACCTCACGCACCAGCTGCTCCTGCTCCGCCTGGTGCCGCTTCGCGGAACCCACCGCCGGGGACGAACCGTGCGGGCGGGAGATGCGCCGCAGTCGCTCGCCGTGCGGGACGTCCGCGCCGACCGCCAGGTCCAGGTGGTCGATCAGGTTGAGCGCGATGAACGGCCAGGCACCCTGGTTCGCCGGCTCCTCCTGGGCCCACAGGTACTTCTCGGCGTTCGGGTACTTCTTGATCTCCGCCTGGAGCTCGGTACCCGGCAGCGGGTACAGGCGCTCGATGCGGATGATCGCCGTGTCCGTCACGCCGCGCTTCTGACGCTCCGCCTCGAGGTCGTAGTAGACCTTGCCGGCGCAGAAGACGACCTTCTTGACCGCGGCCGCGTCCACCGTCGTGTCGCCGATGACCGGCTGGAACTGGCCCGTCGTGAACTCCTCCGCCTTGGCCGCCGCGGCCTTCAGGCGCAGCATCGACTTCGGCGTGAAGACCACCAGCGGCTTGTGGTGCGGGTTGTGCACCTGCCACCGCAGGAGGTGGAAGTAGTTCGACGGCGACGTCGGCATGGCGACCGTCATGTTGTTCTGCGCGCACATCTGGAGGAAGCGCTCCGGGCGGGCCGAGGAGTGGTCCGGGCCCTGGCCCTCGTAGCCGTGCGGCAGGAGCAGGACGACACCGGAGGTCTGCGCCCACTTCTGCTCGGCCGACGAGATGAACTCGTCCACGACCGTCTGCGCGCCGTTGACGAAGTCGCCGAACTGCGCCTCCCACATCACGAGCGCCTCGGGGCGGGCCAGCGAGTAGCCGTACTCGAAGCCCATCGCCGCGTACTCGGAGAGGAGGGAGTTGTAGACGTTGAGCCGCGCCTGGTCCTCGGAGAGGTACTGCAGCGGCGTGTACTCCTCGCCGGTGCTGCGGTCGATGATGACCGCGTGGCGCTGGCCGAACGTACCGCGCTGCGAGTCCTGGCCGGCCAGGCGGACCGGGACGCCCTCCAGCAGGAGGGAGCCGACCGCGAGGGTCTCGCCCATGCCCCAGTCGATGGTGCCGTCCTCGACCATCGACGCCCGGCGCTGCAGCTGCGGCAGCAGACGCGGGTGGACGGTGATGTGGTCGGGGATGTTGACCTGGGACTCGGCGATCCGCTTGACGACCTCCGTGGTCACCGCGGTGTTCACGGCGACCGGGAACTCGGCCTGCGGGTCCGTGGACTCGACCGCGCCCGGCTGGGACGTGGCCTCACGGACCTCCGTGAAGACCTTCTCCAGCTGGCCCTGGTAGTCCTGCAGCGCCTGCTCGGCCTCTTCCAGGGTGATGTCGCCGCGACCGATGAGGGACTCGGTGTAGAGCTTGCGCACCGAGCGCTTCTTGTCGATCAGGTCGTACATCAGCGGCTGGGTGAAGGCCGGGTTGTCCGACTCGTTGTGACCGCGGCGGCGGTAGCAGATGAGGTCGATCACCACGTCCTTGTTGAACGCCTGGCGGAACTCGAAGGCCAGACGGGCCACACGGACCACGGCCTCCGGGTCGTCGCCGTTCACATGGAAGATCGGGGCCTCGATCATGCGGGCCACGTCCGTCGCGTACATGGAGGAACGCGAGGATTCGGGGGCCGCGGTGAAGCCGACCTGGTTGTTGATGACGATGTGGACCGTGCCGCCGGTGCGGTAGCCGCGCAGCTGCGACATGTTCAGGGTCTCGGCCACCACGCCCTGGCCCGCGAAGGCCGCGTCGCCGTGGATCGCCACCGGCAGGACGGTGAAGTCCGTGCCGCCCTTGTTGATGATGTCCTGCTTGGCGCGCGAGACGCCCTCCAGGACCGGGTCCACCGCCTCCAGGTGCGAGGGGTTCGCGACCAGGGAGACCGCGATCTGCTCGCCGTCGAGACCGGTGAAGGTGCCCTCGGCGCCCAGGTGGTACTTCACGTCGCCGGAGCCGTGCATCGACTTCGGGTCGAGGTTGCCCTCGAACTCGCGGAAGATCTGCGCGTACGACTTGCCGACGATGTTGGCGAGGACGTTCAGGCGGCCGCGGTGGGCCATGCCGATGACGACCTCGTCCAGGCGGGACTCGGCGGCCGAGTCCAGCACCGCGTCCAGCAGCGGGATGACGGACTCGCCGCCCTCCAGGGAGAAGCGCTTCTGGCCGACGTACTTCGTCTGCAGGAAGGTCTCGAAGGCTTCCGCCGCGTTCAGCCGGCGCAGGATGCGCAGCTGCTCCTCGCGCTCCGGCTTGGTGTGCGGGCGCTCCACGCGGTCCTGGATCCACTTGCGCTGCTTCGGGTCCTGGATGTGCATGAACTCGATGCCGGTGGTGCGGCAGTACGAGTCGCGCAGGACGCCGAGGATGTCGCGCAGCTTCATCATCGACTTGCCGGCGAAGCCGCCGACGGCGAACTCGCGCTCCAGGTCCCAGAGCGTGAGGCCGTGCTCGGTGATGTCCAGGTCGGGGTGCTTGCGCTGCTGGTACTCCAGCGGGTCGGTGTCGGCCATGACGTGGCCGCGGACCCGGTAGGAGTGGATCAGCTCGAAGACGCGGGCGGCCTTCGTGACGTCGTCGTCGTGCGACGCGTCGATGTCCTTGAGCCAGCGGACCGGCTCGTAGGGGATGCGCAGCGCCTCGAAGACGTCGTCGTAGAAGCCGTTCTCACCGAGGAGGAGGTTCGCGACGATCCGCAGGAACTCGCCGGAGGCGGCGCCCTGGATGACCCGGTGGTCGTAGGTCGACGTGAGGGTCATGACCTTCGAGATGCCGAGCTTGTTCAGCGTGTCCTGGGAGGTGCCCTGGAACTCGGCCGGGTAGTCCATGGAACCGACGCCCATGATCACCGACTGGCCGGGCATCAGGCGCGGCACGGAGTGCACGGTGCCGAGGCCGCCGGGGTTGGTCAGGGAGACCGTCACACCGGTGAAGTCGTCCATGCCCAGCTTGCCGTCGCGGGCGCGGCGGACGATGTCCTCGTAGGCCTGCCAGAACTCGAAGAAGTTCAGCGTCTCGGCCTTCTTGATGCCCGCGACCACGAGCTGGCGGTCGCCGTTGGGCTTGACCAGGTCGATCGCGAGGCCGAAGTTGACGTGCTCCGGCTTGACCAGGGTCGGCTTGCCGTCCTTCTCAGCGAAGGAGTGGTTCATCGACGGCATGGCCTTGATGGCCTGCACCATGGCGTAGCCGATCAGGTGCGTGAAGGAGATCTTCCCGCCCCGGGCGCGCTTCAGGTGGTTGTTGATGACGATGCGGTTGTCGAAGAGCAGCTTCACCGGGACCGCGCGCACGGACGTGGCCGTGGGCACCTCCAGGGAGGCGTTCATGTTCTTCGCGACCGCGGCGGCGGGGCCGCGCAGGACGACCTGCTCGGGGCCCGAGGGGGCCTCACCGGCGGGCTCGGCCTTCTTCGCGGCGGCCGGCTTGGCGGCGGGCTTGGCGGCGGGCTTCGCGGCCGGGGCGGCCTGCGCCGGAGCGGGGGCCTGGGCCGGTGCCTGTGCGGCGGGCTTCGCCTGGGCCGGAGCCGGGGCGGGAGCCGGCGCGGCGGCGGGCTTGTCGGCCGCCGGGGCGGGGGCCTGGGCGGGAGCGGCCTGAGCGGCCGCCTGAGCGGTGGTGGTCCCCGCGGCCCCCGCGGCCGCGGTACCCGCCGGAGCCGAGGCGGCGGCCGCCCCTGGCTTGTAGTCGGCGAAGAAGTCCCACCAGGCTCGGTCTACCGAATTCGGGTCCTGGAGGTACTGCTGATAGATCTCGTCGACGAGCCACTCGTTGGCACCGAACGACGCGGCAGGGTTCTTCCCCGCTTGGTCGGTGTCGGTCGAGATGCTCGAGTTACTGGGGGACTGTGGCGACACGGCGGCAACCGCCCTCTTCCGCTTCACAAGATGATGGACAGCGGGAATCAAGGCTACGCCCCCTGGACGGGGAAGGTCAGGTCGGGCCGGTGCAACGTCGTGCAAGTCACATCTTGAACTGTGTTTCGGGGCTTGAAATGGCGGGAAACAAGCGTGGTTCCGCTTCAGGAGGGATGAGCGGGGCAGGGCCCCGGGCGCCGATGGCGCGGGCCTGTGCCTGATCACACGTGTCCGTCAGTGCGGACGCCCGTGGATCTTGTGGCTCCGCTTCGAACTTTACGTCAACTTGGCAGAGATGACAGTCCCGGAAGAGTGACAAGAATCCGGCAACCCCGCTCGGATTCGGCCACTCCGATGCGGCCCCCGTGCAGGTCCACCGCCCAGCGGGCGATCGCCAGGCCGAGTCCCGTACCCCCGTCGCTGCCCGGCCCCTGCGGCCGCTTGGCGCTGCCGCGGTTGAACCGCTCGAAGACGCGGTGCCACTCGGACTTCGGAATGCCGGGTCCCTCGTCCAGGACCTCCAGCTCCAGCGACTCCGGCAGGGCGCCGCGCCGCGCCTTGACCGTCACCCGGCCGTGCGGGGGGCTGTGCTTGACCGCGTTGTCGATGAGATTGGCGACGACCTGGTGGATGCGCTCCGGGTCGGCGTGCGCGGTCAACTCCGGCGGATGGACGTCGAGGTGCAGATGGACGTCGGTACGGGTGTGACTGCCCGAGCCGGTCGCGATGCCCGCGCGCACGGAGGCGACCATGTTGGCCTCCTTCAGCACGCCGGACAGATACGGCCACACCTCGAACCGCTGCTGTTTCAGCGGTACGACGCCGTTGTCCAGGCGGGACAGGTCCAGCAGCGTCTCCACCAGCCGCCCGAGGCGCTCGGTCTGCTTCAGCGCCGTGCGCATGGTCTCAGGGTCGGCCTGTGTGACGCCGTCGACGATGTTCTCCAGCACCGCGCGCAGGCCCGCGATGGGCGTGCGCAGCTCGTGCGAGACATTCGCCACGAGTTCCTTGCGCTGGCTGTCCTGGGCCTCCAGCTCGTCGGCCATGGCGTTGATCGTCACGGCCAGGTCGCCCAGCTCGTCACGGCGGTTCTCCCGCGTACGGCGGGTGTAGTCGCCCTGGGAGATGGAGCGGGCCACCGCGGTCATCTCGTCCAGCGGTGCGGTGAGTGAATGGGCCACGAACTGCGTAATGAGAAGGGTGGCGATCATCGAGAAGACCGTGATGAAGCGCAGCTCCGTCTTGGTGTGCACCGCGATCACCGACAGGCCAGTGGTGATCAGCACCGAGATGACGACGAGCGCGCCCAGCTTGGTCTTGATCGAGAACGGGCTCACCCCGCCCCAGGGATCCGGCTCCCCGGGGATTCTCCGTCCGGCCGGCCCACCGCTCATGGCGTCGGGGTCTCCAGGGCGTAACCGACGCCGTGCACCGTGCGGATCCGCTCGGCGCCGATCTTCCGGCGGAGCGCCTTGATGTGGCTGTCGACCGTGCGGGTGCCGGAGGCGTCCGCCCAGTCCCAGACCTCGGCGAGCAGCTGCTCACGGGAGAGCACCGCACGCGGGGTGTTCGCCAGGCACACCAGGAGGTCGAACTCGGTGGGCGTCAGGTGAACGTCCTCGCTGCGCACCCGGACCCGGCGCTGCGCGTGGTCGATCTCCAGCTCGCCGAGGCGCAGGATGCCGGAACGGGGGGTGGCCGCCGCGATGGCGGCCCGCTCCACCCGGCGCAGCAGGACGTGCACGCGCGCCGCCAGCTCCCGCATCGAGAAGGGCTTGGTCATGTAGTCGTCGGCACCGACGCCGAGCCCGACCAGCATGTCGGTCTCGTCGTCGCGCGCGGTGAGCATCATCACCGGCACCGGGCGGGCGGCCTGCACGCGCCGGCAGACCTCCAGGCCGTCGAAGCCGGGCAGCATGATGTCGAGGATCAGCAGGTCGGGCTGCCACGCCTCGGCCGTGTCGACCGCGGCAGGACCGTCACCCGCCGTTTGCACGAGGAATCCCTCGGCCCGCAGGCGGGTCGCGATGGCGTCCACGATCGTCGCGTCGTCCTCGACCACCAGGACCCGGCGCTGTGCGCCCGGAGTAGCCGTCGCCGAACCGTTGTGGGAGGTCTGTGTCTGCTCCATCGCCCGCCCCTGGGGTGTGCTTTCCCGGAATCAGTGGGGTGATTCCTTCTGACTGGCTATGCCTGCGCATGGTTGCGATTGACGCTTGAATGATCGGCGTCAGAGGAGCAGCGTACGGGGAGTCAGCACGCCTTTGCTATCCAGGGCGGATGCCGAGGTGTACGACGTCCGGAACGCCCCGGGCAACCGGGATCTCTTCGGTACGCACCCGCTGGAACCCGGCATTCCGCAAGGTTTCTTCGAATTCCGGTGACGGTTGTGCGGACCAGACGGCGAGAACTCCACCAGGTCTCAACACCCGTGCACAGCTTGCCAGTCCGGCTTCCCGGTAGAGATTTCCGTTGCCCTCCGTGACGGTCCAGTCGGGTCCGTTGTCGATGTCGAGGCACAGGGCGTCGTACGTGTCGGATGTCTCATTGACGTGTGCGACGAGATCGGCCTCGACGATTTCCGCGCGGGGGTCCGCCAGAGCCTGCGCGGAGAGCGCGGAGAGCGGGCCGTCGCGATGCCATTCGACGATCGCGTGCTCGCGTTCCACCACCGTGATCCGTCCCCAGCGCGGGTCCGCCGCGGCGTGCGCGAGGGAGAAGCCGACGCCGAGTCCGCCGATCAGGACGTGGGGGTGGTCCCGGCCGGCCAGGGCGTCCAGCGCGGCGTCGACCAGCAAACGCTCTGAGCGGCCGTCGGAGGTGTCCATCAGGAAACAGCCGTTGGCGATGATCTCCAGCCGGTCGCCGTGCCGCCGCAGCACCACCTCACCGTGCGGGCCCTCGCGACGGTCCAGGACCTCGGGAATGTCGTACGAGCTAGGCATGGGGGCATCCTGGCAGGAGGGGAAGAAGTGGCGCCCGTCAGTTCGCCGAGGGCCCGAGGGGGGACGCAGGACGGGGCTTTCGGGTTGCTGTGAATCGGCTTCCGTGTGGCGCAGGTCACAGACAGCGCGGTGTCGGGAGCGAAGGCTGGGACATGAGGGAAGGAGTGCCCGTTTTGGAACGCACCGTGCCGCCCCGCGAGCCGGCCACACCCACGCCGCCGGGCGCGCCCTTCCCCGGCGTGTCGGGGCTGCTCGACGGGATGCCGCGCCAGCGGGGCCCGCAGGGGACGGCGGTCGGGGTAGGAGGGGAGCCCGCTCCGGCGGCAGTGCCCCGTTCCCGGGCGCTCCGCCCCTGGCTGCTGCTTCCCACCCCCACGGGCACGCCGTTCACCTTCGGCTACGCGACGCTCCTCTGCCTCACCTCGCTGATCGTCGCGCACGCGGACCCGGCCCTGGTGCACGCCCTGCTCCAGGGCTCCAGTACGGACATGGCGCACCTGGTGCGCACGCCGGAGCTGGTGCTGATCGGCAGCGCGCTGTGGGTCGCGGGCGGGGTGACCTCGCCGTTCGCCATCGCCTTCGTGCTCGTGCTGACCGCGCTGGAACGGCGGATCGGAGGCCTGCGCACCGCCGGGGTCTTCCTGCTCGGACATGTCCTCGCCACCCTCGCGACCGAGGTGCCCGTGGGGCTCGCGGTGCTGGCCGGGCACCTTCCCGACAGTTCCCTGCACCGCCTCGACTACGGCGTCAGCTTCGGTGTCGCCGCCGGCATCGGCGCCCTGGCCGGTCTGCTGCCGCTGTGGCTGCGCCTGCCCCTGCTGGCCGGATTCGGATGGATGCTGCTCCAGGATCTGCTCGCCTTCGCCGACCCGATGACGAACTGGGGGCACCTCATCGCCCTGGGCATCGGCCTCGCGACCTGGCCGGTGGTCCGGCGCTCGTATGCGGCCCGCCCTCGCCCGGCCGGGGTCTGACCGCCGGGCCCCTCAGGTCCGCGGGGAGGCCGGCGGGCCGTGCTTCGCGCTGGTCAGCAGGGCCACGACCTCCCAGCCGAGAGTCTCGTAGAGCCCTCGCCCCGCGGGAGTGCCGGCCAGGACGCCGGTCCGCGCCCCCTGGCGGACGGCGGCGTTCTGCAGCGTCCGCACGACGACGCTGCCCAGACCCTTGCGGCGATGGCCGGGGGCCGTCTCGACCTGGTCGACGACGGCGGTCCCGCCCGTCGGGGCGATCTGGCCGCGTGCCGCCAGGGATCCGTCCGGCGCGGCCACCATCACGCGGGTCACCCCGCCGCGCGACCACTCGCGCAGCCGGTAGCCCTCGGGAGCGGCCGGAGTGACGTCCGGCGCCAGCGGGACCCTCATGAGGAAGCCGGGCTCGGGGTCGATCCACCAGCCGTCGTCCAGCCAGCCGGCGACCACCGACGGATCCCGGAACGCCTTCAGCCACACGCCCTGCCCGGTCACCGCCCCGGCCACCTTGCGGACGGTCGTCTCGTCGAGACCCCCGTCCGTCGCGCCGAACACATGTCGCGTGACGTGCCCGTACGTCCCCATGTCGATGGTCCAGCCCCACGGCTCGGCCAGGGGAGGAGCTGCCCCGCGAGACACGACCCACCCGTTCACCCATGCCTGCACGGTCTCGTCCACGCCCGCCCCCTGTAACGGCTGATATGCCTTAGTGGCTCTTACATTCCGGAGCTTACGCGTCCTCCCGCTCCCGTTGTCATGAGTGATCGCTGACAGCGAACAGCGGGTGGGGAACATCCGGACCCGCTCAAGCATTGAGTCGGCATAGCTCAACTTGACTGCCGAAGGGGAGATCATGGCTTCGACGTCCACACCGCTCACCCTGCCCGTGCTGCCGCTTGACGGCGAGGTCGTGCTGCCCGGCATGGTGGTCCCGCTGGACCTGAGCGATTCCGAGGTCCGTGCCGCGGTGGAGGCCGCTCAGGCCGCTGCCCGGACAACACCCGGAAAGCCCCGGGTACTCCTGGTGCCACGCATCGACGGGACCTACGCGAACACCGGTGTCCTCGGCACCGTCGAGCAGGTCGGCCGGCTGGCCGACGGCGACCCGGGCGCCCTGATCCGCGGCCGGAGCCGGGTGCGCATCGGCGCGGGGACCACCGGTCCCGGCGCCGCCCTCTGGGTCGAGGGGACCCGCGTCGACGAGACCGTGCCGGAGCCTTCCCCGAGTTCTCAGCTTCGTTCGAACAGGGGAGACACCTATCCCGGTCATCTCGCCGAACTGGTCAAGGAGTACAAGGCCCTTGCCACCGCCTGGCTGCGCAAGCGCGGCGCCTGGCAGGTCGTCGACCGGGTGCAGGCCATCGACGACGTCTCGGCGCTCGCCGACAACTCCGGATACTCGCCGTTCCTGACCACCGACCAGAAGGTCGAACTGCTGGAGACCGCCGACCCGGTGGCCCGGCTGAAGCTCGCCACCCAGCAGCTGCGCGACCACCTCGCCGAGCAGGACGTGGCCGAGTCCATCGCCAAGGACGTCCAGGAGGGCGTCGACAAGCAGCAGCGCGAGTTCCTGCTGCGGCGTCAGCTGGAAGCCGTCCGCAAGGAGTTGCGCGAGCTGGGCGGCGAGCAGGAGGGCGAGGATTCCGACGACTACCGCTCCCGCGTGGAGGCCGCCGACCTGCCCGAGAAGGTCCGCGAGGCCGCGCTCAAGGAGGTCGACAAGCTGGAGCGGTCCTCCGACCAGTCCCCGGAGGGCTCCTGGATCCGCACCTGGCTCGACACGGTCCTGGAGATGCCGTGGAACGAGCGCACCGAGGACGCGTACGACATCCGGGGCGCCAAGGCGGTCCTGGACGCCGAGCACTCCGGTCTGGAGGACGTGAAGGAGCGGATCACCGAGTACCTGGCGGTGCGCAAGCGGCGTGACGACCGGGGCCTCGGCGTGGTCGGCGGGCGGCTCGGCCGAGGGACGGCGCGAAGCGCCTCGGCTGAGGGTGGTGGTGGGCGACGAGGGGGCGGTGCCGTGCTCGCGCTCGTCGGGCCGCCCGGCGTCGGCAAGACCAGCCTCGGCGAGTCCGTCGCCCACGCCATGGGCCGCAAGTTCGTGCGCGTCGCCCTCGGCGGCGTCCGCGACGAGGCCGAGATCCGCGGCCACCGGCGCACGTACGTCGGCGCCCTGCCGGGCCGGGTCGTCCGGGCCATCAAGGAGGCCGGGTCGATGAACCCGGTCGTGCTGCTCGACGAGATCGACAAGGTGGGCTCGGACTTCCGGGGCGACCCGGCCGCCGCCCTCCTCGAAGTCCTCGACCCCGCGCAGAACCACACCTTCCGGGACCACTACCTGGAAGTCGAGCTGGACCTGTCGGACGTCGTCTTCCTCGCGACCGCCAATGTGCTGGAGGCGATCCCGGAGGCGCTGGCCGACCGGATGGAGATCGTCCGCCTGGACGGCTACACCGAGGACGAGAAGGTCGTCATCGCCCGTGACCACCTGCTCCCGCGCCAGCTGGAGCGGGCCGGACTCGACAAGGACGAGGTGACCGTCGACGAGAGCGCGCTGCGCAAGCTCGCCGGTGAGTACACGCGCGAGGCGGGCGTGCGCACCCTGGAGCGGTCCGTCGCACGACTGCTGCGCAAGGTCGCCGCCCAGCACGAACTGGGCGAGCGGAAGCTGCCGTTCACCATCCGGGAGGAGGATTTGCGCGACCTGATCGGCCGACCGCACCACGTGCCCGAGTCCGCCCAGGACCCGGCCGAGCGGCGGACGTCCGTGCCGGGCGTGGCGACCGGGCTCGCGGTGACCGGGGCCGGCGGTGACGTGCTGTTCGTCGAGGCGTCGCTGGCCGACCCGGAGACGGGCGCGGCCGGTCTGACCCTGACCGGTCAGCTGGGCGACGTGATGAAGGAGTCCGCGCAGATCGCGCTGAGCTTCCTGCGCTCCCGCGGCGCCGAGCTGGAGCTGCCGGTGGGCGACCTCAAGGACCGGGGCGTGCACATCCACTTCCCGGCGGGCGCGGTCCCCAAGGACGGCCCGAGCGCCGGCATCACGATGACCACCGCCCTCGCGTCCCTGCTCTCCGGCCGGCTCGTCCGCACCGACGTGGCGATGACCGGCGAGGTCTCGCTCACCGGGCGGGTCCTTCCGATCGGCGGTGTGAAGCAGAAGCTGCTCGCCGCGCACCGGGCCGGTGTCACCACGGTGATCATCCCCAAGCGCAACGAGCCCGACCTGGACGACGTCCCGGCGGAGGTGCTGGACAAGCTCGACGTCCACGCCGTCACCGACGTCCGCCAGGTCCTGGAGCTGGCGCTCGCGCCCGCGGCCAACGGGGCGGCGCCGGAGGTTCCGGTCGCGGCGATGGGGGCACGTCCCAGGCCTTAGGCACCGGGGGAGGACGTGACCGGGCAGGGAAGGCCCGGGTTCCCGTGAGGGAGGCCCGGGCCTTCACCGTGTGGTGGCCCTGTGGACACGGATGCCCTGACCTGCGGAATACTTGCCGAACTGCGCTGAATACGGCAGGTGGCGGAAAATCCAGGTACCGGGACTCTCACGACCGGGCGATGACCGAGGCAGGGGCTGACGTGCACGAGGGCGGCAACGACGACGGAGACCGGGACGCCGGTCTGGTCGCAAGCGGTGTGGACCAGCCTGCCTTCCTGGCGCTGGAACGCGAGCTGACCGTGCTGCTGCGGCGTGCCCGGGCCAGCCAGGGCGAGATGGCCCGAGAGGTCCACCCCGACCTGGAGTCGTCCGCGTACGGCCTGCTCGTCCGGCTGGACGAGTGCGGGAAGCAGCGGGCCACCGAGCTCGCCGCCTACATCGGGGTCGGCAAGGCAACGATGTCCCGCCAGCTGCGCGCCCTGGAGGAACTCGGGCTGGTCGGGCGCGAGCCCGACCCCGCCGACGGACGCGCCTGGCTCGTCGCCCTCACCCAGGAGGGGCACGACCGCGTCCGCCGGGTCCGGGAGGCCCGCCGCGCCCGCTACGCCGGCCGCCTGGCCGACTGGGACTCCCGCGAGGTCACGGAACTGGCCCGGCTGCTGAACCAGCTCAACCGCGGCATGGAGAAGTAGGCCGGGCGAGCGTCCAGGAGGGCCCAGGGCCTGTCGTTCGGATCAGGCCCTGGAACAACGCCGTTCAGTTGAACGGCGTTGGCCCTAGAACTCGGCCGTTCAGTTGAACGGCGTTGGCCCTAGAACTCGGCGAACACGGCCGTCGCGTCGTCGTGACGCTTGCTGCGGCCCAGGAAGGTCACCGCGGCGTCCGACCTCTCCAGCGTCCGGACGCGGTCCACCAGTGCCTGGGGGCCCTCCTTGCGGATCAGATGGAAGCAGTCCGTCCAGTCGCCCTCCTCGAACCGCTCGACCCAGCGGGTCGCGCCGTCCGTCAGCGCGGCCAGGGCGCGGACCTGACCGCGGGGCACCGTCCCGGTCACCGCCCGGGCCGCCACCGAGGGATCTGCCGCCGCCGTGAAGAAGCCGCCCTCCATGTTCCGGAGCGTGGCGTCCACCTGCGCGTCCGTCGCCAGCGCCGAGCGGGGGAGCAGGGTCAGCCGGTCGTCGAGGACGGGGGTCACCACGCCGTCCGGGGACTCCAGCAGAAGAGCCGAGTCCGACAGGACCAGGTACTCCACCGTGTCCGGATTCCAGCGGGCCGCGACCACCGTGGCCTGGGGCGTTCGAGGGTGAGAAAGGTCACAGGTTGCGGCGTGCGCCTCGGAGGTACGCGCGATGGCACGGGACAAGGCGTCGACCAGGGGAACATCCGGGAGTGAAACGGTCAGTTCGGTCAGTGCTCCACCGAGGCGCGCCGTGAACCAGGGGACGGAATGCAGACAGCCCGTCCCGGTCTTCGGTGGCGTGACCCCGTCCAGGACGACGACCGAACCGCCCTGTCCCGAGGCCGGTAGTCCGACACTGGCGAAGTCCTCGTTGGGCTGGTCGGCGTCTCCCGGCTCCGAGGCGAGTTCAGTACGCATCCGGCCAGTCTGCACGACCCCTTCACAACGTCCGCAAAAGACCGGCAATGGTGGCCGAACCGGCGCAGCCGTGCAGGTCAGGCGCCAGGTTTGGGATGGAATGATTTGTTCCGGGAAGGTGCGGTGGCGAATACTGCCACCGGCCGTCGCCGTCGTCCAACCGGCGTGCCGCGCAAGGCCGCTGGCAGGACTTGCGGAACTTGCCCCTCAACTCCTGTCCGGGGTTCACTCCTTCGGGTGGCGGGTCAGGTGATGCGCGTGCGCTGACCACCGGCGCTGGGAGGGTCGGGAAGTGTACCGGGAGTACGCGCCAATTGACGGAGCGTCACCCGGGCCCAAGGGTTCACGAGTCAGGAATGCGAGCACCGGTGCAGAAGACGCGGCCTCGTCGCACAGGCAAGCAGAAGGCCCCCGTTCAGGGCGCCGAGCCGACGCCGTCCGCCGGCAAGGGCCGCCCCACACACGTGCGGAACCGGCTGATCGTGGCCGTGGCCGTGGTCGCCGCGGCCATCGCCGGTGCGGGCACGCCGTCCGTCCTCGCGGCCTCCGGGCAACTCCACGACTCCCAGGAACTGGTGACGCTCGCGGAGCAGACGCAGGACGCCCTCACCCTCGCGCACTCCCTCGCAGACGAGCGTGACGACGTCACCTCCTACATCGCGGCCGGGCGCCCCAAGTCCAAGGCGCCCTCCGAGCAGCGCAGCGCCCGCGTGGACCGGCAGGTGGAGGAACTGAGGGCCGACACCGACACGCCCGCCTCGCTCCGCTCGGACCTCGACGGCATAGCGGCCGTGCGCCGGGCGGCGCTCACCGGCAAGAGCAGCGCCCTCGAAGCGCACCAGGCGTACTCCACCGCCATCACCGAACTCCACGGCGTCGCCGAGCAGCTGGCGCAGCAGACGCCGCCGCGCGCGGGCGAGGGCGGATACGCCCTGGCCGAGCTGGACTCGGCCGTCCAGCAGGCCGCCGCGGCCCGCGGGCTGCTGCTCGCCGCGCTCAGCGTGCCGCGCAGCACCGGGACGGTCATCGACCCCGTCACCGGCCTGCCGACCGAGACCTCCACCTCCTCGGACGCCGACACCCGGCAGCGCGACGCCCTCAGCGCCGCCGCCCAGCAGGCCCGGCTGCGCTCCGACGCGGCGCTCGCCGACTTCCGCGGCACCGCGCCCAAGCCGGCCCGCGCCTCCTTCGACTCCACGGTCACCGGCACCGAGGTCAACTCCGCCGACAAGTACCTCGCCACCCTGACCGACCAGCCGACGCTCTCCCGCAGCGATCTCACCGCCAGCCCCAAGAAGCTGGACGCGGCGCTCTCCGCCCGCGTCGACCTGATGCGCGGCGTGGAGTCGGCCCTCTACGACCGGCGCACCAAAGACCTCGAGGCGCTGCGCGACGACGACGTCACCGCGCTGGAGATCCGCATCGCCGTCCTCGGCGCCCTCATGCTGCTCGCCGTCGGCGTCGCCACGGGCATGGCCCGCAGCCTCACCCGCCCGCTCGCGGTCCTGCGCCTGGGGTCCAAGCGCCTCGCCGAGGCCGAGGACCCGGCGGCCGAGGAGCCGGTGAAGTTCACCGGCCGCAACGACGAGTTCGCCCAGGCCGTCCGCTCCGTCAACGCCCTGCACGCGCACGCCGCCGCCCTCACCGAGCGGATCACCACGCTGGAGTCCGACCGCAAGCACCTGGTCGGCCAGCGCCAGAAGATGGCCGACGCGCGCGAGGAACTGCGCGGTGAACTCGCCGAGTCCGCCGCCCAGCTGGAGCGGCTGCGCACGGCCATCGGCGGGACGTTCGTCAACCTCGCCCTGCGCACCCTGGGTCTCGTCGAGCGGCAGCTCGCCGTCATCGAGAACCTGGAGGAGCGCGAGCAGGACCCGGACCGGCTCGCCACGCTGTTCAAGCTCGACCACTTCGCGACGGTCATGCGCCGGCACAGCGAGAACCTGCTGGTCCTCGCCGGGACCGAGCACGTCCAGCACGCCGCCGGGCCGGTGCCGCTGGTGGACGTCGTCCGTGCCGCGGTCAGCGAGATCGAGCGGTACGAGCGGGTCCGGATCGCCGCGCTGCCGCCGCACGCGCACATCGCCGGGTTCGCCGCGGACGACCTCTCCCACCTGCTGGCCGAACTCATGGAGAACGCCACCTCGTTCTCCCCACCCGACCTGCCCGTCGAGATCTCCGGCTGGCTGCTGGAGAACGGCGAGGTCATGCTCTCCGTCCAGGACGAGGGCATCGGCATGACCGAGGACCGGCTGGAGCGCCTCAACTCCCGCCTGGCCGACTTCGACCCGGAGGCGCCCTACGACCAGGAGGGCGAGGACGGTCTCGGCCTCGGCCTGTACGTCGTCGCCCGGCTCGCCCACCGCCACGGTGTGCGCGTCCAGCTGCGCGAGCAGAAGCAGGGCGGTGTCGCGGCGGTCGTCGTCCTGCCGCGCCCGCTGTTCGCCGCCGCCCCGCCCGCCGCCGTCCCGGCCTCCGGCCCCCTCGCCGGCACGGCCCACTCTCACTCCTTCCCGGGCGCCGACGCCGAGGCCAACTCCAACGTCCTGCCCGGCCGCGCGACCGGCGACGACCCGCTGGTGGCCCTGGCGGAGAAGGCGGTGGCGGTACGGCAGGGTGAGGCGGCGGACACCACCGAGTCCGATCCCGGAACGCCCTCCGGCCCGGGGGCAGCGCCCGCCGACCAACCGGCCGCGCCCGCCGGACAGCCTGCGCCGGCCGACCCGGCGCCGTCTGCCGACCCGCTCAAAGACGCCGACTCGGCGACGCCCGCTGACGCCGAATCGGCGATGCCCGCCGGTCCGGCCGCGCCCGCCGACCCGCATGCCCCCGCCGGCACGGGCGCCTTCGCTGCCCCGGCGACGCACGCCGACTCGGTCGGGCCCGCTGACGCCGAATCGGCGATGCCCGCCGGTCCGGCCGCGCCCGCCGACCCGCATGCCCCCGCCGGCACGGGCGCCTTCGCTGCCCCGGCGACGCACGCCGACTCGGTCGGGCCCGCTGACGCCGAATCGGCGATGCCCGCCGGTCCGGCCGCGCCCGCCGACCCGCATGGCCCCGCCGGCCACGCCACGCACGCCGCCCCGTTGGAATCCCCCGCGGAAACCACCATGGAGCTGTGGATTCCGGCGCAGCCGGAGGGACCGGACCCGGCCGGGTCCGACGCCGCGGGCTCCGAGGCCGGGCCGCACGGGTCGGCCGTGGCCGGAGACATGACCCGTACGGGCGCCCCGGACGCGGGCGAGCGGGACCGCCGCGAGCACGAGCGGGCGCCCGACGAGGAGGAGGACCGGGTCACCGACAAGGGCCTCCCCAAGCGCACTCCGAAGATCACCGCACCGACCGCCGCTCCGCGCCAGCGCAGCGGCTCCGTCGACGCCGACGCCCTGCGCCGCCGACTCGGCGGATTCCGCCAGGGCGCCCAGGCCGGCTACCGCGACGTGGAGGCGGAGATCGCCGACGGGACGGCCTCGCACCAGCGGCCGGCCACCGGCACAGCACGACCAGCTGGATCCGAAGAATCCACGGGGGGAACAGTCGAGGAGGCAAGCAGTTGACCGCTCCCAGTACCTTCGGACTGATCGGACTGAGCAGTGAGGCCCGCAACCTGCACTGGCTGCTGACCAACCTCGTCGAGGAGGTCCCCGGCATCCTCTCGGTCGCGGTCGTCTCGTCCGACGGACTGCTCCTGCTCTCTTCCGACGACGACCGTAACAAGCAAGCGAGGGAGGCCCTTCAGGCCCGCGGGACCCGGAAGACCGGCCCGCGCGGCTCGGCCGCCGACCTGGCCACCATCGTCTCCGGCATCGGCAGTCTCACCGTCGGCGCCGCCAAGCTGATGGACTTCGGCGGGGTCCGGCACACCATGATCGCCATGGACGAGGGCAGCCTGTTCGTGATGTCGATCAGCGACGGTTCGCTGCTCGGCGTCCACGGCTCCGCGGACTGCGACATGAGCGTGGTGGCGTACCACATGGCCCTGTTCGTCGGCCGCGCCGGTCACGTCCTGACGCCGGAACTCCGCAGCGAGCTCCGTAAGTCCCTGGAGGATTCCCAGACGACGGGGAGTGCCCGATGAGCAGCACGCCGAAGCATCACCTCCCGGTCCGCGGCGGCGACCGCAAACCCGCCCGGGTCCGCCCCTATTCGCTCACCGGCGGCCGCACCCGCTTCGGCCACGTCCTCCTCGTGGAGACGTTCGTGGCGAGCACGGCCGCGCTCGACGCCCCGGAGGAGCGCAAGGAACTGACGAACGGCCACCTCTCCACCCGCGTCATGCCGGAGCTGAGGGCCATCGTCGAACTGTGCCGCCGGATGCGTACGGTGGCCGAGATCGCCGCGCTGCTGAAAATGCCGCTCGGCGTGGTCCGCGTGCTCCTGAGCGATCTCGCGGACCAGGGAAAAATCCGTGTGTACGGAACGGGCACCGGCCATGGCACGGGCCGCCCGGACCGGGCTCTGCTGGAAAGGGTGCTGAGTGGACTCCGTCGTCTCTGACGCCGCTCGCGGCGTCTCTGGTTCCTCCCCGTTCGTCCAGCCGGACGACGGCATGCACGCCTGGGAGACGGACCGCACCCGGGCCCCCATAGCCACGAAGATCGTGGTGGCGGGCGGCTTCGGCGTGGGCAAGACCACGCTGGTCACCTCCGTTTCGGAGATCACGCCCCTGCAGACCGAGGCGCTGATGACCGAGGCGAGCGAGGCGACCGACGATCTCACCGCCACGCCGGGCAAGACCACCACCACGGTCGCCATGGACTTCGGGCGCATCACGCTCGACGACGACCTGGTGCTCTACCTCTTCGGCACGCCCGGCCAGCAGCGGTTCTGGTTCATGTGGGACGACATCGT
Source organism: Streptomyces sp. AK010 (assembly GCF_014207295.1). Classification (NCBI taxonomy): domain Bacteria; kingdom Bacillati; phylum Actinomycetota; class Actinomycetes; order Kitasatosporales; family Streptomycetaceae; genus Streptomyces; species Streptomyces sp. AK010. Next base: position 99,417 of record NZ_JACHCX010000014.1, read on the forward strand.
GCGCGGCGCGATCGGCGCCGTCGTCCTCGCCGACACCCGCCGTCTGAAGGACTGCTTCCCCGTCCTGGACTACTTCGAGAGCTCCGGACTGCCGTACGTGGTCGCCGTCAACCACTTCGAGGGCAGCGAGCTGTTCGAGCCGGAGGACGTGCGGGAGGCCTTGACCATCCCGCAACACATACCTGTCATGATCATGGACGCGCGTCGCCGGATCTCCGTGATCGAGACCCTCCTGGCCCTCGTGGGCCACGCGCTCGACGAAACCCCCGAGTAGAGGACAGCCCGCATGCGGAAGATACTCGTCGTCGGAGCCGGTCAGTCCGGGCTCCAGATCGCCCTCGGCCTCCAGTCACAGGGCTACGAGGTCACCCTGATGTCCAACCGGACGGCGGACGAGATCCGCACCGGCCGGGTCATGTCGACGCAGTGCATGTTCCACACGGCCCTGCAGCACGAGCGCGATCTCCAGCTGAACTTCTGGGAGTCCCAGGCCCCGAAGATCGAAGGACTCGGCGTCTCGGTCGCCGCCCCCGGCTCCTGGGCCGAAGGCCCCTCCGCCCGCGCCATCGACTGGCTGGGCCGGCTCGACGGTTACGCGCAGTCCGTCGACCAGCGCGTGAAGATGGCCGGCTGGATGGAGACGTTCGCCCAGCGCGGCGGGCAGCTCGTCATCCACGGCGCGGCCGTCGGCGACCTCGACTACTTCTCCCGCACCTACGACCTGGTGCTCGTCGCGGCCGGCAAGGGCGAGCTGGTCCAGATGTTCGGCCGCGACGCCGAGCGCTCCCCGTACAGCGAGCCGCAGCGCGCGCTGGCCGTGGCGTACGTCCACGGCCTGGGCCCGCGCCCCGAGCACCCCGGCACCGAAGCGGTCCGCTGCAACCTGGTGCCGGGTGTCGGGGAGCTGTTCGTCATGCCGACCCTGACCACCTCCGGCCGCGCCGACATCCTGTTCTGGGAGGGCATACCCGGCGGCCCGCTCGACGCCTTCAACGGCGTCAAGGACCCCGCGGAGCACCTCTCCCTGACCCTGGAACTCATGGAGCGGTACGTCCCCTGGGAGTACGCGCGGGCCACCAAGGTCGAACTGACCGACGCCGGCGGCACGCTGGCCGGGCGCTACGCACCCACCGTCCGCAACCCGATCGGCCGCCTCCCCGGCGGCGGGCTCGTGCTGGGCGTGGCGGACGTCGTCGTCGCGAACGACCCGATCACCGGGCAGGGCTCCAACTCGGCGTCCAAGTGCGCCGCCGCCTACCTCTCCTCGATCACCGAGCACGGCGACAAGCCGTTCGACGAGGAGTGGATGCGGGCGACCTTCGACCGCTACTGGAACACCGCCCAGCACGTCACCAAGTGGACCAACGCGATGCTCGCGCCGCCGCCGGAGCACATCCTGAACCTCATCGGCGCCGCCGGTGAGCTCCAGCCGGTCGCCGACCGCTTCGCCAACGGCTTCAACGACCCGTCCGACTTCGAGAACTTCTTCTACGACCCGGACAAGACCGGGGCCTACCTGGCCGAGGTGTCCGGAGCGGGCGCCGCGTAGCCCCCTCCTTCGTAGCCCTCGTCCGACCCCTTCGTGGCGCCCTCGGGGAGCTTCGGCGGCTCGTAACGCCGCAGGGGCTCCCCGCCCGGGTCCGGTCGTACGGCACCGAGGACCGGGTTGGCCGCGATCGGTGACACCTTCACCTTCGCGCCCGGCCGGGGAGCCTGGACGACCATGCCGTCCCCGAGGTACAGCGCGACGTGCGTGGCCTTCGGGAAGTACACGACCAGGTCGCCCGGGCGCAGCTCGTCCAGGGGGATCCGCTCCAGCCGCTTCCACTGCTCCTCGCTGGTCCGGGGGAGGGGCGTCCCGGCCTCGGCCCAGGCCTGAGAGGTCAGGCCCGAGCTGTCGTACGTCCTCGGGCCCTCGGCGCCCCACTCGTACGGCTTGCCGAGCTGCCGCACGGCGTAGAGCACGGCGCGGCGGCCCTCGGCGGAGGGGGTGGGGCTTTCGCGGTCGCCCTTGTTCTTGCCGTTGTCCTCGGTGTCTTCGTCCTTGACGTCCTCGTCGACTTCGGCCCCGTCGGCGTCGTCCTCGTTGACTTCGTCGCCCAGTGCGCCCGACGCCATGAACTCCTTCTGCGCCTTCGCGATGCCCTTCTCCTCGAACTCGGCCAGGTCGGTGAGCTGCTGGCTGCTCAGGGAGGCGAGCAGTTCCTCGACATCGTGGAGGCGGGCGCGGACCTCGTCCCGTTCCTTCTTGCGCCGCTCGGTGAGGGCGAGCTGCCGGTCGAGGGCCGTGCGGGCCTTGCGGGCCAGTTCGCGGGCCTTGCGTTCGTTGCCGGCCAGCCGGCCGATGGTGTCGGCCCGTTCCTGGGCGAGCCGGCCGATCACATGGCCCTGCTCGATCGCGTGCTGCGGGTCGCGGGCCAGGAGCAGACGTACGTACGGGGAGATGTCGCTGCTGCTCTGGTACTGCTGCCGGGCCAGCCGGCCGGCCGCGCCCCGGCTGTCGTGCAGGGAGAGCCGGGCGCGGGCGAGGGCGCGGTCCAGGCGGTCGGTCTCGGCCCGCTGCTCCATGAGCTTCTCCTCGGTGCCGTTGTAGGCCTCCGTGGCCTCTTCGGTCTTCCTGTACAACTTCTGAAGATCGGTCAGGAGTGCGGCGATGCCGTGCTCTTCTGTGTCGCGCTCCTCCATGTCGTGCTGTGCCGTGTCCGGCTCGGGGACTGCCCTGGCCGGGACTGGTGCCAGGACGGTTCCGGCCGCCGTCGCCGCGATGCAGACCAGACGCAGAAGCCTTCCTGACATGCCATCACCTCCGTTGCGGGGGCGGCGTGGTGCCGCCGGACAACGTGAGGATCAGGCGTGTGCGTGCGGTGCGCGCGGTGGGTGTGCGCGGTTCGGCGCAACGGGGTCACCCGTCGGCGTCGTCCGGCTTGCCGGGCGGCGTGGCGTCTGGCTTCGACCACGGCCAGTTGAGCCGGCGGGGCGGGACGCCCTCCGGAGCGTACTCGTACTTCCAGCGGTTGGTCAGGCCGGCCTTGCCCGGGCCCCGGGGGACGCGGCGGTAGACGAGCACGGTGTCCGGTCCGCCGTCGGGGTCCGGGACGGGGATGCGGTACGTCTTGGGCGGGTGGCCGGTGATGCCGAGGAGGACGGGCAGGACCCTGCCGTCCATGGGGCCGCCCTCGAAGGGGGTCTCTTCGCTCTTCACGGGATCAGTGTCAGACATCCTCGGCGAGCGCCAGGACCAGGGCGTCGGTCTGCGGGTCGCGGCGGGCTGTCACCGTCAGCATCGCCACGAACTGCTCGACGAGCCAGTCGCGGAGTTCCTCGGCGGGCGGCTGCTTGTCCTCGTCGAGCCAGATGAGCGACGACGCCTCCACGGCGGTGATCCACATGCGGACCGTCATGCGCAGGCGCGGGCCGGGGCCGGTGACGCCCAGGTGGCTGAGGATGTGCTCGGCGGCGACGCGGCGGACTCCGTCGACGATGGCGGTGGTGCGCGACGTCTCCACGACGCTGCCGCCCTGGAGGAGGGCGCTGAAGCCGGTGTCGTGCTCGTCGACGAAGGTGAGGTAGCGGTCGAGGGCGCGGGACAGGCGGGGGAGGAGGGGGCCCTCGCGGGGTTCGTCGAAGCAGTGCTGGAGCTCGTCGGCGGCGGAGCGCAGGGCGGCCTCGTAGAGCTGTTGCTTGCCGCCCGGGAAGTACCGGTACACCAGGGGGCGCGAGACTCCGGCCGCCTCCGCCACGTCGTCGAGGGACACCTCCTCCGGGGCGCGGTGGGCGAAGAGGTTCAGCGCGGAGGTGAGCAGCTGACTGCGGCGTTCCTCGACGCTGAGTCGCCGGTAGGCGGGGGTGGGGGCGGCTGGTGTCATGCCTCGCAGCGTAATCGGGGGGCCGGGGGGCTGCGTAGCGGTGGCGGGGGCGGGGGGTGGTGAGGGCGCGCGTTTGCGCCACCTGACCTCCGGGTGGGGGTGCGCGTGCTTTTCGCCTTCGCGTGGGGTGTGGGTCGGGGCCGCGCCGGGGGGGTGTCCGTCCTTGGAACGGCGCGATGGGGTGCCACACCGACTCACTGTCCGTTGACGCGCCAACCGCTGCGGGCGGACACCCTCCCCGACACGGCCCCTTCTCGCCGTACGCGGGTGCGGGAGCGCCCAACGCGCGTCCACGTGCCGGAAGTCGACGGCTGTGATCCGCGTGGCCTTCGGGGTCCGTTCGGCCATGCCCTGGCCCTCGGACATGTCGGTGATCAGGGGGCCCTGGTGGCGCCGAACGCGGACTGCTCCTTGCCGGGCACGAGGGACACGTTGGAGCGGTAGGCCTCCTTGAGCAGGGATTCCTGCTTGTGGGCGGCCGGAAACAGGGCGAGGACGCCGCCGTCGGCCATCCGCAGGGCGCAGACGCTCGGGTCGGCCGGGGCTTTGGCGAAGAACGAGGCGGGTGGTGTGGGGGGACATGCGGTGCTGATCTCCTTCAGGGCCACGGAGGGTGACTGCGTCGTGAAGGACAGTGGTCACCCTGCATGGACATGACGGAGCCGGGGCCTCTACGCCAGCAGCCCGGACGACTTCCACAGACGGCGTCCGACGCCTCGGAGCACGCCGATGTCGTCGAGGAAGTCGGTCAGTCGCTTCGAGCCGTTCTGCATGACCTCGCGGCGGTGGCCGCTCGCGCGGACCTGGGCGAGCGCCTCCCGCTTGTCCAGGCCCACGTTGGGGTAGACGTCCGGGTTCACGAAGGCCACCGAGAAGACGCGGGCGAACTCGCCGGAGGTGACGCGGGTGAACTCCTGGGACCACTTGGGGGCCGTCACCATCTGGCGGCGGAGTTCCTCACGGGCGTAGCGGACGTGGCGTGCCTCCTCCACGACGTGGATACGGGTGACACCGCGGACCAGGGTCTGGACACGCTCGTCGGGGAACGTCAGGCGCTGCATCCAGTCGAGGACCTCCTCGCCCAGCAGCGTGGCCGTGAAGGAACCAGGGGTCGTGGATATGGTCTTGAACAGGCGGCCCAGGTGCTGGTGCGCTCGGCTGACCGGGTACCAGGGCGTGTCGCCGTGGGAGATCAGGCGGGCGAACATCCTGGAATGGCGGCACTCGTCCTCGATCTCCGTGAGCGCGTAGCGCACATGGGCGCTCGTCGCCGCCTTGTCGTAGATGTGCCGGACCAGCAGCTGCATCAGGATGATCTCGAACCAGATGCCCAGGGAGGCCAGGGCCGCGGCCTCGTGCTGGGAGAGCAGGATGCGCTGTTCCTCGCCCATGCGCTTCCAGAGCGGGGTGTCGTAGAGCGACACCAGCTCCGGGGGCCAGAACCACTTGCCCTCCTCGAAGGGCGCGTCCCAGTCCAGCTCCTTGTCCGGATCGAAGGAGTGCTTGGCAGAGGAGTCGAGCAGCCGTTGGGCCACCTGCTCCCGGTCCTTGAGCAGGCCGAGGGCATCGCGCAGGCCGTCGAGCGCGTCGGCTTCCGTCAGGGTCGTCATGGCTGCCCACCTCGTTGTGCACACGTCACTGTTCCTCTTATGAGACTACCTGTCAGCAAGCTCGTCAATCCCCCGCGCGCTACTTGTTGACCCGGTGTCTACCTCGTGTGAGCCTGCGGGCATGCCGACCTTCGACCTGTACGCGATGGAACCGGAAGAGCCCCTACGACAGGTGCCGACGAGCGGCGCGGCCCGTTTCACCTGGGAGTACGACGACGGACGCGACCGCCTCCTGGCCCTCTATCAGAAGGGCAAGGACAAGCAGTGGGACGGTCAGAAGCGGATCGACTGGGAGCTGGAGGTGGATCCGTACGATCCGCTCGGCACCCCGGACGAGGCGATGTCCCTCTACGGGACCAGGCACTGGGCGAAGCTGACGGAGAAGGACAAGGGCGAGCTGCGCAAGCACTACGCCTCCTGGCAGTTCAGTCAGTTCCTGCACGGCGAGCAGGGCGCGATGATCTGTGCCGCGCGGATCGTCGAGTCCGTCCCCGATCTGGACGCGAAGTTCTACTCGGCGACCCAGACCATGGACGAGGCCCGGCACGCCGAGATCTACGGCCGTTTCCTGCACGAGAAGATCGGGATGCTCTACCCGATCAACGACAACCTCCAGTCCCTGCTGGACGACACGCTGCGCGACGCCCGCTGGGACATGCCGTACCTGGGCATGCAGGTGCTGATCGAGGGCCTCGCGCTCGCCGCCTTCGGCATGATCAGGGACACGACGGACAAGCCCCTGCCCAAGCAGATCCTCGCGTACGTCATGCAGGACGAGGCCCGGCACGTGGCCTTCGGGCGGATGGCGCTCAGGGACTACTACAAGCAGCTCACCGACGCCGAGCTCCGCGAGCGCGAGGAGTTCGTCATCGAGGGCTGTTACCTCATGCGCGACCGGCTGCGGGGCGTGGAGGTGCTGGAGAACTTCGGCATCCCGAAGGCCGAGGCGGAGGCGTACAGCGAGCAGTCCGAGTTCCTCACCCTGTTCCGCAAGCTGCTGTTCAGCCGCGTCGTCCCCTGCGTCAAGGACATCGGCCTGTGGGGCAAGCGCCTCCAGCAGGCCTATGTCGACATGGGTGTCCTGGAGATGGGTGACGCCGGCCTCGACCTGCTGATGTCCGAGGACGAGGAGATCGCCGAGAAGCTCGACGCCGAGCGCTTCGCGGCGGAGGAGCAGGCGCGGGTGGCGGAGGTGACGGGGGCGATCGACGCAGGTCGGGCGGCTGGCTGAGAGGCCGTCAGAGTGCGCAGCCCAGGCCCTGTGGCACCTCGCCGAGCAACGGTGTCGCCCCCTGGGGCGGGAACGAGGTCCGCAGGGTGAAGGCGTACGGTGTCGGGCCGTGCGTGCGCAGATGCAGCACGCGGGACTCCGCCTCGGCGACCGTGGGGCGGTGTCCGGCCGGGACCCACCAGAGGGCGACCATGGCCTCCTGGACGCGTTCGAACCACTCACGGCGGCGGGCGAGCATCTCCCGGTGCCGCCCCTGGTACATGTACGCGGTCAGGGCGTTCGTGTCGCGCCACACCGACATGTTGATGATCAGCCAGGAGTCGCCGAAGACGGGCACGTCCGTGGCGCCGTCGCCGCCCTCGCCCTGGAGGCGCCAGACGAAACCGTCGGCCCCGTCCGCGTCCGCGTTCACCGGGTCGAGGTTGTCGACGAAGCCCTTCAACTGCGGGGATTCCAGAGGGGCCTTGAGACGGCCGAGGTTGACCTGGGCGAGTTCGTACGCGGGCTCAGTCATGAACCGAACGGTAGGTCGGGCGTCCCCGGTCCCGGTAGGCCCGTCTCAGCAAGCGGGCGGTCATGCCCGATCGCGTCAACCGGACGGCTGCTCAGGGGACTTCAGCACCGCCTCCATCACCGCCCGGGCGATCGGCGCCGCGTCACCGCCCCCGCTGATGTGCCTGCGGTTCGTCTCCGCGTCCTCCACGACGACCGCGACGGCCACCCGCGGAGCCAGGTCGCGATCGCCCTGTGCCCAGGAGACGAACCAGGCGTACGGCGTACCGGAGTTGCCGAGGCCGTGCTGGGCGGTGCCCGTCTTGCCACCGACCATGGCGCCGCGGATGGCGGCGTTGCTGCCGGTGCCGTTCTCGACCACGTCCCGCATCATCGCCCGCAGCCGGACGGCCGTGGACGGGTACATCGCCTGGCGCACGGCCCGCGAGCCGGCCGTCGCCAGGGTGCTGCCGCCCGGCCGGGTCGTGCGCGCCACCAGGTAGGGGTCCCGCACCTGGCCGCCGTTGGCCACCGCCGCCGCGACCATCGCCATCTGCAGCGGTGTGGCGCGGGTGTTGTACTGGCCGATCGACGACAGGGCCAGCTGCGCCTGGTCCAGGCTGGTGTCGAAGGTGGACCGGGCCACCGGGAAGGGGATCCTCAGCTCTCCGTTGTCGAAGCCGAGGGCGTGCGCCGTGGCCGTCATGTCCGCCGCACCCACCTCCACACCGAGCTTGGCGAACACCGTGTTGCAGGAGAAGGTGAAGGCCTCCCGGACGGAGGCGTTCGCGCAGCCCTTCGACGCGTTCGTCAGGCGGGTGCGCGTCCCCGGCAGGCGATAGGGGTCGGGGGTGTCGGTCGGCGCCTCGAGGTCGGTGACCACACCGGCGTCCAGCGCGGCGGCCGCCGTGACGACCTTGAAGGTCGAGCCCGGTGGATACGTCTGCCGCACCGCCCGGTTGAGCATCGGGCGGTCCTTGTCGGCGGTGAGCCGCGACCAGGCCCGGGCCGCCGCCGAGCCGTTGCCCGACAGCGGCTGGGGGTCGTAGGACGGGGCGGACACCAGGGCCAGGATGCGGCCGGTCGACGGCTCCAGCGCCGCCACCGCCCCCTTGTGGCCCGCGAGTCCCTCGTACGCGGCCTCCTGGGCGGCGGGGTGGAGCGTCGTGACGACGTCTCCGCCGGCGTTGCGCGCCCGCGTGAAGTCGTTCCACAGCGGGAACGGCGCGAGCATCGGATCCGCGCCCGACAGCACGCCGTCCTCGCTGTTCTCCAGGAGCGTCGTCCCGTACAGCTGGGAGGCGAAGCCGGTGACCGGGGCGTACATCGGGCCGTCCGTGTAGGTCCGTTCATAGCGCAGGTGCTCGCGGGTGTCCCGGGAGCCGGTGACGGGCCGCCCGCCGACCAGGATGTCCCCGCGGGGCTGCTCGTAGCGGGTGATGTCGGGGCGCCGGTTGCCCGGGTTCCGGTCGTACGACGGGGCCTGGACGACCTGGACCCGGGCGGCGTTCAGCAGCAGCGCCACCAGCAGCAGGGCGCAGAAGTACCCGGCGTGCCGGATGTGCCGGGTCACCGGGCGTCCTGCCCGTCGTAACTGCGCCGGGCCGAGTCGCTCACGCGCACCAGCAGCGCCACGATCGCCCAGTTGGCGACCACCGACGAGCCGCCCTGCGCGAGGAACGGCATCGCCATGCCGGTCAGCGGGATCAGCCCGGTCACCCCGCCCGCGATCACGAACACCTGGAGCGCCACCAGCGAGGCCAGGCCGACCGCGAGCAGCCGGCCGAAGGGCTCGCGCTGCGCGAGGCCCGCCCGAAAGCCGCGCTCCACCAGCAGGCCGTAGAGGAGGAAGACGGCGGCGATGCCGGCCAGGCCGAGTTCCTCGCCCGCGGTGGCCAGGATGAAGTCCGACTTCACGGCGAAGCCGATGAGGACGGAGTGGCCGAGCCCGAGACCCGTGCCGAGCATGCCGCCCTCCGCGAACGCGAACAGCGACTGGGCGAGCTGGTTCGCGCCCTCGCCCGCTTCGATGGAGGCGAAAGGGTGCAGCCAGGTCTCGATCCTGCTGTGCACGTGCGGCTCCAGCCGGCCGACGGCGACCGCGCCCAGCGCGGCCAGCAGCAGGCCGACCGCGATCCAGCCGGTGCGGCCGGTGGCGACGTAGAGGAGGACCACGAACAGGCCGAAGAACAGCAGCGACGTGCCGAGGTCGCGCTCCAGGACCAGCACGCCGACGCTCACCAGCCAGACGGCGACGATCGGCCCGAGGACCCGACCGGTGGGGAACTGGAGCTTCCAGATGCGGCGGCCGGTGTACGCGAGGGCGTTGCGGTTCGCCGCCAGGTACGCGGCGAAGAACACCGCCAGCAGCACCTTCGCGAACTCGCCCGGCTGGATGGAGAACCCGGCGATCCGGATCCAGATGCGGGCCCCGTTCACCGCCGGGAACAGGATCGGCAGCGTGAGCAGGATCAGCGCCGCGACCACGCAGACGTACGTGTAGCGCTGGAGAATTCGGTGATCGCGCAGCAGCAGGACGACCAGGATGAACAGCGCCACGCCCAGCGTCGACCACACCAACTGGGCCGGTGCCGCCCGGTCGCCCGGGGTCTCCAGGTCGAGCCGGTAGATCAGCACCAGCCCCAGCCCGTTCAGCAGCACCCCGATGGGCAGGAGCAGGGGGTCGGCGTACGGGGCCCGCAGGCGTACCGCCAGATGGGCCAGCAGCGCCAGGACACCGAGTCCGGCGCCGTAGCCGGCGGCGCCGGGCGGCAGTGCTCCGTGCCGGGCGAGGCCCACGGCGCAGTAGCCGTACACCGACAGCAGGACGGCCAGCACGATGAGGGCGAGTTCGATGCCCCGGCGCCGGGGGAGGCGGCGGACGGCGGGCGCGGGCGGGTCCGCCGTCGCCACGGTGATTCCGGCCTTGCTCATGTCCGGAACCTACCCAAAGCAACTGTCTTGTGTGCCTTTGAGTGGCGGAGTGTCAGCACCAGCGTGGGGCGGGGCCGATGTTGTCGATGTACCGGGCCGCGCCCCAGGCCCAGGTGCCGTCCGTCAGCAGGTACCAGAGCGGATTGCCCTGTACGGTCTCGCCGCCCGTCTTGCAGAAGATCCTGACCTCGTCGCCCCGGTGGGCGTACCGGATGATCTGCGAACCGCGGTGGGGGGCGCTGCGCAGCGCCAGGGTGTTCGCCGTGACGACGCCGCGGTAGAGGCCCGAGTCGTTGGGGCTGTTGTTGCCGCCGTTCCAGCTGTTCGGGTCCTGGTTGCCGTTGCCGCCGCCGTTGCCGCCGGAGCCGGCGTTCCAGCCGTTCTGGCCTTGGTTGCCGTTGCCGCTGTTCCCGCCGTTGCCGCCGTTCCCGCCGTTCCCGCCGTTCCCGCCGTTCCCGCCGTTCGGGTCCTGGCGGCTGGTGCCGTTCCCACCGCTCGAGTCCCAGTCGTCGTGCGCGGCGGCGGCGGGCGTGATGGTGGCCGCCGCGGCGAGGAGCCCGGCGACGGTGGCTATGGAGAGACGGGTGCGCAGGGACATGGGGGTTACCTCCATGCGGGGCCAAGATGCCGAAGCTGACTAATCGCCACATTAGGAGCGCCCAGAGGGTGCCGCCCTTCACGCTGGGCCATAGGAGGACGCGGCCCGGGCGCTCACTGCGCCGCGAGTTCCAGCGTGGCCACCGCCCCGCCGTCCGGCGCGTTCGCGAACTCCAGCCGTGCCCCCAGCACCTCGGCCTGCCCCCGCGCGATGGTCAGCCCCAGCCCGTGTCCGCGCGTACCGCCCTCCGTCCGGAACCGCTGCGGCCCGTGCGCGACGAGGTACTCCGGGAACCCGTCCCCGTGGTCGCGAACGGTCACCACCGGGCCGTCCACGGTCAGTACCACCGGCGCCCGTCCGTGCTTGTGCGCGTTCGCCACGAGATTGCCCAGCACCCGCTCCAGCCGCCGCCGGTCCGTCTCCACGGACACGTCCCGTACGACCCTGACCTCCGTGTCGCTCCCCGCCGCCCGCACCGCCCGCTCGGCCAGCGGCCCGAGTTGCTCGGTGTCCAGCTCCACCCGCTCCCGGCCGGTGTCCAGCCGGGAGATCTCCAGCAGGTCCTCGGTGAGGGTGCGCAGCGCCGCCACCCGGTCCCGGACCAGCTCCGTCGGACGGCCCGGTGGAAGCAGTTCGGCCGCCGCGTGCAGCCCGGTCAGCGGCGTGCGCAGCTCATGCGCGACATCCGCCGTGAACCGCTGCTCGGCGAGCAGCTTGCCCTGGAGCGAGGCTGCCATGGAGTCCAGGGCGGCGGCGACCGCGGCCACCTCGTCCGGCGGGCCGGCCCTGGTGCGCGGGCCCGTGCGGGGGTCGTTCACGCGCGCGTCGAGATCGCCCGCGCTGATCCGCCGGGCCACCAGCGCCGTGGTGTGCAGCCGCCGCGTCACCCGCGTCACCGCGAACGCGCCGACCAGCAGCGTCGCCCCGATCGCCAGGCCCGACGACCACAGGATCGCCCGGTCGAGACCCTCGATCGTGCGGGCCTGCTGGGAGTAGTCGACCGCGACGGCAAGTGCCCGCTGGCCGTCGACCGGACCCGCCGCCCACATGGTGGGGCCTCCAGCGCGGTCGGCGACCATCGTGCCGCGGTCGCCGGCCACCGCCAGGTCCCGCAGCTCCCGCGGCAGCTCCGGCGGGTCCACCCCGGCGCCCCGCCACAGGGTGTCCCCGGCCTCGTACCGCTCCGTCGCCTGCGTCAGCCGCTGCAACGCCTGGTCACGGGCCTGGTCGACGGTCTGGTTCGTCACCTGCACATGCACCAGGACGCCGAGCAGGGCCGCCAGCGCGCAGCACATCACCGCGATGAAGACGGCTGCCTTCACGGCCAGCGTCCCGGACCACTGGGGGAGGACCGGTCTCATCCGCCACTCGCCGAGGGGGAGACGGACGGGGTTCCGGTCGGGGATGGGGAGGAGGCCGACGGGTGCCGGGCGTGCCGGCGCGGGCCGGTGCGCAGCATCTCGTCATGGGTGAGGAGCATGGCCCGCTGGTCCCGGTCCCAGGTCCACTGCAGGCGGTACTCGTAGCCCGCGACCTCCGACGGCGAGCGGATCACCAGGGAACGCCCGGCCAGCTCGACCCCGCTCAGCGCGTCCTCCCACCCCATCACCTGCACCAGCCGGTGCTTCTCGACGGTGTACACGCGGACCGCGGTCGTCTTCCCGGGCAGCAGCGGGAAGCCCAGCGTCAGGTCGTCGTGCCCGTCGCCGGTCAGATCCCGGTAGTACGGCGTCAGCACCGGGCACTTCCCGTGCCCCGGGCCCTTCGCGCAGTCGGCCATCTCGCGCTTCGTGTCGCGGTAGGGGGCCTTGGCGCCGTCGTAGTCACCCGGGTTCCGGGCGATCTCGGCCCGGACGATGGCGACCGGGTTCACCCGGCGGATGTCGTCGCCGGGGACTTTCACCCCCTTGATCACCTCGGTGTTCACCTCGCCGATCTCGAAGGCCGGGCTGGAGGCGGGTGTCAGCTCCGGCCAGAGCCGGGCCGGAGCCTCGGCCGTCGAGGTCGACCCCGCGCCCTCCAGCCCGCCGGCGTTCCTGCAGCCCGCGGCGGCGGCCAGCAGGAGGGCGACGGCGACGAGGCGACGGGCGGCCTGTCGGGGGCGGCTGAGGGGCACTGCACTCCTGGCGTTTCATGGTGATCACACGCGGGCACACGGTGCACGCGGCCGTCGGCGGCGTGCACCTGTCGGCCGCGTACACCTTATTCGCAGGGAAGTCCCATTTGCGCGAGAGGGCGGCCGTACGTGCACAGCCGTACCTGTGCCGCGCTACTCGGCGAGCTCCTCGAGCAGCCGTGCCGTGACCAGCCCGGCCCGCAGGTAGTCGACGAACAGGTCGTTGTGCAGCGCCCAGGGTGAGCGGCGCGCCCGGATCAGCCGGATCGCCTCCTCGGCGGAGCGGCCCTGGCGCATCAGCGCGTGCGCGACGACGAGACCGGAGCGGTTGTACCCGTGGTAACAGCGGACCAGGACCCTGCGGCCCTCGCCCAGCGCCTCGCACGCGGCCTCGGCCAGCCGGATCACCCCGGCGAGCTGCGTCCCGTCCAGCGGCCCGTCGGGGATCGGCCACACTTGGTGCCGGACGCCCGGATCGGGCCCGTGCCCCGGCAGCCGCAGCAGCGTCTGCACGAGATCGAACTCGTTCCGCACGACGGCGAACTCCAGGTGCCCCAAGGCCCCCGTGTACTCGTGACCGCCCATCCAGAGCCCGGGGACGACCTCGCTCCACGGACTCTCCGGAGCGGGTACGTCGGGTTTACTGCGGGTACGCAACGGCGCCTCCCCACCATGGCCGCCCGAGGGTCCAAGGGCAGGCCCAACTCCTCTCAAAGGTAGCCGGGTTCTTGCCCCCGCAGCACCCCGCCTGTTCCCATGGACTGGGGTGATGGTGCATGAACGGACTGCGCGTCATACCGACCTGGCGGCACGGCCGGGAGCGGCTCTACGTCTGCCTCCCGGACGGCAGGAACATCGCCTGGTACGACCGTGAGGCGGCCCGCGTGAACCTGCTCGGCCAGGACCGCGAGGACGACGTCCTGCGGGCGCTCGGGCCCTTCCTCACCGGCCCCGTGACGGTGGGGCCGCCCCCGGTGCCGACCCCCGGCGAACTGTCCCGCCTCGCCCTCCACCCCGACGACGACCTGGCCCCCAACCGCCCCGGCGAGGCCCTCCTCGTCGCCCTCGACCGCGACCCCGGCCCCACGCACCGGATCCGCCCCGACCCGCGCCGCCGGGCCCTGGCGGCCGAGCAGACGGTCGGCGACGCCCTGGACCGCCTCGACGGCGCGGGCTGGCACGCCCTGCACTCCGTGCCGCTCCCCGGCGGCGACCGCATCCACCACCTGCTGATCGGCCCCGGCGGCCTTTACGCCGTGCACACCCTCCACGCCCGCAGGCAGCGCGTCCGCATCACCGACCCCGTGATCGCCCTCGGCCGCCGCGACCCGTACCCCCTCCTGCGCCGTGTCCGCTCCGACGCCGACCGCGCCTCCTACGCCCTGACCGCGGAGGTCCGCCCGGTCCTCGCCCTGGTGGACCCGGCGGCGGTTTCGATCCCCACGGCCCCCAGACAGGTCCAGGTCCTGACGGCCACGGAGGTGGAGGGCCTGTCCCAGCGGGGCGGCGTCCTGAAACCGGCGGACGTGGAGGCGCTGCACGCGATGGCCCGCGACCGGAGCACATGGGCGCGGGTGTGAGGGGTGCGGGCCGGGGATGGCTGGGCGGGATGGCTGGGTGAGGATTGCCGGGCGGGACACGGCACCTGACTGCAGGGGTCGGCCGGGCGGGACACGGCACGCGCATCCTGCGACGCCCGTCGCGAAACCGCCGGCTGTCGGGCTAGGGAAGCGGTCGGGCTGGGGAAGCGGTCGGGCTAGGGAAGCGGTCGGGTTGAGGATGCGGTCGGGCTAGGGATGCGGTCGGGCTGGGGAAGCGGTCGGGCTAGGGATGCGGTCGGGTTGAGGATGCGGTCGGGCTAGGGATGCGGTCGGGCTGGGGAAGCGGTCGGGCTAGGGATGCGGTCGGGCTACGGCAGCGGTCCGGCCGCCTCCGTGTCCAGTAGCGGAGCGAGCAGGTCGCCGTAGTCGTCGATCCTCGGGGCGATGTCGACGGCTTGGAAGTCCAGCCGGCCGGGTGCGCGGCACTCCTCGATCTCGTCCCAGGTCACCGGGGCCGATACGGTCGGTTCCGGGCGGGCCCGGAGGGTGTACGGGGCTGCCGTCGTCTTGCGGGCGGCGTTCTGGCTCCAGTCGACGAAGACCTTCCCCGGACGCAGGCTCCTGGTCATCCGGTGGAGCGCGAGCCGGGGCAGGGCCTTCTCGGCTTCGACGGCGAGTGCCTTGGCGTACTCGGAGACCCGCTCCGAGGACGCCCCGCGCACGGCGGCGAGCAGATGCAGCCCCTTCGAGCCGGAGGTCTTGGCGTAGGTCTCGAGGCCGTCGCGCGCGAGCCGCTCCCGCAACCACAGCGCGACCTCGCAGCACTGCACGATGTTCGCCGGCGCCCCGGGATCGAGGTCGAACACGATCCGGTCGGCCTCGTCCGGAGTGTCGACGAGCCACTGGTGGGTGTGGAACTCGGTCACGAGGTTCGCCGACCACATCAGGCTCGGCAGATCCTGCACCAGGACCATCCGTGAGGGCCCCTCGACCCGTGGCACCTCGGCGGTGGTGACCCAGTCGGGCGTACCCGGCGGCACGTTCTTCGTGAAGAACACCTGCCCCTCCGGCCCGTCCGGATACCGCAGGAAGGACACCGCCCGATCACGCAGATGGGGCAACAGGACCTCGGCGACGGTCGCGTAGTAGTGCAGCACCTCGCCCTTGGTGAAGCCGGTGGCGGGATACAGCACCTTCTCCAGATTGCTGAGAGCGAGCCGTCTCCCCTCCACCACTGTGATAGGCGCCATACGATAAGAATCACACGCAAACCGTGACGAACACTCCCGAGCGTGACCGGAAGGGTGCTGCACGTGAGATCCATATGGAACGGCGCCATCTCGTTCGGCCTGGTCAGCATTCCGATCAAGCTGGTGAATGCCACCGAGAGCCACTCGATCTCCTTCCGCCAGATCCACACCGAGGACGGCGGCCGCATCCGTTACCGCAAGTTCTGCGAACTGGAGGACCGGGAGGTCACCCAGGGGGAGATCGGCAAGGGCTACGAGGACGCGGACGGCACGATCATCCCGATCACCGAGGAGGACCTGTCGAGCCTGCCGATCCCGACCGCCAAGACGATCGAGATCGTCGCCTTCGTCCCGGCCGACCGGATCGACCCGCTCCAGATGGACGCCGCGTACTACCTTCAGGCGAGCGGCGCCCCCGCGGCGAAGCCGTACACCCTGCTGCGCGAGGCGCTGAAGCGCAGCAACAAGGTGGCGATCGCCAAGTTCGCCCTGCGCGGCAGGGAACGCCTGGGCATGCTCAGGGTCGTCGGCGAGGCCATCGCCATGCACGGCCTGCTGTGGCCGGACGAGGTCCGGGCCCCCGAGGGCCTGGCCCCCGACACCGACGTGACCGTCCGCGACCAGGAACTGGACCTGGCGGACGCGCTGATGGACACCCTGGGCGAGGTCGAGCTGGAGGATCTGCACGACGAGTACCGCGAGGCCGTGGAGGAGGTCATCGCCGCGAAGGCCGCCGGCGAGGCCCTGCCCCAGTCCCCGGAACCGGCCACGGGCGGCAAGGTCCTGG
The DNA here is from genome assembly GCF_014207295.1 of Streptomyces sp. AK010. Lineage (NCBI taxonomy): Bacteria > Bacillati > Actinomycetota > Actinomycetes > Kitasatosporales > Streptomycetaceae > Streptomyces > Streptomyces sp. AK010. The sequence goes on from NZ_JACHCX010000014.1 coordinate 115,842, forward strand.
ACCTGATGGCGGCCCTGGAGAGCAGCGTCCGCGCAGCCCGCGAGTCCCGGGGCGAGGACGCCGCGCACGCCGAGGTCAAGTCGCTCCCGCAGCGCAAGACGGCCCGGGCGGCCCCCAAGCAGACCGGCGGCAAGAAGTCGACGTCCACGGCGAAGAAGACGGCGGCCAAGAAGACGACGGCGGCGAAGAAGTCGACGTCGAAGTCGGGTCAGGGTCAGGGGACTGCCAAGAAGACGGCGTCGAAGAGCACCGCGAAGAAGACGCCGGCGAAGAAGCCGACGTCGCGCAAGCGCTCGGCCTGACACGGTGGGTCGCTCGGCCTGACACGGTGGGTTGGGAAGCCCGGCACTGCCACGGACCGGCTGGACCGCGGGAGGCGCCGGCACTCGTCGAGGTGTCCTCCGCCCACCCCAGGGGGAGGACGGAGGACACACCGCACGCTGCCCGCAGCCTCAGGGCTGAGACCAGCTGAAGCAAGTAGCCCTCGGGTCAGGCCACCCGCCTGCCCTCCTGCTGCTCGGACTCGTCCTCCTCCTCGTCCGGGAGATGGACGTCGCCAACGGCGATGTTGACTTCCACGACCTCCAGGCCGGTCATCCGCTCCACCGCGTTGATGACGTTGGTCCGGATGTCCGCGGCGGTGTCGGCGATGGCGGCGCCGTACTCGACGACCACGTCGAGATCGACCGCGGCCTGGCGTTCGCCGACCTCGACCTTCACCCCCTGGGTGACCCCGCTGCCCCCGCCCGGCACCCGCTGACGCACAGCCCCGAAGGCCCTGGTCATTCCTCCGCCGAGGGTGTACACCTCGGGAATCTCCCGGGCCGCCATGCCCGCGATCTTCGCGACGACCGTGTCCGCGATGGTGGTGTTCCCACGGGTGCCGGGAGCACCCTTCCCGCCCTGCGATGTCGCCCCGTCCTGCCTGCCCGCTGTGTTCTTGCGCTGAGTGGTCTCCGTCATGACCGTCACCTCGATGATCGCTGAGGGGGTGAGCAGCGTCGTTTCTCTCTACGGTAGAACAATGGTGCGCATGGGGCGAAAGTGGCATTTTCTCCACTCTCCCGCTTCACCCGTCCCGGGTGAAGCCCACCGCGTCTTGCCGTGGGCATGCCGAGAACGGCAGGGCCCGGCGAGCGGCCATCCTCACCGGACGAGATGGAAAGCGATGGGAACGATGGCAACGAGGAGACCGGCATGACCACCACGCACCCGGGAAGCGCCCGTACGCCCCTGCGGGAAGGGGCCACCGGCGTGACCGATTTCGCGCCCATCATGCTCATGATCGGCGGCATTCTCGACATCATGCGCGGCATCGCGGAGATCGCAGACGACGACATCCTCGTCTCGACACGGAACTACGTCTTTGAGTTCAACCTCACCGCCTGGGGCTGGAGCCACCTGGCCCTGGGCGTACTCGCCTTCATCGTCAGCTTCGGCCTGCTCATGGCATCGACCTGGGCCCGCGCCCTGGGCGTCGGCATCGCGGGCCTCGTCATCCTCTCGAACTTCCTTTCCCTGCCCTACTATCCGGTCTGGTCTGTCGCCGTTCCTTGAACCGTGACCCCATCTCGGGCTTCATCATCTGGGCGCTGTGCGTGATGCGAAAGGGCGATGTCTTCGTCCCGTTCGAGAGCCCGACGAGCAGGTGAGGGGTGGGGGCGCCGCCTATACCAGGAACGCAAGCAAGAGGGCGGGAGTCAGTAGAACTGACTCCCGCCCTCTTCATGTCGGCATCCGCCCTGGCCAGCTACGAGACTTCGCAAGTGACTCGGCGAGTGCCCCCGGCAGGATTCGAACCTGCGCACACGGCTCCGGAGGCCCTGTCTGTACAGAGCGAACGTGCTGGTCACTGGCTTGGCATCGGGACGTGCGCCGGAGCTAGTCCACAAGTGGTCCACGAGGTTGCCAGCCGCGCTGACTGAGCAGCGGACGGCAGTGGCTGCAATGCCTCTCACGCCGGCGTCTTCACCGAGCCAGGCGAACTGGGGATGGGTGAGGGACGGAGGTGCACTCCAAGCCAAACGATCAATTTCGGCCAGTTGGACTGAAGTTGCCACATACATAGTCACCGAGACCGAAACTGCTTGCACTGGCCAGCAGTGCGATCTGTAGCGCTTGCCGGGGATGTCGGACATAGCATCGCGCTCGTGCGCGGGGGGATCAGGGAGGGACCGCGTGACAGGGATCGCGGCGAAGGTTCAGAACTCGACGGAGCTCAGGAAGCCTCTCACGGCGCTGATCAACCAGGGCTGCAAGCCGGTGGGCGGGATTTTCCGGCTCGACTACGACTCGGCCATCGTCCTCACGGACGACTTCAAGAAGCATGAGGCTGGCGGCGTCCCTCGAGGTGGCTTTCTGCTTGCCGTAGCTGGGGACAGCACAGAGGCAGGGTTCATCCTCGAAGATCAAGAGATCATTTTGCTCCGCGTGCGAGGGACCGCGCCGCTCCCGAACGAGTCTGAGCTCATCCAGACTCGACTCGCTGTTGTGCGCGATGCCGGCGCGTCGGGGGTTGACTTTGATGACGTGACAGACGTTCTGACCAGGAACGAGCTCCAGCAGTCGGCTTTCGACTGCGAAGTTCTGGGCACCTTCTACACCGAAACCGACGCACGGGACGCGCGGGTTGAGTACGGCGCCGACATCGATAATGTCGTCGTCTCTGCTCGGTATCAGGTGTTCTTGCCCTCGACAGATGTTCTGTCGTGGCTTGCTTCATACCCGGCTGCCGCAGATGAACGCGACTCGCTTGCCATCGGGAAGGTGCGATTCGCTGCAACGCGGCGCAAGGCGCTGATTGCCGGTACTGACCAGGCAGACGTTCGCATCGATGTTTCGGACTTCGTCGGACGCAAGACTGCCGTGTTCGGTATGACCAGGACCGGTAAGTCCAACACCATCAAGACTCTTGTGACGGCAGTTCATCGATACGCCTCGGAGCATGAGCGTTCAATTGGGCAACTCATCTTCGACCCGCAAGGCGAGTATGCAAACGTCAACCGGCAGGACGGGACAGGACTGCGTCTGTTGGGCGATGATGACAGCACCGTAAGGATCTACAAGGTCGAGCCGGACGCAACTGATTCACGTGAGAAGACTCTCCGGCTCAACTTCTATGATCGCGAGGTCCTGGAGGCTGCATGGAGCCTCGTAAGCGATGCAACCGCCCAGGTAAATACAAACTACGCTAAGAGCTTCCGCTCGGCGGACCTGACTGAACCAGACCGTCAAGATTTCAGTGCCCATAACCGTTGGGGCTGGTCGCTAGTAGCTTTTTACGGGCTACTTGCCAAATGTGGCTTCACGGCTACTCGTTTCACGCCGCTTAAGATCGCTTTGCCTGATGACAAGGCGGATGCTTTCCTGAAAGAACACCCGACCGCGATTACGTCGGCGGGTCGAGGAAAGTACACAATCAACTCGCCTGCCGGCGCCCTCTCTCTTGCTAACTGGGTGGGTAAGCGATCTGCCGACTTCCCGAAGTGGCATGACGAAAACTCGCGATTCCCTGACATCTTCGGGGTCTATGAATACACGGGTGTCACGTCGGCCATCAGGACGATCCGGCCATTTCATGGGCCGGAGTCGACTGGCGATGTAGCGGAGCTGCTTTGGCAGGATATGGTCGCAGGCCGGCTGTCGATCGTTGATCTGTCAAGTGGCAACGAACTTGTCGCCAAGGTCATGTCGGAAAGGATTGTCACGCACCTGCTCAACAAGGCGGGAGAACGATTCCGGGAGGATGCAGATCCGCTGGAAATGCAGATCGTTGTAGAGGAAGCACACAACCTGTTCGAGCGTGGTGGGCGGGACGTGGCCGATGATCCTTGGGTGCGGCTCTCGAAGGAAGCGGCTAAGTATAAAATGGGGCTGATTTACGCCACTCAAGAGGTCACGTCTGTCGATAAGCGCATCTTGTCCAACACATCTAATTGGCTAGTTGCGCATTTGAACTCGGATCACGAAACTCGCGAGCTCTCCCACTACTACGACTTCAAGGTGTGGGCCCCGAGTATCATCCGGGCGGAAGACGTAGGCTTTGTCCGCATGAAAGCCTACTCAGGTAAGTATATCGTCCCCGCACAGATCGCCAAGTTTGACCATTCGATGGTTAACGAGGCTCGCAAGGCTGCCGGCCTTGGCTCTATCTCCTCGGCAGAAAGTGACGGGTGAGTCATGCCCTACTCTGGGGAGAAGGCTTCTCGTCTCGGTCATGTAGACACCGTTCGAAATGAAGCGGTAAAGGCCGCTCTGCAGCGGTGGCAGATAACGAGTTCTAGGCCTAACAGCAAAGACGAGATCGAAAGTCTGTGCATTCCTCTGGGGGATCTACCTCGTGTGGGTGACCCGGGAGACATCGATTTTTCGATCACCGTAGATGGATCAGACACTGAGGTTGAGGCCACGCGTGACCACCCGACGGTGAAAGTCGGCTATCTGAGGGTAGCCGGTTCAATGGTACAGCTCGACGCTTTTCGAGCCCTGGCTATTGAACGCTACATCGATCCACGGGCTGTTCGGAAATCACAGACAGAGTACGCTTTCGACGTCGCACTACCAGGGTCGCAACTTGTTCGGCCTGGGATGACTGGAGTTGATACATGGAGAAGTGAGCTCAACGCCTTCCTCATGAGCTCGCGGTTTGACTCCAGTACTACGATGACTCTGGCGGACGGTCTGCTCGCCCTATACGGAACACGAGCGGCCCGTGCGGATCGAATCCCACTTCGCGTGTGCCCCAACTGCGGCGCATCCGCAACGAACGGGGTGCAGCTCACCGTAGCTGCCAGTGGGGGAAACTGCCCGGCGTGTGGTGGGGTTCTGTACCTCGCTGACGCCCTTCGTACGCACGAAGAGTACAATGTCGAAGGCTCGAATTTCACGCCCATGGGCCGCGTGATGAGCGTGGCTGAGCGGCTGATGACGTTGTGCTATCTGAACTTCTTTGCCGACTCAGCTCCTGAGGTGCTGCGGCATACGCTCTTTGTCACTGATGGGCCCCTCGCATTGCATGGCCCGCTGGCACCGCTCAAGCGCCGCTTCGTGGAACATCTTGGAGATCTCGCCAGTTGGTGTGCAGCTCAGGATCTAGTTGCTCCGCTAATGGTCGGAATCGAGAAGAGCGGGGCATTCGTAGAACATGCAGAGCAGATCTGCGAGTGGATCCCTGTCGGCCACGTGATGCGTCTGACCAACGACTATATCAATCGGATTTCGGGCCGTTCAGCAAATAACCACTACGGCGTGGATGAGTTCTACGGGCGGAGATTTATCTACCGCACCCAGGCAGGTGATCCTTTGGTGATCACGGTGCCGGCGGCAGCTGGTCTGAGTCCTTATGACGGCAGCAGCGATGTCGAGGGATGGAGCGCGTTCCCGACGATCCGTCTGATCTGCGAGGTGCTCGACTCGTTGCGGACCCGTATGTACCAACATGCGGTGATTCCGGTGGCGTTGGCGCACTCTGCGGCAGCGCTCCCGCTTGGGGTCGGTCGTTCTGTACTGACTATGATGGCTCAGCAGAACATTCCGGGTCTCAAGCTCGACATGCAGGCGGTGCAGCCACCGACCTACTTCAAGAAGTAGGTTGCATGTACCAAGTCTCAGCTGTATCAGGCAGAATACGAGCATGACCACCCTGACAGAGCCGATCGTGGCCACTCCAACCGATGAACTGGCACGAACTGCTGCGCTCTTGGGTACGGGCGACGCGATCAATGGTCATGAAAAGGCGATTTCCGCGGGCTTGGCCACAGTGGCTCACGACCTTGCGCGGGGGCGCTACCAATCTCCTCTCCGGTACCCAGGCGCTAAGTCAGCACTTGCTCCTGTGATCACGCGGGTGATCACGTCCGCCAAGCAGTCGCGTGAGGTGCCTGAGATCAATCTGCTCGTGGAACCCTTTGCTGGAGGGGCCTCGGCTTCGCTGCGCATGATCGGTGACGGCACTGTCGACCGGATCTTGCTCGCCGACGCTGATCCGCTCGTCACCGCCTTTTGGCAAGTTGCAGCCGAGGACACAGAGCGGCTGGTTGACCGCATGCATGACGAGTGGAATCGCTTCGTGCGGCGCGGGGGCTCTACGGCTGTCGAGCGATGGGACTACTGGAGGAATTGGAGTCCGCCGGCCGACTTGGCGCCGCGTGACCGTCGCCTAGCGGCGGCGATGCAATGCCTTTTCCTCAATCGAACCACTTTCTCTGGAATCCTGCACGGAAAAGCTGGGCCTATCGGAGGTCGCGCGCAGGAGAGCAAATATCCTATCGGATGCCGGTGGAATCCGGATGCTCTCACTGAACGTATCAGGTACGTTGGTCATCTGTACGATGTCGGACGCCTTGTCGATGTTTGGCGGAAAGACTGGAGGCGTACGCTAGATGATGTACCGGAGCGATATCCTCAGCTGCTTCCGTCGCGGGTGATCGCCTACCTTGATCCGCCGTACGTCGATAAGTCGTCGTTGCTGTACCGGACTTCTTTCGATCCGAGAGGTGGGTACGGTGGTCAATTGGACGAGGGGACAGGAAATAGTGCCGATTTTCTGCATCTCAGCCTCGCTCATTACCTCAGAAATAGAGCACAGTTCCGGTGGCTACTGAGCTACGACAACCACCCGTCGCTTACAGAAAGCCCATGGCTGTATGCGCGTGATCGCATGAACCCATCGGAATCTGACCGGGTGAATCTTGGAGTGCGATGCTGGCGAATCACTAAGAGGCTGGTGAGCACGCGGTACTCGGCAGCCGGCAAGGTAGGGAAGCGTGCCGCTGACGAGCTTCTCATCACGACTCTTCCTCCATCGACTGTGCCGATTGATGATCAGCTTCGCGTGCTCCCATAACACAGTTTGGACGGGCCTCCAAGGGCGGTGGAACGGCTTCGATGGAGCTGCTTTGGCGTGAGTGATCATGGCCCCGTAAGCTTCCGCCGCGTCGGGCAGTCTGTGGACCTGCCCCGGTGGAGCACCACGTTGGGGCCATGATCTTCGAGGCTCGCGCCTCAGCGGCTGCCTAAAGCCGTGGAGCCGACCGCCCCAGCCACGAAGCACCCCCTCTCCGGCGCTACGGGCGTGACGGTCACTGAGGTCTGCCGGGCTGGTCAGGCGTCCAGCCGTGGCCGTGGTCGGCCGGCGCTGATCGACCTCGTTGCTGTACAGCAACGGACCAAAGGCTACGAGCACCGCCTTAGGAGAGAGGCTGGTACGTCGAGCCGGTGACCTGCGGCTTCGATGCCTGGTGAGATGCTCAGCAACTGGACTGTTAGATACTCTCGTTGACCGTGGCTGACCGCTGCATCTGGCACGGCAGTGGCACGGACCCCAGCCGACGAAAGTCAGCCACGACGGCGGGTGCCTCGGCCGACCAGGCGCGCGTGTGTTTCGCTGTACTCCCACCGGCCTCGGCCACGTTACCGGTTTGTCGTCGGTCAGAGCAGACGCGGTGGCCGGCCCGCGTCACGAGAGACCTGGGCCTTTCCTTCCCGAACGGTTTCTCCGCGACCAGTCGCCGTGCGCTGCCTAGCCGGCTTCAACGACAGCACGCGCGCCAGTTCTTCTATGCGCTCCGTTGAGTACGGGATACATGAGACAGCGCGGTCCATCTTAAGAGGGGTTGGGGAAGACACTTGAACACTTCCCAACCTTGCCGAAACGGTTGCGAAACCCCCGTTGGGTGCACGAGGATCACCTTGAGGTTTGTTCCGAAGGGTGCAGCCGCGCTACCGGAAATAGCTCATAATTGCCGGAGAATCAAGAAAGTCGGTGAATCGCTAAATGGAGATCATCTCGTTCTTTAATCACAAGGGCGGCGTCGGGAAGACGACTCTCGTCTACAATATTGGTATCGCCCTTGCACAGGAGGGGAAGAGGGTTCTATTTCTGGACCTTGACGCTCAGGCAAATTTGACCGCAGCGGCTCTTGATCCTGAGCTTATCCTGGCAGCCTGGAATGATGGTAAGACAATTTGGAGTTGCTTGAAGCCCGTAGTAGATCGGTCTGGTGAGCTTCGTACAGTTGATCCTCAGAAGATTCGTGACAATGCGTGGATCCTTCCAGGTGACATTCGGCTGAGTGAGTTCGAGGAGATTTGCCCACAAGGTTGGACGGAGGCTCTCGCGGGAAATGCAGGCGGATTTCGAGTAAGCACGACGATCCATCGAATTGCCGTGACTCTAGGCGCGCAGGTATCTGCAGATTACGTCTTGGCTGATCTCGGTCCAAATGTTGGGGCGCTGAATCGGACGGCTCTGCTGGCTTCCGATGGTTTCGTCATTCCTATGGCTCCCGATCTATTTTCAATCACTGCCCTTCCTAGCGTTGGGAAGAGCACGTCACTGTGGGTGGAAGAATGGCGCGCTGCTAGGGGCTCGGCGCAGCGTCGAGAGTTGGAATTCGACTTCGAGTTGCCGACAGGTGAACCCTCTCCCCTCGGGTATATTAGTCAGCAATTTACCACTTATCGACAGGTGCCTGCTGCGGCCTATAAGCAATGGATTGATCGAATTCCTCAGGAGTATCAGAATGGCGTGGTCGAGCCGCTGAAGAGGGCTGGAGTGCCGATTCCTACGCAGAATGCGCAGATCGGAGAGGTACGAAACCTGTCTAGCTTGATCCCTATGGCCCAGAAATCCCAAAGCGCCGTTTTTGAATTGAGCGGTACTGAAGCGCGAGGGTCACAGTTCACCCGCGCTCGCGATACTTTGTCTCTTTTTGAAGGATTGGCCTCGGAAATCGTCAGTCGACTCCCTGAATCGCGGTGAGGGCATTGATTTTTCTGGACACTAACGTTCTCCCTCGGCAGGGCTCGATCCGGAACGTCTTAATGTCGGCGGTTCTTAAGGTCGCTTCTCATAATGACCTACGGGTGTGTATTTCTGAGGTTGTGCTAGAGGAATCCGTCAACATCAGGAAGAGCCTAGTGGCGGAGGCGATTCAGAAGCTACAGGAGGCCTTTAATCAGGCTTCTAAATTGATGGAGTTGGAGCCCATCTATATTCCTGATTTGTCGGAAATTGCTTCATCCTGGAGAGATGAACTAGAAGCCGCCTTCGAGGTAATTCCGCTGGGCGGGGTTCAAGCAGTTGCAGCACTGAAGCGTGAAGCTGCTAGGAGGCGCCCGGCCCGGGACGGTAAAGGGGCCAGAGACAGTGCAATCTGGCTGAGCGCTCTGGAAGTAGCTGTAGCTAATGGAGCGCCTGTCCACTTTGTCTCGGACAATAGAGCTGACTTCGCGGACACGGCTAATGCGAACTTGCTGCATCCCGACCTGCTAGAAGACTGCAAAGCGCGAGGCGTTGAGGTCATCTATCACAGGAATCTCGATTCTCTGCTAGACAAGCTCTCAAGTAAATCGCAGAACACTCCCTCGATTGGTAGCGTTTCCGCAGTGAAGAACATGTTTCTTGAAGCCTTGTTCGAAACTGGTCTGCCGCACAGAATTTCTGAAGAATTCTATGGCAGTGCAGGATTCTCTCTTGATGCTGAGGTCAAGGACGTCAAGAAGATCAAGTCCTACCAGGTCGATGATGCGATTCTCAGTCTCGTCGATATTGATGTCGAAGTGGATACTGAGTCGACAGGTGATGGAGATGTGAAGGAAATCCCGCTCTTGGTAGGATGTCGAGCCTGGGTGCAAAGCAGTCATTCGGCTGGGGCTATTTCCAGCATTGACGTTGAAGAGGTTTCAAGCGTTACTGTCCGTTAGATTTTGCTGCCTGCGCGGTCAGCGGCCGCAACCTCCCTCTGGCTGCAGGCGGCGGATTGCCATGAGCGCGGCACGGGCGCCGGCCGGGCTGGAGCGGGGCGGAGACAGGAGCGCAGGCCCGGCCGGGGGCCGGGCCGCGCGCGGTGAGCGGAGCGAGCCGCCTTGAACCCGTGAAGAAGGTTGTTACTCAGTAGTGGCTGTGATGCGCCACAGGGGCGCGTCGTACTGCTCTGGTCGGCTGTGAATGAGCAGTTGGCGCAGGTCCTCGCGCAAGGAGCCGTTGAGGCTTAGGGCCTCAGTGATACGGCGGAACGTCGTGTGGGTAACCCCGCGGCCCCGGGCTTCGGCTTCGAACTGGTCGAGCTGAGACAGTGCGGCCGCTGGATCGAGCTGCGCCGGTAGCTGGTCCTTGAGCCACGCGGCCTTGTTGCGCTCGTAGTCGATCTCCGAGTAGCCGCAGATTTCGCGGCTGTGTGCCTCGACCTCGTCCAAGGCGGCGGTCGTCAGGATGGCTCGGGCCAACTGGTTGCGGGTCAGTGCTTCGTCCAGGTCGACCTCATGGACTGTCGGGCCTTCGTCGGTGAGAGGGACCGGGAGGCCGGCGTCTCGCATTTCGCAGGTGCCGCGTACGCCTCGGGCTGTCGCCGCCAGCATCCCGGTTGCCTCGGAGGGATGCCACTCCAGGACCGAGCTGATCGGTTCGACGTCCTTCGCTGTGAGGGTGTGGATTAGCGGACCGAGCATGCCGCGCAGTTCGTCGAGAGGGAGTTCGCCATCGAGGGCGGGGCCCGCCACCAACAGGCGGACGGGAGCGTTCACCTGGCAGCACGCGGCGAGTGTGACGGCGTCGGCGAGTGGGCTCTTCAGCGTTGGCTCGTCGCCGCGGGCGAGGATGTCGCCACCAACGTCCAGGAGGTCGATCGACTCTGGTGACAATTGGTCGACCAGCTCTTCGAGTTGGCGGGTGATGCCCTCGACCCCGTGGCGGGGATCGATCAGCGCGAGCGTGTGCGGGAGCTCTGCTGCAAGTCGGGGGAGAGTCGAACCCGCCGGAGCGATCGGACGGGCCTCGGCCGGCACTGCCCGGACTGCTGGGGTGAGGGGCAGGAGACCGGAGAAGTTGTCTGGTCCTCGGGGGCCCGGTACTGGGTCGACCAAGAGGCGGTCCCATGCGTACGTGAGGATCACCGCCTGGTCCTCGTCGCCGTAGAGGGCGGCGTGAATCATTGCGGCGGCGACTGCGTCGCCCCCTCCTCCTGCTGCGACGATCAACCGCGTCATGCGGATCAGCCTACGGGGTAGGGGGTTGACCACTCACCCTATAGTGGCTAGAGGCCATAGCCACTTTTATCGAGAAGCAGGCCTCAGCTCGGTAGCGGGGTGCCCGACTACTCGCCTGGGGCTCGCCTTGGGTGAGGAGGACTGATGCCGCAGATCGAGGAGGCTCAGCCGAAGTATCTCCAGATCGCGCACTACATCCGTGATCAGATTCTTCGGGGTGACCTGCGACCGGGTGACGAGGTGCCGTCCGAACGGCAGTTGGCGGCGGACTGGAAGGTCTCCCGGCCCACGGCCGCGCGGTCGTTGGAGGCGCTGAGTCATCAAAGGCTTGTCGAGAAGCGTCAGGGGTCGGGCACGTACGTGCGGAGCCTCGAAGTCAACCGGCGGGCTCGTGAGTTGTACGGGCGCGCTCGGCAGACCGGGAAGATCTACACGCCGGGCGAGTACGCCGTGATCACCTCTGCCGGTTGGCTGGAGGCGCCGGACCATGTGGCTGAAGCGCTGGGCCTGGTCAAGGATCGCCGGGCGGTGCACCGGCGGCGGGTGACCAACAACCAGGACGGGCCGATCACGCTCTCCACCTCGTGGTTCGCTCCGGATGTCGGTCAGCGTGCGCCGAAGCTTCTGGAGCCGGAGCGGATCCAAGAGGGGACGCTGCTGTATGTCGAGAACCTGACCGGACGGCAGGGGAGTTACGCGGAAGATCGCATGTGTGCGCGTGCGGCGACTGAGGAAGAGGCCGAGGACCTTCAACTTGCTGCCGGCTCCGCCGTGCTGATCGTGCACCACGTCGTCTTCGACCTCCAGGACCGGCCGCTGGAGTTCGCTGAAGCCACCTACCCGCCGCATCGCTGGGCGTTCGAGCAGGGCTACCCCCTCACCTGAGGGGGCCAGTTGCAGCGAATCGCTTGCGTCAGCCAAGTGGCTAATGCCACTATCCAGAAAGTGGCTAAGGCCACTTCACTGGGAGGAGGCGCGGTGTGACGAGTCAGCGGCCGGATCAGGGCACGCACTTACCTTGCCGGGGTTGCCGGGGACGCGGCTGGAAGCGTGTCGGATCACGAACGACCCTGGCGCTTGCCACCGCCGCCGATCGCACCCGTGCCACATCGAAGCGGCGCTGCCTCGACTGCGACGGTAGCGGCAGGAAGTGAGCACCTGATGGCCTACATGATCGACCGCTACCCGTCTGACGACTCGCCGCGTCTCGGTGCGATGACCTTGCACCCTGTCGCTGAGTCTGTGCCGCGGGCTCGGCGCTGGTTCCGTAAGTTCATCGCCCCGTACAACCCGGCCTGCTCCGTCGACGACTGTGCGCTGATGATCTCGGAGCTGGTGACCAACGCCATCGCTTACGGCCGGTCGGACGACCCCTGGCTCGTACGGGTCGAGTGGTTCCGTGAGGGGACCTCGCTCCGGGTCGACGTGCACAACCCCGGCTTTCCGGCGAACGTGCGGCTGAGGCATCCCGACGCCAGCGACTCCCACGGGCGCGGACTGCTCCTGGTTGATTCGCTGGCCGAGTCGTGGCACGCCGCACCGAGCCGCTTCGGCGGAACCGTCGTCTCCTTCGTGGTGGCCGATGCCTGGCCCGGAAGGTAAGAGTTCGCTCCGCTTCTACTTTGACAATCGAAGATTCGCTAGTCTGGTTGACCAGTTGACTTGGCCAATCCCGACAGGCGGCGTTCATGGCGTATGAAGTGGAGCCACCGAAGTACGTGCGCCTCGCACAGACGATCCAGCGTCGCATCGAGGACGGCACGTACCCGCCTGGCACTCGGGTGCCCAGTGAGAACCAGCTGGTGCAGTCCTTCGGGATGTCCCGCCCCACCGTCGTGCGGGCGCTGGAACTGCTGAAGCGTGATGGCTGGCTGGAGTCCCGCCAGGGGTACGGCACGATCGTCCGGGACCGGCCGGAAGTGGTCGAGCAGAAGGACAGGCGGGGGCGAGAGGCTCTGCAGCGCGACGAGTCCCAGACCTCGGGACGCCTCGTGGAAGTCGCTGAAGTCGTTGTCCCGGTGCGAGTTGCCTCAGCGCTCGGCTTGCCGAAGAACGCCAAAGTTCTCATGCGTCGCTTCCTCGTTGAGGAGGAAGGCGAAGCGGTTGAGCTCGTCTCGTCGTACTTCCCCGCCGGCTTGGTAGAGGACACTGAGCTGGCGAGCGCGGAAGTCCTCACTGGCAGTGTGCGCGAGCACCTGGAGGCGAGGAAGAAGATCCGGTTCGACCATGTCACGGAACGGGTCTCAGCTCGGCTCCCTGAGGCGGGTGAAGCTGGCCTCTTGGGCCTGCCGGACGGCGTACCCGTGCTGAGCGTCCTGGTCATCGCGTGCGACGCGTCAGGGCAGGCGTTGCAGGTTTCTGACGTGCTGCTTCCTGCTGACCGACAGGAACTTGAAGGCACTTACCGCCTCGGCTGACGGGTGAACGGGCCTCAGCTCCGAGGCTGGCGGCTGGCAAGCCGGTAGATCACGTATGTCAGGGCCAGGATGAAGTCCGCGGCCACCAGAGCCCGATCAGCAAGCCCACCCCGATCGTGGTACCGACGTCGTTCGCGTCGTTGCACAGGTCTAGGTCGTCCCCCGTCAGGCCGCGGCATTCTTCGGGCGTGCCGCTGGCGCCAGTGGCGCCCGCTATGACCCAGGCCAGGAACAAGAGCTGCACTGCGAGGAAGACCCACAGGAAGACACGGTGTCGCTTCCTCGGCGGGGGTGCCGCACTGCCCTGCCCTGGAGGCTGAGTTGAGGGTGAGTCTTGGGGCGGTTCCGGCCAGGTGCCCGGCGGCGGTGCTGCCCCTTGTGGAGTGCGAGGGCCCCATGATTGCGGTTCTGGAGCGCGGTGCTTCTTGCTCATGTCACGCCCTCCCTTGCTGCTGACTCCATGGTGCGCTGGGGGCTCCAAGGCCGCTCGCTGACCACCGCGATGTCACTTGACAAGTCAACCTGGCATCCGTAGCTTCGAGCTTGCTAAGTCAACTTGTCAGGTGGCGAGTTGGTTGATCGAGAAGGAGAAATCTCTGTGCGTGTGATCCGTATTGACGCCTCGGCCGCCACGATCCTGCTCACCGAAGCGCCGGCGCCGAAGGTGCGCGACCGGCAGACCGGTGAGATCGCCAAGGACGCCGTGAGTGGTGAGGCGCTGATGACGGTCGGCGTCGTCTACGTCGACGAGGGTGAGTCGTCGCTGATCAAGGTCACCGTCCCCGAGAGCGGCGTGACGGATGGCCTGACCGTCGGGGCCCCGGTATCTCTGCCGGGGCTCATCGCCCGGCCGTGGGAGAGCGTGTTCAACGGGCAGCAGCGGCACGGCATCGCCTACCGGGCGACCGCCGTTACTCCTGGCGCCTTCCCGATGGAGCAGGCGGGCTGATCGTCGTGACCGACCTGGTGACGTGGGCCGAGCTGGGCGGGTCGCTCGCTGCGATAGGCGGCGCGGCCTACGCCCGGCAGGCCCATCCGGCGGCCTACTGGTCCACTGTCGGGCTGCCCGTCTCGGTGGCCCGGCTCCTGGCCTCGTACACCTCCACCATGGACGCGTGCGGCCTGACGGTTGAGCCGCCCCGGTGGCGGGCCATGGCCGTCAAGGCCACGACTCGCCGTGAGGTCCGGCCGGTGCCTCCTCGCCGGGGCATGGTCCGGCCCACCTCGACCGGTCTGCGGCTCCGGCTGCGGCTGGCTCCGGGCCAGGAACCGGCGGACGTAGCGGCCTCGGCCGAACGGCTCCGGCACGCCTGGGGTGTTCACGCCGTGTACGTGCGGGATGTCAAGCCCGGTGTCGTGGAACTGCGGCTCGTCGGCTTCGACGTCCTGCGGAAGGTGCGGATGCCCCGTCGGACCGACGCCGGTCCGCTCCGCGTGCCAGTGGCTCTGCGGGAGGACGCAACCGCCTTCGTACGGGACTACCGGGCCGTACCCCACGAACTCGTGCTCGGCGCCACGTTGTCCGGCAAGTCCATGTTCCTGCGGAACCTGCTTGCCGGGCTGGCCGCTCAGCCGGTGGTCCTGGTCGGGATCGACTGCAAGCGCGGGGTGGAGCTGGCGCCGTTCGCTCCCCGGCTCTCGGCGCTGGCGACCGATCCAGAGCAGGCGGCCGAGATGCTGCCCGTGCTTGTCAAGGAAATGGAGGACCGATACGACCTGATCAAAGCGCGGCAGGGCATCGCACCTGGCACCCCGGATGAGCTGATCACCTCGGACGTCTGGGGCCTGCCGGAGGACGAACGCCCGGCTCCCATCGTGCTGTTCGTCGACGAAGTGGCAGAACTCTTCCTCGTCGCCACGAGGAAGGAGGAGGAGCGGCGGGACGAGATGGTCACCCAGCTCATCCGGCTCGCCCAGCTCGGCCGCGCGGCCGGCATCTACCTGGAGGTCTGCGGGCAGCGCTTCGGGGCCGAATTGGGCAAGGGAGCGACCATGCTCCGGGCACAGCTCACCGGCCGGGTCTGCCATCGGGTGAACGACGAAGCGTCCGCGAAGATGGCGCTCGGTGACATCGCCCCTGAGGCTGTCCTGGCCTCCTGCGCCATCGCCGCCGAGTTGCCCGGCCTCGCCGTCGTCGGCGACACGTCCGGCGGCTGGTCCCGCATCCGCACCCCTCACCTGTCCCTCGCCGACGCTGCGGCCACCTGCCGCGAGACTGCGCACCTCGCCCCGGACGTTCCGGCGCTCGCGCCGTTCCGGCCCCACGTCCCGCCCATGCCGGTGAAGGGGTCCGGCCCCCTGGCCACTCCTCAGCCGATCACCGAGTAGCCAACCCGCTCCCACGGTCGGCGCGGCCGTCCCGCGCCAAGTCCCTACCCCACCCATGCCCGGAACTGGAAGGAGTGGCCGTGCGCGCCCTGCCCGTCCGTGTGGACGCCGTGCTCGTTCAAGCGGTGATCGCCGCCGCGCTGTCCTTCGCTCACCTGCATGACCTGGCGCTCGCTGCCGGACAGGACGGCTGGAAGGCCTGGGCCTATCCGGTCTCTGTCGACCTGCTGTTGGTCGCGGCCTGGCGGCGTCTGCGCTCCGGTGAGTCGAAGACGGCCGGGTGGTGCTGGTTCGTCGTCGCGCTGACAGCGTCCCTCGGCGCCAACGTCGCCACCGCCGGTCTGCTCGACCTGGAGGACGTACCGGCCTGGCTCCGCATCCTCGTCGCCGGATGGCCCGCGGTCGCCTTCCTCGGCGGCACGCTGCTCGCTCACGGAGCAGCGCATCCAGGCACAGACCCGGCGACGGCACCGGAACCACCTTCGACGTCACAGGCGCCGGAAACGACCGCCACAGACATCGTGCCGCCCACGGCTACCCCCGAACTGCCACCCTCCGCACCGGAGTCGGCGCCGCCGCCTCCGTCGCCGGTACCGCCCGCGCTCGTCACCCTGGCCCGCAAGGTCGCCGACGAACACCGCGCCCGGACCGGGACCGACATCGACACCTCGACCCTTCGCGCCCGGCTCGGTGTGCCCATGCCGCTCGCCGAAGCCATCACCACCCAACTCACCTGACCCGGAGGACTTTCCCCCTTGCGCCCGTCCACGCTCCGCGCGCTCAAGCGCGCCGCCGAGCTGACCCGACAGAACCGCCTCACCGAAGCCGTGCTGATCGCCGAACCGGTGATCCTCGCCGCCGACACCTACGAGGGCGACGAGATCTTGCGCTGGCTGGCCGACCACGTCACCGACTTCACCGGCGAGACCGACAAGGAGATCCCCTGATGTCCGCCAACCGCCGTTTCCGCCGCGTCGTCCGCATCGGCCCCGTCCAGGTCGGCACCTACTACGACGGCCGGGGCCGTGAGAAGCACACCGCCGCCTGCACGGCTCCGCGGTGCGGCTTCGCCACTGACTACGACAGCCGCGCCGCCGCCGAGCTGGCCGCGCGCACTCACCGCTGCCGCGTCCGCTGAGGAGTTCCCGTGACCGTCTCGCTGCCGCTCGTCTTCGTCCTGGGTGTCATCGCCTGGGCCGCGATCAAGTTCCTCGGTGTCCGCCTCTGGGTCGCCGTCGTGATCGCACTGTTCGGCTTCTGGCTCTCGCACACCATCCTCGCCCCGGCCATCGAGTCCGGCACCCGCTCCGGGGTCGACGTCGTCAACGGCACCCACGAATGACACCCCGACCGACAAGGAGTCCCGCGATGTTCCGCCCCAAACTGCCCGACACCCCGCACGTCCCGAGCATCACCACCCACATCCCGCAGGACCACGCCCCGGCTCCCTCCGCCGGCCGCTCGGTCGCCCCGTTCGTGGGGGTCGGCGCCGGTGCGGTCGCCGCCGTGGTCGTCGTCGGCGTCGTCCTCACCGCGCTCCTGGCGGCGGTCGCCGTCTCGGCGGTGTCCGTGGCCATCGCTGCCGTGGTCCTGCGCTCCCTCATCACCGGCGCTAACACGCGCTGACCGGCCGCCGGGGCGGCAAACGCCGCCAAGCATCCCGCCGCCCCGGGGCCGTCCCTCCCAACCGCCGAAACAGCCGAAAGGAAGACCCATCATCACCCGGCAGACTCCGCCCCCGCTGGCGGAACTCTCCATGCTGGCCTCCCTCGGCACCATGCCCGAGTTGGCCCGCCAACTCTCCGGCCTGGGTGGGTGCACGAACCCCGTGCGCCTCGACGGCCACCGCACGGAGTACGCGGTCGACCGGACGACCGGAGAGATCGGGCGCGTCCTCCACCACCTCGACTCGTCCTACCTGCCCGCCGGAAGTCTCCTCGTCCGCTGCAACAACCGCCGTGCCACCCGCTGCGCGGCCTGCGCGGAGGTCTACCGCCGAGACACCTTCCACCTGATCACCGCCGGACTCCGTGGCGGCAAAGGCACCGCCGAACAGGTCGGCACACACCCACGCGTCTTCGCCACCCTCACCGCACCGAGCTTCGGCCCCGTCCACAACCGCCCCTCCAGCGGGCGGCCCTGCCGCTGCGGTACCCGGCACGACGACACAGACCCGGCCCTCGGCACGCCCGTCGACCCGGACGCATACGACTACGAGGCGGCCGTGCTCTGGAACGCACACGCCGGAGCCCTCTGGCGGCGCTTCTCGATCTACCTGCGCCGTGAGATCGCCAAGCGCGCCGGACTCACCCAACGAGCATTCCGGCATCACGCACGCGTCTCCTTCGCCAAGGTCGCCGAGTACCAGAAGCGGGGCGCCGTCCACTTCCACGCAGTCATCCGCCTCGACGGCCCGGAGGGCGGCGACACGGCCCCTCCCGCCTGGGCCTCCGCCGAGCTGCTGACCGACGCCATCCATGCCGCCGCCACCGCCACCCACGTCAACGGGCCCAACGTCGACGGCCGCGCCCACACCTTCACCTTCGGCCACCAACTCGACGTACGCACCATCCGCTCCGCCGACTTCGACGGCGGCCAGGAGCTCACCGAACGGGCCGTAGCCGCGTACATCGCCAAGTACGCCACCAAAGGAGCCGAGACAGCGACCGGCACCCTGGACCGGCCGATCCGCTTCCTCGCCGAACTGGCACAGGCCCGGATCACCGACCACGCCCGCCGCATGATCCGCACCGCCTGGACCCTCGGCGCCCGCAAGGACCTCGAACACCTCCGCTTACGCGCCTGGGCCCACACGCTCGGCTTCCGCGGCCACTTCTCCACCAAGTCCCGCCGCTACTCCACCACCCTCGGCGCCCTCCGCAACGCCCGCGCCGAATGGCGCCGCGCCCAAACCGCCACGGCCGCTCCCCAGGACGGAGAAACCACGCTCGTCCTCGCGCACTGGGTCTTCGCCGGAACCGGCTTGTCCGACGCCGAAGCCTGGCTTGCCGCATCCCTTGAACCCGCCCCCGGAACGGAAGGAGAACCGACATGGACCGCCGACGGGACGAACTGATGACTGTCCCGCAGATCCTCGCCGAGCTCGGCGGAGTGTCCCGCCGAACCTTCTACCGCTGGCGCGAGCTGGGTCAGGCTCCGGAAGCGATCAAGCTTCCGAACGGTGAGCTCCGCGTCTGGCGCAGCGACTTCAACGCCTGGCTCCACGGGCTCGCGGAGGCGGCGTGAAGTCGCATGACGTCAGGGTGTGGGGCATCCGCAAGCGGCCGTACAGGACGCCGTCGTACGACGTGCGATGGAAGGTCGGCGATGCCCCGCCGTTCTCCGAGACGTTCCGGACGAAGGCACTCGCCGACAACTTCCGCGCCAAGCTTCTTCGGGCTGCGCAGAAGGGCGAGGCATTCGACACGGAAACCGGCCTGCCGGACTCGATGGCACCCGTCAAAGCGTCCCGTACCTGGTACGACTTCGCACGGGCGTACGTCGCCATGAAGTGGCCGCACGCGGCTCCGAACTCCCGCGACAGCTTGAACGAGACGATGACGCTCGTCACGACTCAACTGCTGGGTGATCGGCCTGGGCGGCCTGCTGACGACGTCTTGCGCCGTGCGCTGCGGGGCTGGGCTTTCGTCGTCCAAGCCTCGGACGAGGAAGCTCCGCCGGTCGACATCGCGAACGCTCTTCGCTGGGTGGCCAAGGCTTCGCTGCCATTGGCGACGATCAAGAATCCGGCAGATATCCGCCGCGTCCTCGACTCGCTCAAGCTCAAGCTGTCGGGCACTCCAGCGGCCGCAGAGACGGTACGGCGCAAGCGCGCGGTCCTCTTCAACGCCCTTGCCTACGCGGTCGAACTGGGGGAGCTTCCGGAGAACCCGGTCACGCTCGTGAAGTGGAAGCCTCCGAAGGTGACCAAGGAAGTCGACCGCCGGGTCGTGGTGAACCCTCGGCAGGCACGCGAACTCCTGGCCGCAGTCTCTTACGTCGGCGGCTACCGCAGAGCCCGTGGGCGGCGCCTGGTCGCGCTCTTCGCCTGCATGTACTTCGGTGGGCTTCGGCCGGCGGAAGCTGTGGCGCTGCGTCGTCCGGACTGCACGCTGCCGGAGACCGGGTGGGGTTCGCTGATCCTGGAGAAGACCCGCCCGACCGTCGGGAAGCGCTGGACCGGGACCGGGGAGGTTCACGACGACCGCGGCCTCAAGAATCGCCCCACGAATGAAACCCGCATCGTCCCGATCCCACCTCGCCTCGTCCGCATGCTCCTCGCCCACATCGAGGAGTTCGGCACCGCCAAGGACGGGCGGCTGTTCGCCAACGAACGCGGGGGAGTGGTCGCCTCCACTACGTACTGGCGCGTCTGGGACGAGGCCCGGCACCTGGCGCTCACGCCGGAACAGGTGGCCTCGCCGCTGGCCGCTCGACCGTACGACCTGAGGCACGCCGCGCTCTCCTCGTGGCTCAACGCCGGCGTCGACCCCACCGAGGTGGCGGAACGCGCGGGCAACAGTGTCGAAGTGCTGTTGAGCCGGTACGCGAAGTGCCTCGACGGGCGCCAGGACGTGGCCAACCGCCGGATCGCGGAGCTCCTCGGGGAGGGCGATGACCAGGAGGAAATAGAGAACTGACTGAGCTCGGCCGAAGGTACTGTGCTCCCACCTGCTTAGGGGTCCTTTCACTATGCCCGTCCGGGTCGCGCGGTCTGGCACCGCACCTCGCCGCGTTGCCGAAAAGCCCTAGTAGCTCCGCTACGAGGGCTTCCCGGCGCCTTGCGACGCACGGCACCAGACCACGCGCCCTGATCGGACGCTCATAGTGAAAGGACCCCTTAATGAGCGGGTGGGGCCTTCGGCGTTCTGGCCTGTTCCCTGTTGCTGTGCGTCTGCGTTGTGGAGTTCGGAGGGCCCATGGACCTGCTCGCTGTGCTCGATGAAGCGGTGGCCACTCTCAAGGCTCCTCTGGGAGAGGACGACCGGGCGCAGGGCTGGACCGATGATCTCCGAAGAGAGGTGCAGGCAGAGACCTCGATCAATCGCTCGGTGCTGCGTCGCCACGGGCTGGGCATGGCGCGGCACCTGCGTCCTCGCCTCGACGCGTGGATGGAACATGAGGGCGTGCAGCCCGGGCGTCTCCGGGGCCTGGTGGGTGACGTGCAGCGGTCGCTCGTGGAAGCTCGGACCATGACGTGAGGAAATGCCCGCTGACCTGGACGTTGTCGTCGGCCGCCAGTCCACGAATAGTCCACGGCCCCTGACATACAGCCGCTCCGGGCCGCACCCACTTGCACACACACGAAGACCCCGTCCCAGCTAAAGCGCTGATGGCGGGGTCTTTGGGCACCTTATGCAAGGTGCCCCCGGCAGGATTCGAACCTGCGCACACGGCTCCGGAGGCCGTTGCTCTATCCCCTGAGCTACGGGGGCGTGTTCGTCGCGTTGCTCGCGGCGACGGGTAGAACACTACCAGCTCCCTCGGTGTGGTCATGAACGGGTTTCTGCTGTCGGGGGCGGGGATGTGAGTCGTTCGTGCGGGGTGGAAGTGGGGAAAACCGGGACGCGATGGCCGGGGTCGACCTACTCTCGAGTTGTGCCAGGCGTGTCGGGCCGGGTGCTTGTTGTGGACGACAACAAGGTCATCCGGCAGTTGATCAGGGTCAACCTCGAGCTGGAGGGGCTGGAGGTCGTGACCGCGGCCGATGGTGCCGAGTGTCTTGATGTCGTTCATCAGGTGCGGCCCGATGTGGTGACCCTCGACGTCGTCATGCCGCGGCTGGACGGGCTCAATACCGCCGCCCGGCTGCGGGCCGATCCCCGTACCCGCGACATGCCCCTGGCCATCGTCAGCGCCTGCGGTCATCCCGAGATCGAGGCCGGGCTCGAAGTGGGCGTCGACGCCTTCCTCTCCAAGCCCTTCGAGCCAGCCGAACTGGTGCGGATGGTGGGCCAGTTGGTCGAGCGGGCGCGAGGCGGGGGCCGGGAGCGCGGTGGCAGCCCCGACGCCGGTGGTGATGCCGCCCCGGTGAAGGAAGTGGATCAACCCGCCGTGCCGTAGCCGTAGTCTGCCGTAGCCCGTAGCCCGTAGCCCGTAGCCCGTAGCCCGTAGCCCGTAGCCCGTAGCCCGTAGCCCGTAGCCCGTAGCCCGTAGCCCGTAGCCCGTCCGTGGCCGTGGCCGTAGTCACGGGGGAGTGAGCCGTGGCCGTAGTCACGGGGGAGTGACCCGTGTACCGGTCCCTTGCAGCAGCGCGCCCTCGGCGGTCGCCCTTTCCGCTTCCCGGACCAGCCCGCCCTCAACAGGCGTCGCGGGCCACGACCGTACCCCGGGCAAGCCACCCCCCGTCCGCTTCCCGGCCCAGCCCGCCCCCAACACGTGCCACGACGCCGACCGCGACCATATCCCCGGGCAAGCCACCCCCGTCCACATCCCGGACCGTACGGAAACCGGCTCGCATACCCACCCCCTTCCTCCCATACGCTTGTCCCGTGACCCCCGTCGAGCTCTCCCGCACCGTGCTGCACGCCGTGCGCCGCGCTGTCGACGAGGGAGAGCTGAGCGTGACCGTTCCTGAGCGGGCCGTGGTCACTCCGCCGGGGCCGGGCGGGTGTGGCGACTACGCCACGAACGTCGCCCTCCAGCTGGCCGCCGCGGCCGGGCAGCCGCCGCAGCGTGTCGCCGAGATCCTGCGTGCCCGGCTCCTCGACGAGCAGCGGTTCGCCGATGTCGTCGTCACCGGGCCCGGCTTCCTCAACTTCAGCCTGCGCGGCACCGCCTCCGCCGACCTCGTCGAGGAGGTCCTGCGACGCGGGTCGCGCTACGGGCACGCGACGACCGGCTTCAGCGGGACCGCCGTCGGGATCTCGTGCCCGGCAGAGGTGCGTGCCGTCGTGGTCGCGGACGCCGTGAGCCGGGTGGTGCGCAGCCAGGGGCACATCGTCCGGACGGAGTGCGAGGGGCGGCCCGCCCCGGAGTGGGCGTCCGTGCTCGGGGCGGACGTCACCCCCCGGGGGCCGCGCATCGCCGACACCTACGTCCGTATCGCCCCCGTCCCCGCTCCCGCCGACCCCCTGCCCCTCGGCCGGGACGCCGCCCGCTGGGCGCTGCTGCACCCCGCCGCCCACGACCGGCCCCGGATCCCCGGCGACCACCTCGTCCAGCGGGAGGGCAACCCCCTCTTCCGCGTCCGGTACGCCCACGCCCGTACCCGGGCCCTCCTGCGCAACGCCGCCGACCTCGGCTTCCACCCCGAGCCCGGTCCCGTGAGCGAAGCCGACGCGCTGACCGCCCTGATCGGCGACCACCCCCGCGTCCTCGCCGCCACGGCCACGCATCACACCCCCGACCGCCTGGCCCGGCACCTCATCGCCGTCGCCGATGCCGCGATGCCCCTGCTCCCCGCCGTGCTGCCCCTCGGTGAGGAGAAACCCTCGGCCGCCCACCGTGCCCGGCTCGCGCTCGCCGAAGCCGCCGGGACGGTGCTGGCCGGCGGCCTGTCCCTGCTCGGCATCGACGCTCCCGACCACCTCTGAGAGACACGAACAGATCATGAGCCGTTCCGCCCACCCCGCCGGGCCCCGTCACGCCGATGTCCTCCCCGAGGGCCACTACTCCGCCCCGCCCGCCGACCTCAACGCGCTGGACCCCAAGGTGTGGGCCCGGACGGTGACGCGTGACGAGCACGGAGTCGTGACCGTCGGCGGCATCCCCGTCACCCGGCTCGCCGAGGAGTACGGCACCCCCGCCTACGTCCTGGATGAGGCGGACTTCCGGGCCCGCGCGCGTGCCTGGCGTACCGCCTTCGGGGCCGAAGCCGACGTGTTCTACGCCGGCAAGGCGTTCCTCTCCCGCGCCGTGGTGCGCTGGCTGGACGAGGAGGGGCTGAACGTCGACGTCTGCTCGGGCGGCGAGCTGGCCACCGCCCTCTCCGCCGGCATGCCCGCCGACCGCATCGCCTTCCACGGCAACAACAAGTCGGTCGACGAGATCACCCGGGCCGTCGAGGCCGGAGTCGGGCACATCGTCCTCGACTCCTTCCAGGAGATCGTCCGCGTCGCCCACATCGCGCAGAGCCTCGGCACGCGGCAGAAGGTCCTCATCCGCATCACCGTCGGCGTCGAGGCCCACACCCACGAGTTCATCGCCACGGCCCACGAGGACCAGAAGTTCGGCATCCCGCTGGCCGGCGGGCAGGCCGCCGAGGCCGTACGCCGGGCGCTGCAGCTCGACGGGCTCGAGCTGGTCGGCATCCACAGCCACATCGGGTCGCAGATCTTCGACATGTCCGGCTTCGAGGTCGCCGCCCACCGGGTGGTCGGGCTGCTGAAGGACATCCGCGACGAGCACGGTGTCGAGCTGCCCGAGATCGACCTCGGCGGCGGGCTCGGCATCGCGTACACCAGCGACGACGACCCCCGCGAGCCGCACGAGATCGCCAAGGCGCTCACCGAGATCGTCACGCGGGAGTGCGAGGCCGCCAAGCTGCGCACGCCGCGCATCTCCGTCGAGCCGGGGCGCGCCATCGTAGGCCCGACCGCCTTCACGCTCTACGAGGTCGGCACCATCAAGCCCCTCGACGGGCTGCGGACGTACGTCTCGGTCGACGGCGGCATGTCGGACAACATCCGCACCGCGCTGTACGACGCGGAATACAGCGTCGCGCTGGTCTCGCGCACCTCAGACGCCGCGCCCATGCTCGCCCGTGTCGTCGGCAAGCACTGCGAGAGCGGGGACATCGTGGTCAAGGACGCCTTCCTGCCGTCCGACCTGGCACCGGGTGACCTCATCGCCGTACCGGCCACCGGCGCGTACTGCCGGTCGATGGCCAGCAACTACAACCACGTGCTCCGCCCGCCGGTCGTCGCCGTCGACGGCGGTGAGGCGCGGGTGATCGTCCGCCGCGAGACGGAGGAGGACCTGCTGCGTCTCGACGTCGGCTGAACGGCAGAAGGCCGAAAGCCGAAGCAAGCGGGTGGCGGAAGATCTCCTGTCTGCCGCCCCCGCGAAAATGAAATAGACGTCTCACGATCCGGACCGGGGGCAGAAACTCCCGTCCGGTGAGTGAGACTGGTTCCACCGTAGACGGTAAAGAGGAAACGAGGTCGGATGATGCGTACGCGTCCGCTGAAGGTGGCGCTGCTGGGCTGTGGAGTGGTCGGCTCAGAGGTGGCGCGCATCATGACGACGCACGCCGACGACCTCACGGCCCGGATCGGGGCCCCGGTGGAGCTCGCGGGGGTGGCCGTACGCCGCCCCGACCGGGTGCGCGAGGGCATCGCCCCCGGCCTCGTCACCACCGACGCCACCGCCCTCGTCAAACGCGGCGACATCGACGTGGTGGTCGAGGTCATCGGCGGTATCGAGCCCGCGCGCAGCCTCATCACCACCGCCTTCGAGCACGGCGCCTCCGTCGTCTCCGCCAACAAGGCACTGCTCGCCCAGGACGGGGCGGCCCTGCACGCCGTCGCCGAGCAGCACGGCAAGGACCTCTACTACGAGGCCGCCGTCGCCGGTGCCATCCCGCTGCTGCGGCCGCTGCGCGAGTCCCTCGCCGGCGACAAGATCAACCGGGTGATGGGCATCGTCAACGGCACGACGAACTTCATCCTCGACAAGATGGACTCCACCGGCGCCGGCTACCAGGAGGCCCTCGACGAGGCCACCGCCCTGGGGTACGCGGAGGCCGACCCGACCGCCGACGTCGAGGGCTTCGACGCCGCCGCCAAGGCCGCGATCCTCGCCGGCATCGCCTTCCACACGCGCGTGCGCCTCGACGACGTCTACCGCGAGGGCATGACCGAGGTGACCGCGGCCGACTTCGCCTCCGCGAAGGAGATGGGCTGCACCATCAAACTGCTCGCCATCTGTGAGCGGGCCGAGGACGGGGCGTCCGTCACCGCGCGCGTGCACCCGGCCATGATCCCGCTGAGCCACCCGCTGGCCTCCGTCCGCGGCGCCTACAACGCCGTGTTCGTCGAGTCCGACGCCGCCGGGCAGCTCATGTTCTACGGCCCCGGAGCGGGCGGTTCCCCCACCGCCTCCGCCGTGCTCGGCGACCTCGTCGCCGTCTGCCGCAACCGGATCGGCGGCGCCACCGGACCAGGCGATTCCGCCTACGCCGCGCTGCCGGTGTCCCCGATGGGCGATGTCGTCACGCGGTACCACATCAGCCTCGACGTGGCCGACAAACCGGGTGTTCTCGCCCAGGTCGCGACCGTCTTCGCCGAGCACGGAGTCTCGATCGATACGGTTCGCCAGTCGGGGAAGGACGGCGAGGCCTCCCTCGTCGTCGTCACGCACCGTGCGTCCGACGCGGCCCTCACCGGGACCGTCGAGGCGTTGCGCAAGCTCGACACCGTGCGTGGTGTCGCCAGCATCATGCGGGTTGAAGGAGAGTAACCAGCAATGACCCACCAGTGGCGCGGAATCATCGAGGAGTACCGGGACCGGCTGCCCGTCTCCGACAGCACGCCGGTCGTGACGCTCCGCGAGGGCGGTACGCCCCTCGTGCCCGCGCAGGTGCTCTCCGAGCGCACGGGCTGCGAGGTCCACCTCAAGGTGGAGGGCGCGAACCCGACCGGGTCCTTCAAGGACCGCGGCATGACCATGGCCATCACCCGGGCCAAGGAGGAGGGCGCGAAGGCCGTCATCTGCGCCTCCACCGGCAACACGTCGGCCTCCGCCGCCGCGTACGCCGTGCGGGCCGGGATGGTGTGCGCCGTGCTCGTGCCGCAGGGCAAGATCGCGCTCGGCAAGATGGGCCAGGCCCTCGTGCACGGCGCGAAGATCCTCCAGGTCGACGGCAACTTCGACGACTGCCTCACCCTCGCGCGCGGCCTGAGTGACAACTACCCCGTGTCGCTGGTCAATTCGGTCAACCCGGTACGTATCGAGGGTCAGAAGACGGCGGCCTTCGAGATCGTGGACATGCTCGGCGACGCGCCCGACATCCACGTCCTGCCGGTCGGCAACGCGGGCAACATCACGGCCTATTGGAAGGGCTACACGGAGTACGCCGCCGACGGCGTGGCGACCCGCAAGCCGCGGATGTGGGGCTTCCAGGCCTCCGGCAGCGCCCCGATCGTGCGCGGCGAGGTCGTCAAGGACCCCTCGACCATCGCCACGGCCATCCGCATCGGCAACCCGGCCTCCTGGCAGTACGCGCTCGCCGCGCGGGACGAGTCGGGTGGCTCCATCGACGAGGTGACGGACCGTGAGATCCTGCGCGCCTACCGGCTGTTGGCGTCGCAGGAGGGCGTCTTCGTCGAGCCGGCGTCCGCCGCGTCCGTCGCCGGTCTGCTGAAGGCCGCCGAGCAGGGCAAGGTCGACCCGGGGCAGCGGATCGTGTGCACCGTCACCGGCAACGGGCTGAAGGACCCCGACTGGGCCGTCGCCGGTGCCCCGCAGCCGGTCACCGTGCCCGTCGACGCGGCCGCCGCCGCGGAGCGCCTCGGCCTGGCCTGACCTGCGGCGACGCACCGAGCGCCGGTGCACCGCCGGACACGGTCCGGCGCGAGACGGCGCTTGCCCTGGGGCGTTCCCCACGGGGGGTGCACAGGGGGCTTACGACACGCATCGTGCGCCTCCTGTGCGCCCTATGTCGCCACAGAACCTTCCTTCGATAGGCTGTACTGAACCCGCCCGCCGCATATGCCTCCGCACGGAGCGCGGTGCCGCGCCGTCTCCGCGGCCGGGACAGCGGCCGGCCATCGCGGCCGGCAGCGGCCCGCTGGGTTCTCGTACGCCATCGAATGTCCCCTGAACGTCATTCGACAATCACCGCAGCTCAAGGAGAGTCATCGAGCGATGGCCGGTCCAGCGTTCCGCGCCGCCGCCGTCCGGGTGCGCGTCCCCGCCACCAGCGCCAACCTCGGCCCGGGCTTCGACGCCCTCGGCCTCGCGCTGGGCTTGTACGACGACGTGGTCGTCCGGGTGGCCGACTCCGGGCTGCACATCGACATCGCGGGTGAGGGAAGCGAGACGCTCCCGCGCGACGAGCAACACCTTCTCGTACGTTCCCTGCGCACCGCCTTCGACCTGCTGGGCGGACAGCCGCGCGGTCTGGAAATCGTCTGCGCCAACCGCATTCCGCACGGCCGGGGCCTCGGCTCCTCCTCGGCCGCCATCTGCGCCGGGATCGTCGCCGCCCGCGCCGTCACCATAGGAGCCGACGCCAAGCTCGACGACACGGCGCTGCTGGAGCTCGCCACCGAGATCGAGGGCCACCCCGACAACGTCGCGGCATGCCTGCTCGGCGGGTTCACGCTGTCCTGGATGGAGGCCGGCGCCGCCCGCGCGATCAGGATGGACCCCGCCGATTCCATCGTTTCGGTGGTTTTCGTCCCCGGGAAGCCGGTCCTGACCGAGACGGCGCGCGGCCTGCTCCCGCGCACCGTTCCGCACGTCGACGCAGCCACCAACGCGGGCCGGGCCGCCCTGCTCGTCGAAGCCATGACACGCCGCCCCGAACTGCTGCTGCCCGCCACCGAGGACCGTCTGCACCAGGAGTACCGCGCACCGGCCATGCCCGAGAGCGCGGCACTGGTGGAACGGCTGCGGGGCGACGGCATCCCCGCGGTGATCTCCGGGGCCGGGCCCACGGTGATGGCCCTGGCCGACGCGGAGACCGCGGACAAGGTCGAGGCCCTGGCGGGCGCGGAATGGGCCGCGAACCGGCTGCGCCTCGATCAGCAGGGCGCGAGCGTGCTGCCGCTCGCCGCCTCCGGTGACATCTGAAACGACGCGGTTGCCGGATTTCGAGAGGGGGAATGTTTGTTGGATCCGGTAGTGTTAACCTCAAGTCTGCACCCGACCCCACCATGGCGAGGTGCCTTGTGTCCCCGTCCGGGACAGACATTCTTCCGGGAGCCCCCCAAGCCGCACTGTGTTCTGTACGTCGGACCGTACGCCGTACAAGGGCACTGAGCGGGGCGCAGGGCATGCTCCGGAACCGGTGCGACCACGCCGCGTGACACTGACACTGGGTGCCACGGCTCAAGGAAGCGCCATCACCAGATTCCTCCGCCGTTTAGGCGGACCACCGCCCCGGCACGGTTCACACCACACGGACCGAAGTCGGACAGCACAACCGGTCGCCGAGCCAGACAGGCCGACGTCCGCTCCAGGGAAGGACCCTTCGTGAGCGACACCACCGATCTGATGGGCGCACGTGTCGAGGAGACCGCTGCCGCGCCCGCCACGGACGCCTCCGCGCCTGCCACCGGTGCCGGCTCCCGGCGGCGCCGCGGTACCGGCCTCGAGGGCATGGTGCTGGCCGAACTGCAGCAGGTCGCATCCGGCCTCGGCATCAGGGGCACCGCGCGTATGCGCAAGAGCCAGCTGATCGAGGTCATCAAGGAGGCACAGGCGTCCGGCGGCGCCGCTCCGGCCGCGAAGGCCGACGCGCCCGCCGAGACCAAGCCCAAGCGCCGCGCCACCTCGCGGACCCGTACGGGCGACAACGCCGAGAAGGCGGACAAGCAGGCGGACGCGAAGGAGGCCTCCCAGGCCCCCGCGGACAAGGCCGACAAGGCCGTGGCCCAGCAGCAGATCGAGATCCCCGGCCAGCCGGCCGGCGACCCCTCCCGCGACGGGGGGGACGAGGCGCCCGAGCGCCGTCGTCGCCGGGCCACCGCCGAAGCCGGAGCCCCGGCTTCCGCTGCCGCGGAGACCATCGTCGCCGAGGCGAAGAACGACACCAAGGCCGAGACGCCCGTGCAGTCGCAGCAGCAGTCCCAGGGCAACGACGCCAAGTCCGACGCCGGTGACGGCGGCGAGGGCCGTCGTCGCGACCGCCGTGACCGCGGTGACCGCGGTGACCGTGGTGACCGCGGTGACCGTGGTGACCGAGGTGGCCGGGACCGCGACCGCCGCGGTGGCAAGGGTGACGACCAGCAGGGCGGCGGCCAGCGCGGCCAGCAGCAGGGCCAGGGCGGCGGCGGCCGTCAGGACCGTGGTCAGCAGCAGGACGACGACGACTTCGAGGGCGGGCGTCGTGGCCGTCGCGGGCGCTACCGCGACCGCCGGGGCCGTCGCGGCCGCGACGACATCGCCTCCGAGCCGCAGATCAACGAGGACGACGTCCTGATCCCCGTCGCGGGCATCCTGGACATCCTCGACAACTACGCGTTCATCCG
Source organism: Streptomyces sp. AK010 (assembly GCF_014207295.1). Classification (NCBI taxonomy): domain Bacteria; kingdom Bacillati; phylum Actinomycetota; class Actinomycetes; order Kitasatosporales; family Streptomycetaceae; genus Streptomyces; species Streptomyces sp. AK010. Next base: position 145,711 of record NZ_JACHCX010000014.1, read on the forward strand.
CACGTCGGGCTACCTGCCCGGCCCGAACGACGTGTACGTCTCCCTCGCCCAGGTCCGCAAGAACGGCCTGCGCAAGGGCGACCACGTCACCGGTGCCGTGCGTCAGCCCAAGGACGGCGAGCGGCGCGAGAAGTTCAACGCGCTGGTACGGCTCGACTCCGTCAACGGCATGGCGCCCGAATCGGGCCGCGGGCGGCCGGAGTTCAACAAGCTGACGCCCCTGTACCCGCAGGACCGGCTCCGTCTGGAGACGGACCCGGGCGTCCTCACCACCCGCATCATCGACCTCGTCGCGCCGATCGGCAAGGGCCAGCGTGGTCTGATCGTGGCCCCGCCGAAGACCGGCAAGACCATGATCATGCAGGCGATCGCCAACGCGATCACCCACAACAACCCCGAGTGCCACCTGATGGTCGTCCTCGTCGACGAGCGTCCGGAAGAGGTCACCGACATGCAGCGGTCGGTGAAGGGCGAGGTCATCTCCTCGACCTTCGACCGCCCGGCCGAGGACCACACCACCGTCGCCGAGCTGGCCATCGAGCGCGCCAAGCGCCTGGTGGAGCTGGGCCACGACGTGGTCGTCCTGCTCGACTCGATCACCCGTCTGGGCCGCGCGTACAACCTCGCCGCCCCGGCCTCCGGCCGCATCCTGTCCGGTGGTGTCGACTCGACGGCGCTCTACCCGCCGAAGCGCTTCTTCGGTGCGGCCCGCAACATCGAGGACGGCGGCTCGCTGACGATCCTCGCCACCGCCCTGGTGGACACCGGGTCCCGCATGGACGAGGTGATCTTCGAGGAGTTCAAGGGCACCGGCAACGCCGAGCTGAAGCTCGACCGCAAGCTCGCCGACAAGCGCATCTTCCCGGCGGTGGACGTCGACGCGTCCGGTACCCGTAAGGAAGAGATCCTGCTCGCCCCCGATGAGCTCGGGATCGTCTGGAAGCTGCGCCGGGTGCTGCACGCGCTCGACCAGCAGCAGGCGGTGGAGCTGCTTCTCGACAAGATGAAGCAGACGAAGTCGAACGCCGAGTTCCTGATGCAGATCCAGAAGACCACCCCGACGCCGGGCAACGGCGACTGAGGCAGGTCGACCCAGTAAGGACCGCAGTCGACCCGGTGCGGACTGCACAAGAGGGCCGTTCCCCGAACCGGGGGCGGCCCTCTGTGGTGTTCCTGTGCGGGTAGGATCACGCTCTCTTCGAACTTGTGATCCCGAGGGGGGACATTCGTGGGTACACCCATGCCCGGGGGCGGTCGGCACAGACGCCGGATACGCATGGCACTGCCCGTCGCCGCGGCCGGTGTCGCCGCCGCCATGGCCGGCGCGCTGCTGACGACCTCCGCCGGTGCGGCTCCCGCGCTGCCGGAACCGAAGGTCAGGCCCGCCGCCGACTCGCCGTCGTCCGCCGAGCTGGAGAAGCGCGTCGCGGGCGCCATGGCCGGTGACGACGTCGCCGGCAAGACGAGCAAGACCGCGCTCACCGCGGGCACCGTCGCCGGCAGCATCGACCCGAAGGTCATCGGCGGCAACGAGACCACCATCAGCACGGTCCCGTGGATGGCGCAGCTCCACTACTACGACGACCGGGGCACCGCCGGCACCGGCGACGACATCGGCTTCTTCTGCGGCGGCGCCGTGGTGACGCCGACGAAGATCCTCACCGCCGCGCACTGCGTCAAGGGCTACAACTGGAAGGCCAACGGCGCCGTCGTCACCGGTGCCACCCAGCTGCCCTCGGACCACGGCACCGACCTGCACGGCGGTACCGCGACGGCGGTGTGGCGGCAGTGGAACCACTCGTCGTACAACCCGACGACCATCGACAACGACATCGCGGTACTGACGCTCGACACAGCGGTCAAGGCCACGCCGATCCGGATGGCGACGTCCGGTGACACCGCGTCGTACAAGGCCGGGGTCAGCGCCAAGGTCTACGGCTGGGGCCGCACCAGCTCCACCAGCGACGACATCTCCGAGACGCTGAAGACCGCCATGCTGCCCATGCAGTCCGACACGACCTGCTCCGGCGCGTACGGCAGGGACTTCGTCAAGGGCCACATGGTCTGCGCGGGCAAGCCGGCGACCGGCAGCGACGCCGGCACCGTCTCCGCGTGCAACGGCGACTCCGGCGGCCCCCTGGTCGTCAACAACCGGATCGTCGGCGTCGTGTCCTGGGGCGTCACCGACTGCGTCGCCAAGGGCGCCTACAGCGTCTTCAGCAAGGTCAGCACGTACGTCGGCGCCGCCTACCCGCGCGTCGACGACGCCAACCTCAGCGGCGACAGCAAGGCCGACCTGTGGGTGCGCAACGCCTCCACCAAGACCGGCTACTCCAAGGACTCCACGGGCACGTCGTTCGCCGCCCGCCAGTCCTGGGGCAACTGGAACGGCGTGAACGTCGTCCTGCAGACGGACCTCGACCGCGACGGCTACCAGGACCTCGTCTACCGGCGCAGCGGTGACGGCGACGTCTTCTGGGCATCCGGCCGTACGGGCACCACCAAGCAGATCGCCGACAACTGGAAGACCCGCACCCGGATCGTCACCCCCGGTGACGTCACCGGCGACTACCTGCCCGACCTGCTCTCGGTCGACTCCGCGGGCGTCCTGTGGATCTACCCGGGCAGGGGCAACGGCACCTTCGCGTCCCGCGTGAAGGTCGGCTCCGGCTGGAACCAGTACAACTCCGTGCGCGGCAAGGGCGACTTCAACGGGGACGGCAAGACCGACCTGATCGCCCGCAGCACGTCGGGCAGCCACCTCTACCTCTACAAGGGCACCGGCAAGGCCGGCTCGGGCGCCTTCTCGGCCCGGGTCAAGGTGCGCACGTGGGACGGCTACAACGCCTTCGACGCGCCCGGTGACGTCACCGGCGACGGCAGGGCCGACTTCCTGGCCCGCACCCCCGGCGGCACGCTCTACCTGTACGCGGGCACCGGCAAGGGGACGAGCGAGATCTTTGCCACAAGGAAGTCCGTAGGCACCGATTTCAAGCAGTACGACATCTTCGGCTGAAACCGCAGGTGAGCGAGGCTCACCCCGCTGTGACGACCACGCACTGTGCCCACCGCCGCACGCGGTGGGCACAGTCCGTCGTGCAACCCTTTCCCGGGTTTCCCCGTCAGACCAGGTGGGGCGACGATGGTGCGAGGAAGGGTCTTCTCCGACCACGCCTGGCACTGACCGCAGGGGGTAGCCGACCGTAGAAGAGCTGAGGAGTACATGTCTGCCGAGAGCACACCGGGTCCGGGTATACCGGGCGATACCGGCACCGACGGAGCACGTCACCGCGGCAAGGGCAAGCGCCGCAAGCCCCAGCGGCGACGCAAGGGCTTGATGATCACGGCCTGGACCGCCGCGGGCATCGTCGTGGTGGGCGGCGCCGGCGCCGGGTACCTGTACTTCAAGCTCAACGGCAACCTCAAGAGCGTCGACATCGACCAGGCCCTCGGCACGGACCGGCCCAAGAAGGCCGACAACGGCTCGGAGAACATCCTCGTCCTCGGCTCGGACACCCGCGCCGGCAGCAACAAGAAGCTCGGCGGCGGCACCGACGACGGCAGCGCCCGCTCCGACACGGCGATGATCGTGCACATCTACAAGGGCCACCAGAAGGCCAGCGTGGTCTCCATCCCGCGCGACACCCTCATCGACCGGCCCGCCTGCACGGACACCCAGGGCAACGAGCACCCCGCCGCGCAGAACGCGATGTTCAACTCCGCGTACTCCACCGGCGGGGCCGCCTGCGCCGTGAAGACCGTCGAGTCGATCACCGACCTGCGCATGGACCACTACCTCGAGGTCGACTTCGCGGGCTTCCAGAAGCTCATCGACGACCTCGGCGGCGTCGAGATCACCACGACCAAGAGCATCGACGACCCCGACAGCCACCTGAAGCTGAAGGCCGGCACCCACACGCTCGACGGCAAGCAGGCCCTCGGCCTGGTCCGCACCAGACACGGCGTCGGCGACGGCTCCGACCTGGGCCGCATCCAGCTCCAGCAGGCCTTCATCAAGGCCCTGGTCAACCAGATCAAGGACGTCGGCGTCTTCTCGAACCCGAAGAAGCTGCTCGACCTCGCGGAGACCGCGACCAAGACGGTGACGGCCGACTCCGACCTCGGCTCGGTCAACAAGCTCGCGTCCTTCGCGAACGGACTCAAGGGCATCAGCCCGTCCAACATGCACATGATCACGATGCCGGTGGCCTACGACCCGGCCGACCCCAACCGCGTCCTCCTCCAGAAGAAGAAGGCCGACCAGATCTGGAAGGCCCTGGAGAACGACAGGCCGATCCCGAAGTCGGCGACGTCGGGATCGGCGACGGGTGAGGCCAAGGGGGTCGTGACCGCCCCGTGAGGGGCGCGGCCGGCCCGCGGGGAATAGATCACAACAACCCCCGGTTTTGGGAGTAGGCCCCAGTCCTGGCAGACTGGTACGTCGGCTCCGGTTCACGCTCGCGCACCCCGCGTCAGCGACCCGGCGCCCTCCCGAACCTAGGAGACACCTTGAAGCGCGACATCCACCCCGAGTACGTCGAGACGCAGGTCAGCTGCACCTGTGGCGCGTCGTTCACCACCCGCAGCACCATCGAGTCCGGCACCATCCGCGCCGATGTCTGCTCCGAGTGCCACCCGTTCTACACGGGCAAGCAGAAGATCCTCGACACCGGTGGCCGTGTGGCCCGCTTCGAGGCCCGCTTCGGCAAGGCCGCCGGCTCCAAGAAGTAGCGAGCCTCCTAGGGCCTGCCCGGCGGATCCTGTCGGAGACGCGGGGCCTGGCACGCACATCTGCGGCGTTGTCGTCAGTCGCCGACGCTCCGCGTCGGCTCCTTCCTCCGTCTTGCAGCTGCACGCACCAGGCCCCGCTCACCGGCACTGACAGGTACGGCGGCTTTCCACCGACCTGATCCGCCGGGCAGGCCCTAGCGCCGGTCCACGGCCGCGCCCCTCACCGGGCGCGCCGGGACCGGCGTTTTTGGTCGCCCGCCCTTCACCCCCGTCCGTACACAGGAGCCCAAGATGTTCGAGGCCGTCGAGGAACTCGTCGCCGAGCACGCCGACCTGGAAAAGAAGCTCGCCGACCCGTCGGTCCACGCCGACCAGGCCAACGCGCGCAAGCTGAACAAGCGTTACGCCGAGCTCACCCCCATCGTCGCCACCTACCGCTCCTGGACGCAGACGGGCGACGACATCGGGACCGCGCGCGAACTGGCCGCCGACGACCCCGACTTCGCCGCCGAGGTCAAGGAGCTGGAGAAGGCGCGCGAGGAGCTCACGGAGAAGCTGCGCCTGCTGCTCGTCCCGCGCGACCCCAGCGACGACAAGGACGTCATCCTCGAGATCAAGGCGGGCGCGGGCGGCGACGAGTCGGCGCTGTTCGCCGGCGACCTGCTGCGCATGTACCTGCGCTACGCCGAGCGCGTCGGCTGGAAGACCGAGATCATCGACGCCACCGAGTCCGAGCTGGGCGGCTACAAGGACGTTCAGGTCGCCGTGAAGACCAAGGGCGGCCAGGGGGCCACCGAGCCCGGCCAGGGCGTCTGGGCGCGGCTGAAGTACGAGGGCGGCGTGCACCGCGTGCAGCGCGTGCCCGCGACGGAGTCCCAGGGCCGTATCCACACCTCCGCGGCCGGTGTGCTCGTCACGCCCGAGGCCGAGGAGGTCGACGTCGAGATCAACCCGAACGACCTCCGCATCGACGTCTACCGGTCCTCCGGGCCCGGCGGACAGTCCGTCAACACCACCGACTCCGCCGTGCGCATCACGCACCTTCCCACCGGAGTCGTCGCCTCCTGCCAGAACGAGAAGAGCCAGCTGCAGAACAAGGAGCAGGCACTGCGTATCCTGCGCTCCAGGCTGCTCGCAGCGGCGCAGGAGGAAGCGGAGCGGGAGGCCGCCGACGCCCGCCGCAGCCAGGTCCGCACCGTCGACCGCTCCGAGAAGATCCGCACGTACAACTTCCCGGAGAACCGCCTCTCGGACCACCGCGTCGGCTTCAAGGCGTACAACCTGGACCAGGTCCTGGACGGCGACCTCGACGCGGTGATCCAGGCCTGCGTCGACGCGGACTCCGCGGCGAAGCTGGCGGCCGCGTAGGGCAGGCACGAGCACGTACGAGTGATCACGTACGAGTAATACGGAGGACTTGCGTGAACCTGCTGCTCGCGGAGGTGGCCCAGGCCACCCAGCGGCTCGCCGACGCCGGCGTGCCCTCGCCGCGTACCGACGCGGAGGAGCTCGCCGCGTTCGTGCACGGCGTCAAGCGCGGCGAGCTGCACTCCGTCAAGGACTCCGACTTCGACGCCCGCTACTGGGAGGTCATCGCCCGCCGCGAGGCCCGCGAACCGCTCCAGCACATCACCGGGCGCGCCTACTTCCGCTACCTGGAACTCCAGGTCGGGCCCGGCGTGTTCGTGCCCCGGCCCGAGACGGAGTCCGTGGTCGGCTGGGCCATAGACGCCGTACGGGCCATGGACGTCGTCGAGCCGTGCATCGTCGACCTGTGCACCGGCTCCGGCGCCATCGCGCTGGCCCTCGCCCAGGAGGTGCCGCGCTCGCGCGTGCACGCCGTGGAACTGTCCGAGGACGCCCTGCGATGGACCCGCAAGAACGTCGAGGGGTCCAGGGTCGACCTGCGGCAGGGCAACGCCCTCACCGCCTTCCCCGACCTGGACGGCCAGGTCGACCTGGTCATCACCAACCCGCCGTACATCCCGCTCACGGAGTGGGAGTACGTCGCCCCCGAGGCGCGGGACTACGACCCCGACATGGCCCTCTTCTCCGGCGAGGACGGCCTGGACCTCATCCGCGGCCTGGAACGCACCGCACACCGGCTGCTGCGCCCGGGCGGTGTGGTCGTCGTCGAGCACGCGGACACCCAGGGCGGCCAGGTGCCGTGGATCTTCACCGAGGAGCGGGGCTGGGCCGACGCGGCCGACCACCCGGACCTCAACAACCGCCCGCGCTTCGCCACGGCCCGCAAGGCGCTGCCGTGAGCACACCGGGCACCCCGCGCTCTTCGCGGACTCCATCCCAGCAGCACGTGTACGAGGAGGCCAGTTAAAGATGGCACGGCGATACGACACCAACGACGCGACCGACCGTGTGACCGGTCTGCGCGAGGCAGCGTCCGCCGTCCGCCGTGGCGAGCTCGTGGTGCTGCCGACGGACACGGTGTACGGCATCGGCGCCGACGCGTTCTCCTCGGAGGCGGTCGCCGACCTGCTGGACGCCAAGGGCCGGGGCCGCAACATGCCCACCCCCGTCCTCATCGGCTCCCCGAACACGCTGCACGGCCTGGTCACGGACTTCTCCGAGCTGGCCTGGGAGCTGGTCGACGCCTTCTGGCCGGGTGCGCTGACGCTCGTCGCCCGCCACCAGCCGTCCCTCCAGTGGGACCTCGGGGACACCCGTGGCACGGTCGCCGTGCGCATGCCGCTGCACCCGGTCGCCATCGAGCTGCTCACCGAGGTCGGTCCCATGGCCGTCTCCTCCGCCAACCTGACCGGCCACCCGGCGCCGGAGGACTGCGACGCCGCGCAGGAGATGCTCGGCGACTCCGTCTCCGTCTACCTCGACGGGGGCCCGACCCCCGGCATCGTGCCGTCGTCGATCGTCGACGTGACCCGTGAGGTGCCGCTGCTGCTGCGCGCGGGTGCCATCTCGGCGGACGAGCTGCGAAAGGTCGTACCCGACCTCGAGGTGGCGAATTGACGGCCCCTGGATCGGGGCGTGGCATAGGCAACGGGGAAAGCGCGGCGGAGATCACGACGACCTTCGTGGGACTTCCGCGCGACAGCTTCCGCATCCTCCACGTCAGCACCGGCAACGTGTGCCGCTCGCCCATCACCGAGCGGCTGACCCGCCATGCCGTGCGGGAGCGGCTCGGGATCCTGGGCGGCGGGCTGATCGTGGAGAGCGCCGGCACCTGGGGCCACGAGGGCGCGCCCATGGAATCCCACGCCGAGACCGTCCTGGCCGACTTCGGCGCGGACGCCTCCGGCTTCACCGGGCGCGAGCTCCTCGACGAGCACGTGATCCGCGCCGACCTGGTGCTGACCGCCACCCGGGACCACCGGGCGCAGGTCATTTCCATGGGGCACTCGGCGGGCCTGCGCACCTTCACGCTGAAGGAGTTCACCCGCCTGGTCAAGGCCATCGACCCGGCGACCCTGCCACCCCTGGAGGAGGGCGTGGTCTTCCGCGCGCGTGCGCTGGTCCGTGCCGCGGCCGCTCTACGCGGGTGGCTGCTCGCGCCCACCGCCGAGGCGGACGAGGTCTACGACCCCTACGGCGCGCCCCTGACGTTCTTCCGTTCCATCGGGGACGAGATACACCAGGCACTCGATCCGGTCGTCACTGCCCTCACGGGCGTCCCCGCAAAGACGTAACAGCCGAGCGCTCCTGAGGCCCCGGGCCTACATTGGTCGTACGTGTCACCGTCGACGCCCGGAGCCCACCATGACGGTCACCCCTGCCATCGAGGCCGACGTCCTGCGCCGCCAGGACCCAGAGCTCGCCGACATCCTGCTCGGGGAGCGGGAGCGGCAGTCGACGACGCTTCAGCTGATCGCCGCCGAGAACTTCACGTCCCCGGCCGTACTGGCCGCGCTCGGGTCCCCCCTCGCCAACAAGTACGCCGAGGGCTACCCGGGGGCACGGCACCACGGCGGCTGCGAGCTCGCCGACGTCGCCGAGCGCATCGCGGTCGACCGGGCCACGGCCCTGTTCGGCGCCGACCACGCCAACGTCCAGTCCCACTCGGGCTCTTCGGCGGTGCTCGCCGCCTACGCCGCCCTGCTCCGCCCCGGCGACACCGTCCTCGCCCTCGGCCTGCCCTACGGCGGCCACCTCACGCACGGCTCGCCCGCCAACTTCTCCGGCCGCTGGTTCGACTTCGTCGGATACGGTGTGGAGGCCGAGTCCGGGTTCATCGACCACGAGCAGGTGCGCACGCTGGCCCGCACGCGCCGGCCCAAGGCGATCGTGTGCGGCTCGATCGCCTACCCCCGGCACATCGACTACGCGTTCTTCCGCGAGGTCGCCGACGAGGTGGGCGCGTACCTCATCGCGGACGCCGCGCACCCCCTCGGCCTCGTCGCCGGGGGAGCGGCCCCGAATCCGGTGCCGTACGCGGACATCGTCTGCGGGACCACCCACAAGGTGCTGCGGGGCCCGCGCGGCGGCATGATCCTGTGCCGCGCGGAGCTGGCCGAGCGGGTCGACCGGGCCGTGTTTCCTTTCACACAGGGTGGTGCGCAGATGCACACCATCGCCGCCAAGGCGGTCGCGTTCGGGGAGGCGGCGACACCGGCGTTCGCCGCGTACGCCCATCAGGTGGTGGCGAATGCGCGGGTGCTGGCGGCCCGGCTGGCCGCGGCGGGCATGGTCGTCACCACGGGCGGCACGGACACCCATCTGATCACCGCCGACCCGGCGCCGCTCGGCGTCGACGGACGCACAGCCCGGGGCCGTCTGGCCGCGGCGGGCCTGGTCATGGACTGTTGTGCGCTGCCGCACGGCGATGCCCGGGGACTCAGGCTCGGCACGGCCGCGATCACCACACAGGGCATGGGCGAGGCGGAGATGGTCCGCATCGCCGAGCTCCTCACCGGGGTGCTGCGGGGCGTGACAGAGACCTCGAGAGCCCGTGAAGATGTGCGGGAGCTGGCCGGTGGATTTCCGCCGTATCCCGCTTGAGTCGGGGTAAGCGCGTCAGGGTGCACAGCCACTCGTGCAACCATCGTCGCTACCCGGAAGTCCTCACTCATATGCGCGCATCGCTAGGGTGTGGGGCTGAGATGGCCAGCGAGACCTGTGGGGAAGCCCGTGCGTGAATACCTCCTGACGCTCTGCATCACGGCCGCGGTGACGTATCTGCTGACAGCGCCGGTACGGAAGTTCGCGATCGTGGCCGGAGCGATGCCGGAGATCCGGGCACGTGACGTGCACCGGGAGCCCACTCCGCGCCTCGGCGGTATCGCGATGTTCTTCGGCCTGTGCGCGGGCCTGCTGGTCGCCGACCACCTGACCAACCTCAACCAGGTCTTCGAGACGTCGAACGAACCCCGGGCGCTGCTGTCCGGAGCGGCCCTGATCTGGCTGATCGGGGTGCTGGACGACAAGTTCGAGATCGACGCCCTGATCAAGCTGGGCGGCCAGATGATCGCCGCGGGCGTGATGGTCGTGCAGGGTCTGACGATCCTGTGGCTGCCCATCCCGGGCGTCGGCTCGGTCGCGCTCACCCAGTGGCAGGGCACCCTGCTCACGGTCGCGCTGGTCGTCATCACCATCAACGCGGTCAACTTCGTCGACGGCCTGGACGGCCTCGCGGCGGGCATGGTCTGCATCGCGGCCACGGCGTTCTTCCTCTACGCCTACCGCATCTGGTACTCGTACGGCATCGAGGCCGCCGCCCCGGCCACCCTCTTCTCGGCGATCCTGATGGGCATGTGCCTGGGCTTCCTGCCACACAACATGCACCCGGCGCGGATCTTCATGGGCGACTCGGGCTCGATGCTGATCGGGCTGGTCCTGGCCGCCGGCGCGATCTCCGTCACGGGTCAGGTCGACCCGGACGCGCTCAACCTGTACGTGGGGTCCGAGAAGGAGGCCGTGCACCAGACGGTTCCCGTCTACATCCCGCTGCTGCTGCCGCTGACGATCATCGCGGTGCCGGCCGCCGACCTGATCCTGGCGATCGTGCGCCGGACCTGGCGCGGCCAGTCCCCGTTCGCCGCCGACCGCGGCCACCTGCACCACCGGTTGCTGGAGATCGGCCACTCGCACAGCCGCGCGGTGCTGATCATGTACTTCTGGTCGGCGCTGATCGCCTTCGGCGCGCTCGCCTACTCGGTCAACTCGGCGTCCATGTGGATCGTGCTGGGTGTGGTGTTCCTGAGCGCGATCGGGCTGCTCCTGCTTCTGCTGCCGCGCTTCACGCCGCGCGCCCCGCGCTGGATGGAGCGCTTCGTGCCGCCGCGCTACCGGCGCCGCGGCGGCGCGGTCGCGGCCCTCTCACCCGAGGCCTCCACCCCGGCGTCGACGGCGGACCAGCCCGCCGCGGCCGGGGCCGAGAACCGCACGCCCGTGGTGTCCGGGGTCGTCGGCGTCAACGGGGCGACCGCCCTCGGACCCCGTTCGCGTCTGGCCGACCGGCGCAAGGCGGGGACAAGGTAAGAATCTGACTAGAGCATTGCCAAGTCGTGGGGTTGCTATGGGTGTGCGAAGCACCCAATACCAGACATGTCGGCGCTGTTTGCGCTCAGACGCGCAGGTTCACTCTCATGTGTGACAGTCCGCACACCTCCAGGTAAAGACTGCATCAAATAGTTTGTGATACGGTTCACGAGAACCCCCCGGATAGAGCCGAAGGACCGCAGTGCGACGGTCCATTGGTGTGAGGTCTCCACTCAGCCCGGGACTACGCTCGTCCATGACGACACCCCTGCCCCCTGCGAAAGCGGAGTTGCCGCCATGCCGTCCAATGACGCCCGGATCCTGGCCCAGGCTGCCGTGCCCACGGCCGCCGTCGGTGCTGTTGCCGCCGTCGTCAGTGGTGTGGTCGCCGGTGGCAAGGGAGCGATCGGGGCGGTCGTCGCGACACTCATTGTGATCCTCTTCATGGGGATCGGCCTCTATGTCTTGCAGCGCACTGCCAAATCGCTTCCGCACCTGTTCCAGGCGATGGGCCTCATGCTCTACGCGGCGCAGATTCTGCTGCTGTTCATCTTCGTCGCCGCGTTCAAGAACACGACGCTGTTCAACCCCAAGGCCTTTGCCATCACGCTCGTTGTCGGCACCCTCGCCTGGATCGCCGCACAGACGCGTGCCCACATGAAGGCCAAGATCCTTTACGTTGAGCCCGATTCGACGAAGGGCGAGAAGCCCGAAAAGTCGGGGCACTCATCGTGAGGGATAGGGCCGGGATAAAGAGGCATGAGATCTCCTGCTATCGTCCGGTGCCAACTGCGGCATCGCGGGCGCGGGCATCTGAGCTGACGCCTGCTCCATCGCGAGGCGAGATGCCCCCCAGCCGCCCCCACATCCGTAACACCAGTCCCGTGCCGAACCGCGGCTCCGTGCCGCGCCGACACAACGAGGTTGCCGTACCCATGCGTCACGCCGAAGGAGCCCGTGGTGAGTGCTGACCAGACCCAGCTCGCCTTTGACTGGAGCTGTCGGATCATGTCCGACAACGGGTGTGGTTTTCCGGCTCCGGGCCTGCACTCGTTCCTCTTCAAGCCGATTGGCACCGTCGGGGGGTACGAGTTCAACAAGGTGATGCTGCTCGCCATCATCACCACCATCGTTGTCATCGGCTTCTTCTGGGCGGCCTTCGGCAAGGCCAAGGTGGTGCCGGGCAAGCTGCAGATGGTCGGCGAGGCCGGTTACGACTTCGTCCGCCGCGGCATCGTCTACGAGACCCTCGGCAAGAAGGAGGGCGAGAAGTACGTCCCCCTGATGGTCTCGCTGTTCTTCTTCATCTGGATCATGAACATCTGGTCCGTGATCCCGCTCGCGCAGTTCCCGGTGTCGTCGATCATCGCCTACCCGGCCGTCCTGGCCGCGGTGGTGTACGTGACGTGGGTCGGACTGACCTTCAAGCGCCACGGCTTCGTCGGGTTCTTCAAGAACGTCACCGGCTACGACAAGTCGCTCGGCCCGGTGCTGCCGCTCGTGATGGTCATCGAGTTCTTCTCGAACCTGCTCGTCCGCCCGTTCACGCACGCGGTGCGACTGTTCGCCAACATGTTCGCCGGCCACCTGATGCTGGTCATGTTCACCGTCGCGTCCTGGTACCTGCTGAACAGCTGGATGATCCCGGCGGCCGGTGTCTCCTTCGTCATGGCCACGGTCATGATCGTCTTCGAGCTTTTCGTGCAGGCCGTCCAGGCGTACGTCTTCGTACTCCTCGCCTGCACGTACGTCCAGGGCGCTCTCGCCGAGCATCACTGAGCCCCCACCACTCTCAGCCCCCAGAACGTCCGGTGGCCAACCCCCATCGGTCCTGAAAGAGAAGGAAGATTCAGCATGGCTGCCCTTGAGACCCTCGCCGCCGTCGAAGGCAACCTCGGCTCCATCGGTTACGGCCTTGCCGCCATCGGCCCCGGCGTCGGCGTCGGCATCATCTTCGGCAACGGCACCCAGGCCCTGGCCCGCCAGCCCGAGGCGGCCGGTCTGATCCGTGCCAACCAGATCCTCGGTTTCGCGTTCTGTGAGGCGCTCGCCCTCATCGGCATCGTCATGCCGTTCGTCTACTAAGAGACGTTCGGGACGATCGAAACCTTTCAACGGAAGGCACTGATGTGATCGCCAACCTGGTGCAGCTGGCGGCCGAGGAGAAGCAGAACCCGCTTATCCCTCCGGGCCCCGAGCTGCTCATCGGCACCATCGCCTTCGCCATCGTGTTCTTCTTCTTCTGGAAGAAGCTGCTTCCGAACATCAACAAGGTTCTGGAGGAGCGCCGCGCGGCGATCGAAGGCGGTATCGAAGAGGCCGAGACCATGAAGGTCGAGGCCCAGAGCGTCCTTGAGCAGTACAAGGCACAGCTCGCCGAGGCCCGGCACGAGGCCGCGCGCCTGCGCCAGGAGGCGCAGGAGCAGGGTGCCACGCTCATCGCCGAGATGCGGGCCGAGGGCCAGCGTCAGCGCGAGGAGATCGTCGCCGCCGGCCACTCCCAGATCGAGGCCGACCGCAAGGCCGCCGCTTCCGCGCTGCGCCAGGACGTCGGCAAGCTCGCCACCGACCTGGCCGGCAAGCTCGTCGGGGAGTCCCTCGAGGACCACGCCCGTCAGAGCCGCGTGATCGACCGGTTCCTCGACGAGCTCGAGGAGAAGGCCGAGGCCGGGCGATGAACGGAGCGAGCCGCGAGGCCCTGGCAGCCGCACGTGAGCGTCTGGACGCGCTGACGGACTCGACGTCCGTGAACGCGGCTTCGCTCGCCGACGAGCTGGCCGCCGTCACCGCGCTGCTCGACCGCGAGGTGTCGCTGCGTCGGGTCCTCACCGACCCGGCGCAGGCCGCGGAGGCGAAGGCCGAGCTGGCCCAGCGTCTGCTCGGCACCCAGGTCAGCGGCCCCGCCGCCGACCTGGTGGCCGGCATGGTGCGCTCCCGCTGGTCGCAGTCCCGCGACCTGGTGGACGCGCTGGAGGTGCTGGCCGACACCGCCGACCTCACCGCCGCGCAGCAGGCCGGCAAGCTCGACGACGTCGAGGACGAGCTGTTCCGGTTCGGCCGGATCGTCTCCGGCAGCACCGAGCTGCGTGCCGCGCTGACCGACCGCAAGGCCACCACCTCGGCCAAGGGCGAGCTGCTGCGCAGCCTGCTCGGCGGCCGGGCGCAGTCGGCCACCGAGCGTCTGGTCACACGCCTTGTGACCGCGCCGCGGGGACGTAGCCTGGAGACGGGACTGGAGTCCCTGTCCAAGCTCGCCGCCGAGCGCCGGGACCGCATGGTCGCCATCGTGACCTCGGCGGTACCGCTGAGCGACCCGCAGAAGCAGCGTCTGGGCGACGCCCTCGCGAAGCTCTACGGCCGCCGGATGCACCTCAACCTGGACGTGGACCCCGAGGTCCTCGGCGGTATCCGGGTGCAGGTCGGTGACGAGGTCATCAACGGCTCCCTCGCGGACCGCATCGAGGACGCCGGCCGCCGGCTCGCCGGCTGAGCAGCAACTCAATAGGCAGTACGTACTTACGACGGCCCTCGTTGGGCCGTGCAGAAGAATCCTGGGGGTCGCCCCCAGACCCCCAAAGTGAAACTTCGGGCCCAACAAGGAGAGCAGGGAACCCAGATGGCGGAGCTCACGATCCGGCCGGAGGAGATCCGGGACGCGCTGGAGAACTTCGTCCAGGCGTACAAGCCGGACGCGGCCTCGCGCGAGGAGGTCGGTACGGTCACCTTCGCCGGCGACGGTATCGCGAAGGTCGAGGGTCTGCCCTCGGTCATGGCCAACGAGCTGCTGAAGTTCGAGGACGGCAGCCTCGGTCTCGCCCTCAACCTCGAGGAGCGCGAGATCGGCTGCGTCGTCCTCGGCGAGTTCAGCGGCATCGAGGAGGGTCAGCCGGTCTCCCGTACCGGTGAGGTTCTCTCCGTCGCGGTGGGCGAGGGCTACCTCGGCCGCGTGGTGGACCCCCTCGGCAACCCGATCGACGGCCTCGGCGAGATCGAGACCGAAGACCGTCGCGCCCTGGAGCTGCAGGCCCCGGGCGTCATGGTCCGCAAGTCGGTGCACGAGCCGATGGAGACGGGCTACAAGGCCGTCGACGCGATGACCCCGATCGGCCGTGGCCAGCGTCAGCTGATCATCGGTGACCGCCAGACCGGCAAGACCGCCCTGGCCGTCGACACCATCATCAACCAGCGCGACAACTGGCGCACGGGCGACCCGAACAAGCAGGTCCGCTGCATCTACGTCGCCATCGGCCAGAAGGGCTCCACGATCGCCGGCGTGCGCGGCGCTCTGGAGGAGGCCGGCGCGCTGGAGTACACGACCATCGTCGCCGCCCCGGCGTCCGACCCGGCCGGCTTCAAGTACCTGGCGCCGTACACCGGTTCGGCCATCGGCCAGCACTGGATGTACCAGGGCAAGCACGTCCTGATCATCTTCGACGACCTGTCGAAGCAGGCCGACGCCTACCGCGCCGTGTCGCTGCTGCTGCGCCGCCCGCCGGGCCGTGAGGCCTACCCGGGTGACGTCTTCTACCTGCACTCCCGTCTGCTGGAGCGCTGCGCCAAGCTCTCCGACGAGATGGGTGCCGGCTCGATGACCGGTCTGCCGATCGTCGAGACCAAGGCCAACGACGTCTCGGCCTTCATCCCGACCAACGTCATCTCCATCACCGACGGCCAGTGCTTCCTGGAGTCGGACCTGTTCAACGCCGGTCAGCGCCCCGCGCTGAACGTCGGTATCTCCGTCTCCCGCGTCGGTGGTTCCGCCCAGCACAAGGCGATGAAGCAGGTCTCCGGCCGTCTGCGCGTGGACCTCGCCCAGTTCCGTGAGCTGGAGGCGTTCGCCGCCTTCGGTTCCGACCTGGACGCCGCGTCCAAGGCGCAGCTGGAGCGCGGTCAGCGCATGGTCGAGCTGCTGAAGCAGGCGCAGTACCAGCCGATGGCCACCGAGGACCAGGTCGTCTCCGTCTGGGCCGGCACCACCGGCAAGATGGACGACGTCCCCGTCGTCGACATCCGGCGCTTCGAAAAGGAGCTGCTGGAGTACCTGCACCGCAAGGAGCAGGGCCTGATGACCTCCATCCGCGAGGGCGGCAAGATGTCCGACGACACGCTCCAGGCTGTCGCCGACGCCATCGTGGAGTTCAAGAAGCAGTTCGAGACCGCCGACGGCAAGCTGCTCGGCGAGGACACCCCGGCTGCCGGTAAGTGACGACGGAAGGGACCTGACTCATGGGAGCCCAGCTCCGGGTCTACAAGCGTCGCATCCGATCCGTCACCGCGACCAAGAAGATCACCAAGGCGATGGAGATGATCGCCGCCTCGCGCGTCGTCAAGGCGCAGCGCAAGGTGGCGGCCTCCACCCCGTACGCGACCGAGCTCACCCGGGCGGTCACGGCGGTCGCCGGCGGATCCAACACCAAGCACCCGCTCACGACTGAGCCGGAGAACCCGACCCGCGCCGCGGTCCTGCTCCTCACGAGCGACCGCGGGCTGGCCGGCGCCTTCAACTCCAACGCCATCAAGGCCGCGGAGAGGCTCACGGCGAAGCTGGAGGCCGAGGGCAAGGAGGTCGTCAGCTACATCGTCGGCCGCCGAGGTGTCGCCCACTACAACTTCCGCGAGCGCAAGATCGCGGAGTCGTTCACGGGCTTCACCGACGAGCCGTCGTACGCGGACGCCAAGAAGGTCGCGGCCCCGCTGATCGAGGCGATCGAGACGGAGACGGCCGAGGGCGGCGTGGACGAGCTCCACATCGTCTACACCGAGTTCGTGTCGATGATGACGCAGACGGCGATCGAGGCCCGGCTGCTGCCGCTCAGCCTCAACGAGGTCGCCGAGGAGGCGAAGCCCGCCAAGGGCGAGATCCTCCCGCTGTTCGACTTCGAGCCCTCGGCGGAGGACGTCCTCGACGCCCTGCTGCCGCGCTACGTCGAGAGCCGCATCTACAACGCGCTGCTCCAGTCGGCCGCCTCCAAGCACGCCGCCACGCGGCGCGCGATGAAGTCGGCCACCGACAACGCCGGAGAGCTCATCGAGACGCTCACCCGGCTTGCCAACCAGGCCCGCCAGGCCGAAATCACCCAGGAAATCAGCGAGATCGTCGGTGGCGCCAGTGCCCTGGCCGACGCGACCGCGGGGAGTGACCGATAAATGACCACCACTGTTGAGACGGCCACGGCGACGGGCCGCGTCGCGCGGGTCATCGGCCCGGTCGTCGACGTGGAGTTCCCCGTCGACGCGATGCCCGAGATCTACAACGCCCTGCACGTCGAGGTCGCCGACCCGGCGCTCGCGGGCGAGAAGAAGACGCTGACCCTGGAGGTCGCCCAGCACCTGGGTGACGGCCTGGTCCGCGCCATCTCCATGCAGCCCACCGACGGTCTGGTCCGCCAGGCCCCGGTGACCGACACCGGCGCGGGCATCACCGTCCCCGTCGGCGACTTCACCAAGGGCAAGGTGTTCAACACCCTCGGTGAGGTGCTGAACAGCGACGAGGTCCACGAGGGCGAGCGCTGGTCCATCCACCGCAAGGCCCCCGCGTTCGACCAGCTTGAGTCGAAGACCGAGATGTTCGAGACGGGTCTGAAGGTCGTCGACCTGCTCACCCCGTACGTCAAGGGCGGCAAGATCGGTCTGTTCGGTGGTGCCGGTGTCGGCAAGACCGTGCTGATCCAGGAAATGATCATGCGTGTCGCCAACCTCCACGAGGGCGTCTCCGTCTTCGCGGGCGTCGGTGAGCGCACCCGCGAGGGCAACGACCTCATCGCGGAGATGGAAGAGTCCGGCGTTCTGGACAAGACCGCCCTGGTCTTCGGCCAGATGGACGAGCCCCCGGGCACCCGTCTGCGCGTGGCCCTGGCCGGCCTGACGATGGCGGAGTACTTCCGTGACGTCCAGAAGCAGGACGTGCTGTTCTTCATCGACAACATCTTCCGCTTCACCCAGGCCGGTTCCGAGGTGTCGACCCTGCTCGGCCGTATGCCCTCCGCAGTGGGCTACCAGCCGAACCTGGCCGACGAGATGGGCACCCTCCAGGAGCGCATCACCTCGACCCGTGGTCACTCGATCACCTCGATGCAGGCGATCTACGTCCCCGCGGACGACCTGACCGACCCGGCCCCGGCCACCACCTTCGCCCACCTCGACGCGACGACGGTTCTCTCCCGTCCGATCTCCGAGAAGGGCATCTACCCGGCCGTGGACCCGCTGGACTCGACGTCCCGCATCCTCGACCCGCGGTACATCTCGGCGGAGCACTACAACGCCGCGATGCGCGTGAAGAACATCCTGCAGAAGTACAAGGACCTGCAGGACATCATCGCGATCCTCGGTATCGACGAGCTCGGCGAGGAGGACAAGCTCGTCGTCCACCGTGCCCGTCGCGTGGAGCGCTTCCTGTCCCAGAACACGCACGCCGCCAAGCAGTTCACGGGTGTGGACGGTTCGGACGTGCCGCTGGACGAGTCGATCGCCGCGTTCAACGCGATCTGCGACGGCGAGTACGACCACTTCCCGGAGCAGGCGTTCTTCATGTGCGGTGGTCTCGAGGACCTGAAGAACAACGCCAAGGAGCTCGGCGTCTCCTGAGCCCCGTGCTCGTCGGAGGGGGCGGGGTTCGTCCCGCCCCCTCTGTCACGCCTACTAGACTTGTAACCAACACCCGGCACTCCCGCCGGGTGGTGACCCGAGGAGCCACCCTTGGCTGCTGAGCTGCACGTCGCGTTGGTCGCGGCCGACCGTGAGGTCTGGTCCGGCCAGGCCACCTTGGTCGTCGCGCGCACCACGTCCGGCGACATCGGCGTCATGCCCGGTCACCAGCCGCTGCTCGGTGTGCTGGAGTCGGGCCCGGTGACCATCCGTACGAGCGAGGGCGGGACGGTCGTCGCCGCTGTGCACGGCGGATTCATCTCGTTCGCGGACGACAAGCTCTCGCTCCTGGCGGAGGTCGCCGAGCTGTCGGACGAGATCGATGTCCAGCGCGCGGAGCAGGAGCTCGAGCGCGCGAAGGCGGAGGACGACGCGGACGCCCAGCGCCGCGCGGACGTCCGTCTGCGGGCTGCCACGGCGGCGCGCTGATCCCGCCCGCCGTGTGATGACGTCACTCAGCCGCGGCTGGGTACCGGAGAGATCCGGACCCAGTCGCGGCTGAGGCGGATGTGGGTGATTTTTACGTTCCGTTACCTAGGAGACGAGGAGGTCGGTGTCGATGGTCCTCGCTCTGGCTGTGTGCGGAATCGTGGTGGCCCTCGTGGTGGTGGCCCTGTTCGTCTTCGGCCTGCGCCGCAGGCTGATCCAGCGATCGGGCGGCACGTTCGACGCCAGCCTGCGCTGGGACGCCCCTGCCGAGGGTGACACCAACGGCAAGGGCTGGGCGTACGGGGTGGCCCGCTACAACGGCGACCGGGTCGAGTGGTATCGCGTCTTCTCGTACTCGCCGCGCCCGCGCCGCGTCCTGGAGCGTTCCGCGATCGAGGTCGCCGGCCGCCGCGTCCCGGAGGGCGAGGAGGAGCTGGCGCTGCTCTCCGACCATGTGATCCTGGCCTGTCTGCACCGGGGCACGCGTCTCGAGCTCGCGATGAGCGAAGACGCGCTGACCGGGTTCCTCGCGTGGCTTGAGGCAGCCCCGCCCGGTCAGCGCGTCAATGTGGCCTAGGGTCTACGACCCTTCGAACCTTCCTTTGATCCGGCCTACTTCAGGCCGCTGTCGATGGCGTTCGCCAGCTCTCCGTTCGCGGTGTCTCCGCTGAACTCCCAGAAGAACGCGCCGCCCAGACCCTGGTTCTTGGCCCAGCTCATCTTTCCGGCCGTGGTCGACGGAGTGTCGTACGACCACCAGTTGCTGCCGCAGTGCGCGTACGCCGTGCCGGCGATGGTGCCGGTGGCCGGGCAGGAGTTCTTCAGGACCTTGTAGTCCTCGATGCCCGCCTCGTACGTGCCCGGCGCCGCGCCGGTCGCCGATCCGCCCGGGGCGGACTGGGTGACGCCGGTCCAGCCGCGGCCGTAGAAGCCGATACCGAGCAGCAGCTTCTTCGCGGGGACGCCCTTCGCCTTCAGCTTGGCGATCGCGTCGGCCGAGTTGAAGCCCTCCTGCGGGATCCCGGGGTAGGCCGTGAGGGGGGAGTGCGGGGCGGTCGGGCCGTCCTTGTCGAAGGCGCCGAAGTAGTCGTACGTCATCACGTTGTACCAGTCGAGGTGCTGGGCGGCGCCGCCGTAGTCGGCCGCGTCGATCTTGCCGCCGGAGGAGCCGTCGGCGGTGATGGCCGCGGTGACCAGGTAGTTCGGGCCGAACTCGGTGCGCAGTGCCGACATCAGGTTCTTGAAGGCGGCGGGGCCGGAGGTGTCGCAGCTCAGACCGCAGGCGTTCGGGTACTCCCAGTCGATGTCGATGCCGTCGAAGACGTCGGCCCAGCGCGGGTCCTCCACGACGGCCTTGCAGGACTTGGCGAACGCGGCGGCGTTGGCAGCGGCCTGGCCGAAGCCGCCGGAGTAGGTCCAGCCGCCGAAGGAGTACAGCACCTTGATGTGCGGGTACTTGGCCTTCAGCTGGCGCAGCTGGTTGAAGTTGCCGCGCAGCGGCTGGTCCCAGGTGTCCGCGGTGCCGCTGACGGACTGGTCGGCCGTGTAGGCCTTGTCGTAGGCGGCGTAGGTGTCGTCGACGGTGCACTGCCCGTTCTTGACGTTGCCGAAGGCGTAGTTGATGTGGGTGATCTTCGACGCCGTGCCGGAGGTCACCAGGTTCTTGACGTGGTAGTTGCGGCCGTAGACGCCCCACTCGGTGAAGTAGCCGAGCTTGACCTTGTCGCCGGTGGGCGGCTCGGTGGTGCCGCCGGTGGTGCGGACCCGGACGGCGCCGCTGACCGGGCCGGTCTGGTCGGCGGTGTCACGGGCCTGGACGGAGTAGGAGTAGTCGGTGCCGGCGGTGAGGCCGGTGTTGGTGTACGAGGTGCCCGTCACTGTGGCGACCTTGGTGCCGTCGCGCAGGACGTCGTAGTTCTTGACGCCCTTGTCGTCGGTGGCGGCGGACCAGGACAGCTTCACCGAGGTGTTGGTGATGTCCGAGGCGGTCGGGGTGCCCGGGGCGCTCGGTGCGCTGTCGCCGGGTTCCGTGGTGCCGCCGTCACAACTGCCGCCGTTGAGCTTGCAGTTCGCGGGGGAGCCGGTGCCGCTGCCGTTGAAGCCGAAGGAGATGGAGGCGCCGGGGGCGAGAGTGCCGTTCCAGGACTTGTTCTTCGCGGTCCAGTGGGTGCCGGAGGAGGTGACGTCGGCGTCCCAGGCGGAGGTGACGGAGGTACCGGAGGGGAAGTCCCACTCGACGGTCCAGGAACTGAGGGCCGTGGTGCCGGTGTTCTTCACCGTCCACTTGCCCTCGAAGCCGGAGCCCCAGTCCTGGGTCTTGGCGTAGGAAGCGGTGGCGGACGTCGCGGCCTGGGCCGGGCTCGCCAGGCCGACGAGGCCCGCCAGCGGGAGCAACAGGGTCGCGAACCCTGCCGCGGCTCTGTGTCTGAAGCGCATGCTGCGCCTCCTTGATGGAGTTGTGGGGGGCGTGACTGAGCCTCACGCCACACATGGTGCGGTGAGAATAGAAAGGTCTGGACCATCGGTCAATAGGTCTGGACCACCACGCCCTGGGATCGGTTCAGATCCCCAACTCCTGAGCCAGCACCGCCGCTTGCACGCGACTGCGCAGCTCCAGCTTCCCCAGCAACCGGCTGACATGCGTCTTCACCGTCGCCTCGGCCATGTCCAGCCGCTCCGCGATGCCCGCGTTGGACAGGCCCTCGCCCAGGCAGGCCAGCACCTCGCGTTCGCGCCGGGTGAGCCGGTCCAGCACAGCCGGATCAGCCGCCGGCTCGCGGGCCGGCTTCGCGGCGAACTCCGCGATCAGCCGCCGCGTGACCGCCGGGGCGATCAGCCCCTCCCCGCGCGCGACCGTCCGCACCGCCTCCAGCAGCTCCCTCGCCTCGGTGTTCTTCAGCAGGAAGCCCGACGCGCCCGCCCGCAGCGCCCCGAAGACGTACTCGTCGAGGTCGAAGGTGGTCAGCACCAGCACGTCGGCAAGGCGCTGCGCGACGACCTGGCGGGTCGCCGACACCCCGTCCAGGCGCGGCATCTGAACGTCCATCAGCACCAGGTCCGGCCGCAGCTCCCGGGCCAGCTCCACCGCCTGCTCGCCGTCCGCGGCCTCGCCGACCACCTCGATGTCGGGCGCGCTGCCCAGGATCAGGACCAGGCCGGCGCGGACGGCGGACTGGTCCTCGGCGACGAGGACCCGGACGGGCGAGCTCATGCGGTGTCTCCTTCGACGGTGTCGTGCACGGGGAGGGTGGCGCGTACGGCCCAGATCTTGCCGTCGGGCGAGTCCTCGAGGCCCGCCTCGAAGGTGCCGTCGAGCAGCGCGGCGCGCTCCCGCATGCCGACGAGACCGGCCCCCGAGCCGGGGGCGCTCGGCCCGTCCCGGTTGCCGTAGGGACTGGTGATCCGGACGGTCAGCACGCCGTCGCGGCGGCCGAGGCACACCGCGACGCGGCCGGGGCCGGCGTGCTTGAGGGCGTTCGTCAGGGACTCCTGGACGATGCGGTAGGCAGCGAGCTCGACCGGCGCCGGAACCTTGCCCTGTCCGGCTTCGAGGATCACGTCCAGGCCGTTGGTGCGCGCGTTGTCGACCAGCGCGCCCAGTCCGTCGAGGGTGGGTGCGGCCACGGGCTCGGTGTCGCCGCTGTCGTCCCGGAGGATCCCGATCAGCCGCCGCATCTCCGCGAGCCCCGCCACGCTGTTCTCACGGATGACCACCAGCGCCTCCTGGGAGGTCTTCGGATCCTCCAGGGAGAGGGCGGCGGTGGAATGGATGGCGATCGCGGACAGGTGGTTGGCGACCATGTCGTGCAGCTCGCGCGCCATCCGGGCCCGTTCGGCGGTGACGGCCTGGGTGCGGTCCATCTCGGCGAGCAGCGCGGTCTGTTCGGCGCGCAGCCGGGCCGCGTCGGCGGCCTCGCGGTGGTTGCGCACGATCAGTCCTGTCGATGCGGGACCGAAGGCGACCAGGCCGGTGACCACGCCGATCAGCAGCGCCTCGGGCTCGCGCCAGACCGCGAACGGCACGACGGCTCCGGCCACGGTGAGCAGCCCGGTGATCCGCGGGATGCGGTGCGCCGAGACGGGCGGGCCGTACAGGACGGCCGCGTACATCAGGTCCGTGTACATCAGGATCGTGACCAGGTTGCCCTGGGTGAGGACGTCCAGGACGATCGCGGCGGTGCCGATCAGCAGGGCGGTGCGCGGGGCGCTTCGCCGCAGCAGCTCGCAGCCGGCCATGACGAACAGCGGCAGCAGCACCGGCCAGCGGCCGGGCAGCAGCACGTACACCTCGGTGTGCGGGCGGGTGGCCAGACCGAGCGCCCACAGCAGCAGCCCGCCGAGCAGACTGCCCAGGGCGATGTACACGTCGAAACGGCGTGGGCGGGGGAGTCGTACGGCCATGTCACCATCCAACACGGCCGCCACCCGCATCGCGTGATCCCCGCGTAGGGTCCCCGACTGCATCTTTCGATGTACCGCGGGTTCGTCTGTGGCGACGACGATCCGGGCCGCGCCGACCGGGAGCCTGGAGGGGTGACCGAGAGGAGCGAACCGTGATCGTCGCCTTGATCGCCGCCTGCGAGATCGGCTTCTGGGTGCTGCTGGCCGCCGGGCTGGCCACCCGCTATCTGCTGAAGATGCCGCGCACCGGCCTGGTGCTGCTGTTGTGCGAGCCGCTGCTGGAGGTCGTCCTGCTGGTCGCCACCGCGCTGGACCTGAAGAACGGCGCCGAGCCGAACTGGGCGCACGGCCTGGCCGCGCTGTACATCGGCTACACCGTCGGACACGGCCACCGCACCGTGAAGTGGCTCGACGGCCACGCGGCCCACCGGCTGGGCGGCGCCCCGCCCCCGCCGAAGCCCCCGCGCTACGGCATGGCCCGGGCGCGCCACGAGGGCAAGGTCTGGCTGGGCACGCTGGTGGGCGCCGCCGTCGCGACCGTGCTCCTCCAGCTCGCGATCTTGTACGTGGACGACCCGAGCCGCGTGACCTCCCTGGAAAGCTGGCGCTATGTGGCCTGGCGCACGGCCGGGATCCACGGCCTGATCGCGCTGAGCTATGCGATCTGGCCGCGGAAGGCTCCCGCCGGGAAGACCGGGAAGACCGGGAAGACCGGGAAGACCGGGAAGACCGGTGTGACGGTGGAGAAGCAGAGGGCGCAGAGTTAGGGCCGGTATCTCGACCGCGGGCCCGTGGTGGCTGGTCGCGCCCACGCGGCGGAGCCGCATATCGAATCAGCCCCGCGCCCCTTCTCGGGCGCTTCTACCGCTCCCCGCCCGGCACCCACAGCACGTCCCCGACCTCCTTGTTCGCCGTCCTCGCGAGGATGAACAGGAGGTCGGACAGGCGGTTGAGGTAGGTCGCCGTCAGGGGGTTCATCACCTCGGCGTGCACCTCCAGCGCCGCCCACGTCGAGCGTTCGGCCCGGCGTACGACCGTGCAGGCCTGGTGGAGCAGGGCCGCGCCGGGGGTGCCGCCGGGGAGGATGAAGGAGCGGAGCTTCTCCAGCTGCTCGTTGAAGCGGTCGCAGTCCGCCTCCAGCTTGTCGATGTAGAACTGCTCGACCCGCAGGGGCGGGAACTCCGGGTTCTCCACCACCGGCGTCGACAGGTCCGCGCCCACGTCGAAGAGGTCGTTCTGGACGCGGGTGAGGACCGTGACGATCTCCTCGTCCAGGCCGCCCAGCGCGATGGCCGTGCCGATCGCCGCGTTCGCCTCGTTGGCGTCGGCGTACGCGGAGATCCGCAGGTCGGTCTTGGCGACCCGGCTCATGTCGCCGAGGGCGGTGGTGCCCTGGTCGCCGGTCCTCGTGTAGATGCGCGTCAGATTGACCATGTGGCCAATCTAGACGTTCGTGTCATGGACGCACGCCCTCACCTTTTGTCTCGCACAAGCGCACCTGATTCGCACCCGTGTCCTGGAGGGGGCGAGTGGGTATTGACCGCGGAGTGTCGGTGCTGGCCGCGACCAGCGACGGCCGGTTCTTCGGCAGGAGTTTCATCACCCCTGGCGAGGCCCAGCGATACCGGAAGGCTGCAGCAACAGCACGCCCGCACCAAGAAGGGATCGAACCGCCGAAAAGCGTGTCGGGAGAGGATACGGGTCATGTTGCGAAGGGTCCGCGACCGCCGCCGGGACTTCCACGCGCAGACGGCCCGCCACGTCGTAGACGGCAATGGCCTCATCGTTCTCGAGGACCTCAACGCAGCCGGCATGACCGCTACCGCCAGAGGGACCTCAGCCGAGCCGGGATCGCATGTCGGGCAGAAGGCAGGACTGAATCGCGCGATCCTCGACAAGGGCTGGCACTCCTTCGAACTGGCAGTCCGCAACCGCGCCCGTCATACAGGCACTGCGGTACGCACTGTGAACCCTGCTCTCAGTTCAACAACCTGCCCTGCCGGTGGATATGTGCATCCGGACAACCGCGAGAGCCAAGCCAAGTTCGTCTGCACCTCCTACGGTCACCGAGAGCACGCCGACACGGTCGGCGCGAAGAACGTACTGGCCCGCGGGCATACGGGTCACAGGGCGTGGAGACCTCGGCGCCAGCCGGTCTGTGAAGCGCCAACCAGCGCAAAACCGCAAGGAATTAGCGCTCCGACCGCTGAGGTCGGAATCCTCTCGGCTTCGGCCGATGGGAGGATCGCCAAGTCCGTCATGTGGGACGTGACACGAGTCTCACTCCATGAGACGTGAAACGCATTACTAAGTCAGGCGCACGCCGCCTCACGAGCGCTAGTGTCCGCCCGAGAAGCAGACATAAGCAGCGCGTCAGGGGAGTCGCACAGTGGCACGGAAGCTCGCCGTCATCGGAGCCGGCCTCATGGGATCCGGCATCGCCCAGGTCTCCGCACAGGCGGGCTGGGAGGTGGTCCTGCGGGACGTCACCGACGAGGCACTGACGCGGGGCACCGACGGCATCAAGGCGTCGTACGACAAGTTCGTCGCCAAGGGCAAGCTGGAGGCGCACGACGCCGACGCCGCCCTGGCCCGCATCACCGCGACCACCGACCTGGACGCCGCGGCCGACGCGGACGTCGTCGTCGAGGCCGTCTTCGAGAAGCTCGAGGTCAAGCACGAGATCTTCCGCGCGCTCGACAAGATCGTGAAGGACGACGCGGTCCTCGCCTCCAACACCTCCGCCATCCCGATCACCAAGATCGCGGCGGCGACGGAGCGCCCGGAGCGGGTCGTCGGCACGCATTTCTTCTCGCCGGTGCCGATGATGCAGCTGTGCGAACTCGTCCGCGGTTACAAGACCAGCGACGAAACCCTCGCCACGGCCCGGGAGTTCGCCGAGTCGGTCGGCAAGACCTGCATCGTCGTCAACCGCGACGTCGCCGGCTTCGTGACGACCCGCCTCATCTGCGCCCTGGTCGTCGAGGCCGCGAAGCTGCAGGAGTCGGGCGTGGCGAGCGCCGAGGACATCGACCTCGCCTGCAAGCTGGGCTTCGGTCACGCCATGGGCCCGCTGGCGACGGCGGACCTGACGGGCGTCGACATCCTGCTGCACGCCACGAACAACATCTACACCGAGTCCCAGGACGAGAAGTTCGCGGCCCCCGAGTCGATGCGCCGGATGGTTGACGCCGGTGACATCGGACGCAAGAGCGGGCAGGGCTTCTACAAGCACTGAAACCGCACATGCCCCGGGCCCATCACACGCCAGGGTGAATTCGGTATCGGTTCGCTCACAGGATGCAACCTCTGACACCTCCACACAGTCAGAGGTTGCATCACCCACATCAGAACGCGGAGCACGATTCGCACGCACGGGGAGCGCATATGTACATCAGGGGCGACCACGCCGAGCTGGTCGTCGGGGGCCGCCTCGACGTCCGGAGCGCGGCGGACGCCCGTACGGTCCTGCACTCGGCCGTCGACGACGGAGTCGGAGACCTGGTGCTGGACCTGTCCGAACTGGACTCCTGGGACGCCACCGGACTGGGCGTGATCATGGGAGCCCACCGGCGGGCCGGCCGCTGCGGCCGGCGCCTGGTGCTGCGCGGAGTACCCCCGCAGATGCAACGCCTGCTGGTGGCCACCCGCCTGCACCGGATCCTGGCGATCGAGGGCGGCATCGGGGTGGAGACCCTTCCCCGCGTGTGACGCCCCCCGCGGGTGTGAGCCGGGCGACCGGGGAGACCCGGACGCACGTCGTCGAATCGTGCGACGCGCACAATCCTCACGAGACCGTGACGTTACGGACGGCGCGGTACCCCGGACTGTCGTAGATACTGTGCGAAGGTTTAGGGTTCGGCTGCCCGCTGCCTTGACACCCTTCGAGCGGGACCGGACCAGAAGCGACAGCGCGGTGTGCAGCAAGGCCGGGAGGGGCTTTTCCAAGCACACACACGCTTTTGGGGGGCTTGACCTATGGATCCTGACAACCAGGGACCCGAGGAGTACGGCCACGACGGTGACGGCCCTGCGCCGCGCCAGCGCCCTCCCAGGGAATCCCTCACACCCGACTTCGCGCAGCACGCGCCGGCGCTCGCCCGCACCGTGCAGCTCGTCTCCGGCGACTTCCTGCTGACCGTCAACCCCGTCGACGGCAGCGAGATAGAGGCCTGCCCGCCCACCGAACGGCCCGCCCGGCCCGTCAAGCTCACCGCGGCCGAACGTGCTGAGGCCGAGCGCGCGGCCCGCCCGCCCGTTCCGCCCGGCCCCGGGCTGCCGGCCCTGCCGCTGCTGGCCCGCCAGGACGAACGCGAGCGCCTGGTGCGCCTGCTCGCGCGCGGCCGCTCCACCCGCCTCACCGGCGCGCCCGGCTCCGGCCGCACCCGTCTGCTCGACCTGGTCGCCGAGGACTGCTCCGACCTCGCCCCCGACGGCGTCGTCCGCCTCAACGGCTTCGGACGCACCTCCGGCGACCTGCTGTACGACCTGTTCCACGCGGTGTACAGCGCACCCCTGCACCGCCCGGACCGGGACGAGCTGCTCACCCATGTGCGGGAGATCGGCGCGGTCGTCGTCCTCGACGACCTGGAGTTCGGCGGCGCCGCGCTCGACGAGCTGCTGGAGGCCACCCCCGAGTGCGCCTTCCTGCTCGGCGCCACCCCGGACGTGCCCGCCCCCTCCGCCGGCGCCGGCGTCGAGGAGGTCCTCCTCGGCGGACTGGAGCGCGCCGCCGGCCTCGACCTGCTGGAACACGCCGTCGGCCGGACCCTCACCGAGGACGAGTCCAACTGGGCGGGCGAC
The DNA here is from genome assembly GCF_014207295.1 of Streptomyces sp. AK010. Classification (NCBI taxonomy): domain Bacteria; kingdom Bacillati; phylum Actinomycetota; class Actinomycetes; order Kitasatosporales; family Streptomycetaceae; genus Streptomyces; species Streptomyces sp. AK010. Next base: position 174,169 of record NZ_JACHCX010000014.1, read on the forward strand.
CTCTGGTTCGAGTCCGAGGGCCTGCCGCTCCGCTTCGTCCAGGCCGGTGCCCTGCTCCGGCAGCGCGACCGGCTGCGCACCGGCACCGGCGCCGTCGACGCGTTCGGCGTCTTCGCGGACGCGCCCCCGGCCGACCCCGCCGAGGCCTACGACCTCGGCGACGACGTGCCGCTGCCCGCGCTCGGCGAGGCCGCCGCGCCCGCGCCGCTGCTCGCCTCCCGGCTGAGCGCCTCCGCCCGCGCCACCCTGCGGTTCGCCGTCGCCCTCGGCGGCGAGGTCCCGCACCAGGCGCATCTGCCGGCCCTGGTCGGCGACACCCACGCGGACGCCGCACTCGGTGAACTGGCCGCCTGCGGCCTGGTCTCCCCGGTCGGCTCCCGCTACCGCCTCGCGGCCGGCGTCCCGGCCCAGCTGGAGGCCGCCGGATACGCCGACGAGGCCGAGGCGGGCGCCCGCAGCGCCGCCCAGCACTACTCCTGGTGGGCCGGGCACCCCTCGGTCACCCCCGAGCGGGTGTGCGCCGAGGCCGACGCCGTCCTCGCCGCCCTGGCCCTCCTCGGACCCGCCACCCGGCCGCCCGCCGAGGGCGAGGAGAGCGCGGCCGTGCACCTGGCCCGCACCGCCGCCCCCGCGTTCGCCGCCGGACTGCACTGGAGCGCCTGGGAGCGCGCCCTGCGCTCCGGCGCCGAGGCCGCACGGCTCGCCGGGGACGTCGGCGAAGAGGCCTACTTCCACCACGAGCTCGGCGTCCTCGCCCTGTGCGAGGGCCGGCTCGACCGGGCCCGTGCCGAGCTGGAGGCCTCCATCGGCCTGCGCGGCGCCCTAGCCGACAAGCGCGGCACCGTCGCCGGCCGCCGCGCCCTCGCCCTGGTCGCCGACCGCTCGGGCACACCCATCGGGCTCGGGCCGACCGCGGGGGAGGAGGTGCCCGACACCCGTGACGAGGAGTCGGCGTCCCCGCCCGGCGGTGTTCCGGCGGCGTTCCCGACACTCCAGAAGCCGCCCTCCCCGACCCTGGTCACCCACCGCAGCTCGCCCGCGCCCTCGCGGGGGGCCCGCGGCGGCCTCAAGGGCCTCGCCCGGCGCAACCTCGTGGCCGCCGGCGCCGGTGCCCTGCTCGTGGCCGTCCTGGGCACGGTGGTGACGCTCGGCGCGACCTCCGACAACGACGCGAACCCGCCGTCCGACCAGGTCGGCGTCAACCCTTCGGCCAGCCAGGACATCAACGACGGCAGCCTCGGCGCCGACCGGCCGGCGAACGACGACGGTGACAACGGCGAGCCGGCCCCGCGCCCGACGGACCCGGGCCCCGACGGCACACTCGGCACGTCGGACGACCCGACGCCGACGGACTCGCCGAGCGGTTCGCAGGACCCGACAGATTCGGCCTCGCCGTCGAAGCCGCCGACGTCCTCGAAGCCGCCCACGTCCAAGCCGCCGGCGACGTCGAAGCCGCCGACCTCCAAGCCGCCGACGTCGCAGCCGCCGACGTCCCAGCCGCCGACCTCGCAGCCGCCGACCTCCGAGCCGCCCACCTCGGAGCCGCCGACGACCAGCCCGTCCACCTCCGACTCGGCCAGCGGCCCGGCGCCCAGCGCTTCCACGAGCACCTCGGCGAGCGCGCCGCAGAGTAGCACCGGCACGCCGAGCGGCCCGGAGACGGTGATCTGACACCCGTGCACACCAACAGGGCCGGGTCCGTTCCGCGGACCCGGCCCTGTTCGTCGTAGGGAAGTCAGAACAGCCGCAGTTTGTCGTCCTCGATGCCCCGCAGCGCGTCGTAGTCGAGGACCTGGCAGCCGATGCCGCGGTCGGTCGCGAGGACGCGGGCCTGGGGCTTGATCTCCTGGGCCGCGAAGACACCGCGCACCGGGGCGAGATGGGGATCGCGGTTCAGCAGCTCCAGATAGCGCGTGAGCTGCTCCACGCCGTCGATCTCACCGCGCCGCTTGATCTCCACCGCGACGGTCGCGCCGTCGGCGTCCCGGCACAGGATGTCGACCGGCCCGATGGCCGTCGGGTACTCGCGGCGGATCAGCGTGTAGCCGTCGCCGAGTGTCTCGATGCGGTCGGCGAGCAGCTCCTGGAGGTGCGCTTCCACGCCGTCCTTGATCAGGCCGGGATCGACGCCCAATTCGTGCGAGGAGTCGTGGAGGACTTCCTCCATCGTGATGATGAGCTTCTCGCCCGCCTTGTTGACGACGGTCCAGACGCCCTCCTCCTCGCCGGTGCCCTCCTTCAACGTGCAGGGCGGCGACATCCAGTTCAGAGGCTTGTAGGCCCGGTCGTCGGCGTGGATCGAGACGCTGCCGTCCGCCTTCACCAGGATCAGGCGCGGGGCCGAGGGAAGGTGGGCGGTGAGCCGCCCGGCGTAGTCCACGGAGCAGCGGGCAATGACGAGACGCATGGTCGGCAACGCTACTCGACGGGCACCTGTCCACGCGATTCGCCCTGGAAAACACGTGTTCGGTAATGGCCGATTGTGTGCATGGTGTGCTCAGCGGGAGTGTCTCATCTGCGCACTTTCCTGGTGCGGTCACCGTACGCTGCTTACCGTATGAACGGGAGGTCGCGGTGCGTGTACGCAGCGTGTTCGGTATCGCGAACCCCCTTATCTGTCCGGCAACCCCTGCTCGCCGGGGGTGCGAGAGGAGAACTCATGTCGCTCGACGTCTCACCGGCCCTACTCGAACAGGCCGAGCGAGGCGAGGTCGACGAAGCGGAATTCGTCGACTGCGTCCGGACCTCCCTGCCTTACGCGTGGGAGATGATCAGCTCACTGGTGGCCCAGCTGAAGGTGGACGGCGGCGCGTTCGCCGACAACCAGACGCCCCCGCCGGACGAGCAGGCACGCGGTCAGCTGCTGCGTGCGCTTGCGAGTGACGCGATACGCGGCGCGCTGCAACGGCACTTCGGTGTGCGCCTGGCCTTCCAGAACTGCCACCGGGTGGCCGTGTTCCCGCTTGACTCCTCGGTCGACGAGAAGCTGGACCGCTTCACCTCGGTCCGCAGTCAGGTGCTGAACCAGTCACCCGAGTTCAGGGACTGCTGACGCGGCGCCACTGCTTGCCGCTCCGTACGCGGGAGGTGCAGTTCTGTACCGGAGCGGCAAGCCCCAGGAATCCACGACGCTCTCAGACGAGTTGGGGGAGTACCTCGGCGCCCAGCCGCCGCACGTTCTCCTCGGTCGCCGCCAGGTCCCCTGAGCCCTCGACGAGCAGCGCGAAGCGGGAGATGCCCGTCCGCTCGCTGGTCGCCGCCAGCCGGTCCGCGCACAGCCGTGGAGTGCCCACCGGGTGCAGCCCGCAGAGCAGTTCGGTGTACGCCAGCGGGTCGCGCATCCGGCGCGTGCGCCCGTCGACCGTGACATGCGCCTCCAGGCCCTGCTTCAACCAGCCCGGCATCGCCTTCATCAGCGTCTCCGCCGCGTCGACACGCCGGTCCGCGATCTGGCAGACGCCGGCCGAGACATGGGACGCGCCCAGGATCTCCTCCGGCGACCGGCCGCTGGCCCGCGCGTGCTGCCGCCACAGCGCGACCATCTCGGCCTTCTCCTCGTCCCCCACGTGCATCCCGAGCAGCATCGGCAGGCCCCGCTCGGCGGCGAGCCGCACGCTCGCGGGCGAGGTGCAGGCCACGACGACCTCGGGCCCCGCGGCATCCGTCAGGGCCTCCGACGGCCGCGGCACCACCGGGACTTCACGGAAACGGAAGCGCTCCCCGTCGGCCGCCACGGACGACTCGCGCAGCCACCGCACCAGAAGCTCCAGGGACTCCGGGAACCCCTTCTCGTACGCCTCCAGACCCGCGCCGAACACCTCCAGGTCGACCCAGGGGCCGCCGCGCCCGACGCCGAGCGTGAAACGGCCGCCGCTCGTGTGGTGCAGCAGCGCGGTCTGCTCGCCGAGGGCCACGGGATGGACGGTGGGCAGCACACTGACCGCCGTGCCGACCCGGATGCGGCGGGTGCGGCCCAGCATGAGGGCGGCCAGGGTGATGGCCGACGGGCACGTGCCGTACGGCACGAAGTGGTGCTCGGCCAGCCAGACCGTGTCGAGCCCGGCCTCCTCGGCCACCTCGGCCGAGCGGACCGCGCGGTGCAGCGCCTCTCCCTCGCCCTGACCGGGGAACTGGGCCGCCAACACGAAACTTCCAACGCGCATTGCTTTCCTGCTTCCTTGGCTCCGACACGGAGCTCCCCCACAGCGCATAACCGTCCGACACGTGCCGAGGACACGGCCGGGCGGAGCATTTTGCGGATTGTCTGCAGAATGAGGCGTTCCGCCAGGAGCCCGGGGGAGAGCATCCGGGGTGAGCCCGCCGCGCCCGCGAGGGACATATGGCGATTGGTTCCGTACGCGTACCGTTCTTAGGGGTCCTTTCACTATGCCCGTCCGGGTCGCGTGGTCTGGCACCGCACCTCGCCGCGTTGCCGAAAAGCCCTAGTAGCTCCGCTACGAGGGCTTCCCGGCGCCTTGCGACGCACGGCACCAGACCACGCGCCCTGATCGGACGCTCATAGTGAAAGGACCCCTTAAGGGCCTGTGAGGTGCCCCAGCCGGATCGGGTGTCCCAGGGCGCGCCTGCCGATCGCCACGGCTGCCGCGTCGTGGCCAGTGGTCGTGCGGTTGTGGGTGGTAAGAGGCTTCTGCCAGTACTGGGCGCCCCACTTGGAGGTGTAGGCAGGGTCGACGGCGATGACGGTGATGCCGAGATCGGCCGACATCGACATCAGCCGGGCTCGCAGCCTGGAGGTGGGCACGCCGGAGATGAGGTTGCGGAACTTGGTGCGGCAGCCGTGCTTCTCGCGGGTGGTCTCGGCGGTGAAGTCGAGGTCTTCGATCGCGATCGCGAGGTGCAGCCGCTTCCCGCCGCGCACCACATGCACGCGCCCGGCCGCCCAGTCCGCCCGGGCCGCCTGGAGCCGGTCGGTGAACACGTGCAGGCGGCGCGTCTCGGCGAACCACTCCCGCTTGCTGCGGTAGCCGCCGGGAGCCCGCTTGCTGCCCGCCTCACCGACTGGGAGGGACAGCCGGCGCGCGATCGTGCGCACCCCCGCCTGAAGGCTCTGGATGTGTGCCGGCTGGCTGCGTCGGGCCAGCGCCCACTGATCGTGGGTGGCCTTCGTGACCGACCCGGCCCACCGCGAAGAGGACGCCTGTGTCAGAGCCCGCTTACGTTCGGCCCACTGCTCAGTGTCATGCTCCAGCCCGGCCGCGCACCGCATCTTCAGGTCCAGGCAAGCCAGCCCGCCCAGATGGTCACCGACCAGACGCAGCACATTCTCGTCCTCGGCAGTCAGGTGCTTGAGCCGGTCCCGGACCGCAACCCCGCAAGGGCCGGGCACCACGAACGGCGTCCCAACCTCCCGCCGCCCACTCAATCCCCTCACCCCTGCCCAGCGCTGACCCGCCGATCCCTCAGCACGTCCCAACGACCACCACGGGCAGAAGGTCACACATTCGACAGAAGAACTCGCGTTCCCGCCCAGGGGTCCGCACGCGCCACAACACGGACACTCGTCCCTACACGCCTGTGCGCAGTCAACCGTCGTGAGCCCAGAACCCCTGTGCGCGCCGCGTAGGCTGGACGCGGCCCGTGCTTCCTGTATAGCCCCGAGAGGTGTCCCGTGTCCCCGCGTCGCAACCGACCCAAGGGCGCCGCTGAGTCCGGCCGGAGCGTCGAGGACGACCGTCCCGGCCGCTACGGCGGCTGGCAGTCCTCGGAGAACTGGCAGGGTGAGAACTGGAGCGTGCGGCACGTGGCCGGCGCGAGCGCTCAGGGAAAGTCGTACCGCTGCCCCGGCTGCGACCAACTGATCCCGGACGGGGTGCCGCACGTGGTGGCCTGGGCCGAGCACACGGGCGTCGACGACCGCAGACACTGGCACAAGGCCTGCTGGAACGCGCGGGACCGCCGCACCCCGGGGGTGCAGCGGTCCCGTAACGCGCCGAAGTTCTGACCGGACTCAGACGTCCCGCTTCTCCTGCAGCGCGAAGGCGCCGGCGAACGCGACGGCCGTGGCGCCGAGGATGATCCACAGCGGGTCCCAGCCGGACGGACCGGACTGGCTCGCCGTGTTGAGGGAGTTGGCGTAGAAGACGCTCAGCTGGCTCGGGATCGAGTACTCGAACAGGGCGTCGCGCACGCCCTGCAGCGACTCCGAGAACATGAACAGCGCGATCACCAGCGGGGCCAGCACGGCGCCGATCATGATGGTGATGGCGCCGGCCGAGTGCCGGATGATCGAGCCGATGAGGAGCGAGAGCAGGCCGAGCAGCGCGATGTAGAGCGAGATGCCGACCGTGCTCTTCAACCACTCGCCGCCCGAGGGTTCCTTGGCGCCGTTGCCCTCGAGCATGGCCACGTGCAGGAACGCGACGAGGGAGGCGGCCACCAGCGTCACCACGAACGCGACCAGGAAGAACACGACTGCCTTCGCCGCCAGCACGCGTCCGCGGCTCGGGCACGCGACCATCGTGGTGCGGATCATGCCCGTGCCGTACTCCGAGGCCGTGGTCAGCACGCCGAGCGTGATGATGCACATGCTGCCGAGCAGCAGACCGAAGAAGCCGAGGGACAGCGCGTTCTCGCCGGACAGGTCCGAGGAGGAGCTCGACACCACGATGCCGGTCAGCAGACCGATGCCGACGACGAGCAGGACGAACACCCCGAGCGTCCACATCGTGGAGCGCACCGACCTGATCTTCGTCCACTCGGAGGCGATGGCGTTCCCGAGGTGCGTGCGCACGATCGGGATCGGCGAGGTGTAGCCGGGGCCGCCGGGGTGCGGGGCGGAACCGGGAGCCGCCTGCCAGGCGGGCGCGGCCTGCGGCATCTGGGGCTGGGGGCTGCTCATCGGGCGTCCTCGGGCTTGGTCAGGTCGGAGGTCGGGGCGGTGGGCTGTGCGGCGGGGGCCGCGGGCGCCTGCGGCGCGGGCGCGGCGGGCGCCGGAGCGGCCTGGCCGGCGGAGGGCTGTGGCGCGGGCTGGGCGGCGCCCTGCGGCGCTTGGGGCGCGGGCTGGGCGTACGGGTTGGGCGTTCCCGCGCCGGGGGCGCCAGGGGCGCTCGGAGTGGCACTGGGAGCGCCGGGCGCGCCGTGGGCCCCCGGGGCGCCGTGCGGGCCCGCCGGAGCCTGGCCCGGAGCGCCGCCGGGTGCCCCCTGCGGCACAGTCTGGTACGGCCCGCCGTCCTGCTGGGGCGGCGGCGGGGCGTACCAGCCCGGCTGGCCCTGTCCGGGCACCGGCATCGGCGGCTGCGCGCCGGGCGGCAGCGGCTGCTGGAGGCCTTCCTTCTGGTCGATCGTCGAGCGGTAGTCGACGGCGCCCTGTGTCATCCGCATGTACGCCTCCTCCAGGGAGGCCTGGTGCGGCGACAGCTCCCAGAGCCGTACGCCGTGGTCGTGCGCGATGTCGCTGATGCGTGGCAGGGGCAGCCCCGTCACGCGCAGCCCGCCGTCCTGCTCGGGCAGCACGTGCCCGCCCGACTCGGTGAGCGCGGCCGACAGCTTCTCGCGCTGCTGTGGCTCGGTGTCGGGCGTGCGCACGCGCGCGAAGTCCGCGGAGTTCGCCGAGATGAAGTCGGTCACGCTCATGTCGGAGAGCAGCTGACCGCGCCCGATGACGATGAGGTGGTCGGCGGTCAGCGCCATCTCGCTCATCAGGTGGGAGGAGACGAAGACCGTGCGGCCCTCCGCCGCCAGCGCCTTCATCAGGTTGCGGACCCAGAGGATGCCCTCGGGGTCGAGGCCGTTGACCGGCTCGTCGAACAGCAGCACCTGCGGGTCGCCGAGCAGCGCCGCGGCGATGCCGAGCCGCTGCCCCATGCCGAGGGAGAAGCCCTTGGACCGCTTCCTGGCCACCTCCTGCAGACCGACGACCCCGAGCACCTCGTCCACCCGCCGGGCCGGGATGCCCGACAGCTGGGCGAGGGACAGCAGGTGGTTGCGGGCCGAGCGGCCGCCGTGCACCGCCTTGGCGTCCAGCAGGGCGCCGACCTGGCGGGCGGCGTTGGGCAGCCTGCGGTACGGATAGCCCCCGATCGTCACCTGCCCGGACGTCGGATTGTCCAGGCCGAGGATCATGCGCATCGTCGTCGACTTGCCCGAGCCGTTCGGCCCGAGGAAGCCGGTTACGGCTCCGGGCCGCACCTGGAAGGAAAGGTTGTACACAGCGGTCTTGTCGCCGTAGCGCTTCGTCAGGCCGACTGCTTCGATCATGCTCCGCACCCATCGCAAGGTTCAGGACAGCGGGGCACACGCCCCCGTAAGGGTTAGGAGGATATCGAGGCGCTGACGGTTCCTTCCAAGAGGACGTAAAAGGTCGGCCGCGTCCGTGGTCCCCCTGGGCGTCGCGCGTCCGTGGTCCTCCTAGGCGTCGCGCTTCTTCAGCAGCACATAGCCGCCGATCAGCGCGGCCAGCACCCACAGCCCCATGATCCCGAGGCCGCCCCACGGTCCGTACGGGGTGTCGTCGTCGATCGGCGTGACCACCTGCATGATCTTGCTGCCGGCCTGGTCGGGAAGAAACCGGCCGACCTTCTTCGTCGCGTCGACGTTGCCCAGGATGTTGGAGATCAGGAAGAAGAACGGCATCAGGATGCCCAGCGACAGCATCGGCGAGCGCAGCATCGCGGCGACGCCCATGGAGAACATCGCGATCAGCGCCATGTAGAGGCCCCCGCCGAGCACGGCCCGCAGCACCCCCGGGTCGCCGATCTCCGCCCGGTGCGAGCCCAGCATCGCCTGCCCCAGGAAGAAGGCGGCGAAGCTGGTGACGAGACCGACCAGCAGGGCCAGCCCAGTGGCGACCGCGATCTTGCTGAAGAGGAAGGAGCCGCGCTGCGGCACCGCGGCCAGCGAGGTGCGGATCATGCCGGTGCTGTACTCGTTCGACACGACCAGCACACCGAAGACGATCATCGCGAGCTGACCGAGACTCATCCCCGCGAAGCTGATGAACGTCGGGTCGAACTCTGCCCGGTCCTGCGCGTTCATCGAATCGAACTCGCTCTTCGACAGCGCCGAGATCAGCATGCCGAGAGCGACCGTCACGACCACCACCAGCGAGAGCGTCCACATCGTGGACGCCACCGACCGGATCTTGGTCCACTCCGACCGTACGACCTGTGTCACCGCCATGCCTCAGCCCCTCTTCCAGCCGTCGCCCCACTGCTGCCGCGGTGGCTCGGGGCTCGTCGCGCTCGTCCCGCTGTGTGCGTGGTACTCCACCGACTCCGCCGTCAGCCGCATGAACGCCTCCTCCAGCGAGGCCTGTTGCGGACTCAGCTCGTGCAGCGTGATCCGGTGTTGCGCGGCCAGCTCACCGATCTGCTCGGCCTTGCCGCCGTCCACCTCCAGCACCCCGTCGCCGCTCTCCACGGCCACGATCCCGGCCTGGTGCAGCACATCGAGCAGCCGCTCCCGCTGCGGGCTTCGGACCCGGACGTACGAACGTGAGTTGCGGTCGATGAAATCCGCCATGGAGGTGTCCGCGAGGAGCCGCCCCTGCCCGATGACGACGAGGTGGTCGGCCGTCAGGGCCATCTCGCTCATCAGGTGGGAGGAGACGAACACGGTCCGGCCCTGCGAGGCGAGCGACTTCATCAGGGTGCGGATCCAGTGGATGCCCTCGGGGTCGAGGCCGTTGACCGGCTCGTCGAACATCAGGATCCGCGGATCGCCGAGCAGCGCGGCCGCGATGCCGAGCCGCTGCCCCATGCCCATCGAGAAGCCCTTGGTCTTCTTCTTCGCGACGGCGGTGAGACCGACCGTCTCCAGTACGTCCCCCACCCGGCCGCGCGGAATGCCGTTGCTCTGGGCGAGGCACAGCAGGTGGTTGTAGGCGGTGCGCCCGCCGTGCCAGGCCTTGGCCTCCAGCAGGGCCCCGATGTACGTCAGCGGGTCCTTGAGCTGCGTGTAGTGCTTGCCGTCGATACGGACGTCACCGGCGGTCGGATGGTCGAGACCGAGGATCATCCGCATGGTCGTCGACTTGCCCGCGCCGTTCGGCCCGAGGAAGCCGGTGACGATGCCCGGTCTGACGGTGAAGGACAGGTTGTTGACCGCCACCTTCTCGCCGTACCGCTTCGTCAGCCCCTCGAGCTCAATCATGCCGCCACGCTAGAGCGTGGCAAAGCCCTCTGCCACCCGAGCGGCAGAGGGCTTTGCGGAGGTTCAGACTCCGTATGCCCCGGTGTTACCTGGACTGCTGGGCCGGGACCCCACGGGAGATGGGCTCGTCCTCGGCCGGCGTGCCGGCGGCGGCCACCGCGGCGCCCGTGAGCGTCGCGAGCATCTCGCGGACGTTCGTCAGCTGGGCGTTGATGCTGTCGCGGCGGTTGGTGAGAGCCGCGAGCTCCCGCTCGGATTCCGAACGGATGCGGTCGGCCTTGGCGTTGGCGTCGGCCACGATGTCCTCGGCCTGGCGCTGGGCCGTCTCCACCGTCTGACGGGCGCGGCGCTCGGCGTCCGTGCGCAGCTTCTCGGCCTCCAGGCGCAGCTGCTCGGCGCGGTGCTCGATCTCGGCCAGACGCTTCTCGGCCTTGGCCTGACGGGAGGCCAGGTCGCGCTCGGACTGCTCGCGGCGCTTGGCGAGGTTCGTCTCGAAGTCGGCGGCGGCCTGCGCGGCCTTCGCGCGGGTCTCCTCGAAGAGGGCGTCCGCCTCCTCGCGCTTGGACTGCGCGTCCTTCTGCGCCTCGGTACGCAGCTGGGAGGCGTCACTCTTGGCCTTCTCGACGATCCGCAGGCCCTCGTCCTCGGCCTTCGCCTTGCGCTCCGCCGAGTACGACTCGGCGTCGTTGCGCACCTGCTGGGCCGCCGACTCGGCGAGCTCGCGGTGCTGCTCGGCCGCGCGCCGGGCCTCCTCGCGCAGGTCCTTCGCCTCTTCCTCGGCGAGGCGGAGGATCTTCTCCACGCGCGCGCCGAGACCCGCGTACGACGGCTCGGCGTCGGTGATCTGGGCCTGGGCGTTCTGCGTCTCGAGGTGGAGCTCCTCGATGCGCTTTTCCAGAGCGGTGATGCGGGCGAGAGCGCTGTCACGGTCGGAGACGAGCTTGGAGATACGTTCGTCCACCTGAGCGCGGTCGTACCCACGCCGCACAAGCTCGAAGCCGTAGGGGGAAGTGTCGCTCATGGGGTTCCTGTCGAATGAGACCGGTGAGGTGATAGGGGAATCCTAGGGGCCGAAACGGTGTGTCATCGAGCGGATGCGCGTTTGATCTGGAAAATGACACCCCTTTTGAGTGGCTGTCCCCGGGACTGCTTGCCAAAGACTTGGCCAAAGACCCCAGCACACACCGGATTCGCCCCGTTTCGCTAGCTTTCCGAGCTCTTGCCACCCGAACGGGGTGCGCCGACCGTCGCGCCGGCCTTGACTCCGTTGTCCTTGCCCGCGGAGGGGGCCTCGAAGGACTCCAACGCCTCCAGGACGTCCTGGACACGGGAGATCTCGGCGTTGATGTCCTCGCGGCGACGGACCAGGACCTCCAACTCGCGCTTGCCCTCCTCGACCGTGCGCTTGGCCTCGCGGATCGCCTCGGCCTTGAGCTCCTCGGCCTCCCGGACCAGCGTGGACTTCTTCTGCTCGGCTTCCTTGAGCAGCCCCTCCGCCTTCTTCACCGCGGCGATACGGACCTTGCCCGCCTCGGAGTTGGCCTCCGAGACGATCTCCTTGGCCTTCGCCTGCGCCTTGGCCAGCTGCTCCTCGGCCGCCTTGACGAGCGCGTCGCAGCGGTCGCCCGCCGACTTCATCGTCTCGGCCGACTCCCGGCGGGCCCGCTCGTGCAGCTCCTCGATCTCCGAGGTGATGCGGTCGCGCAGCTCCTCGGCACGCTCCCTTATCTGCGTGGCGTCCCGGCGCGCGCCGACCAGCAGCTCGTCGGCGTCCGTACGGGCCTTTTCCACCAGGGAGTTGCCCTCGACCGTCGCCTCGGACACCAGCCGGTCGGCCTCGGTGCGGGCCGCGCCGACCATCGTGTCGGCCTGCGACTCGGCCTCCGCGGTGGTCTTGTGCGCCTGCTGCTGCGCCTCGGTCAGCAGCTTGTCCGCCTCGGCCGTGGTCTCCGTGATGAGCTTGTCGACCTGCTCGGCCGCCTCGGAGCGCCGCTTGTTGGCGTCCTTGCGGGCCTCGTCCAGCGTGCGGTCGGCCTCCTCGCGCGCGGTGCTGACGAGCCGCTCCGCCTCCGCCTCCGCGTCGGTCTTGACGCGCGCGGCCTCGGTGCGGACCCGCTCCGCGTGCTGCTGCGCCGAACCGACCGTCTCGGCGGCCTCGGCCCGCAGTCGCTCCGCCTCGCCCGTGGCCTCCCCGACCAGCTGCTCGGCCTTGGCGACCGACTCCGCGCGCACCCGCTCGGCCTCCGTGGCCGCCTCGGAGCGGACCCGCTCGGCCTCGGAGATTGCCTCCGTACGGACCCGCTCGGCCTCGGCGACCGTGTCCATGCGCAGCCGGTCGGTCTCCTGGACCGTCTCCGTCGTGAGCCGCTCCGCCTCGTTGCGTGCCTCGGTGATGAGGGTGTCCGCCTGCGTCGCCGCGTCCGACCGGATGCGGTTGGCGTCCTCCCGGGCGTCCGCCCGGGTGCGCGAGGCGGCCTGCTCGGCCTCGGCGATCGCGTCCGACGCCTCCGTGCGCACCCGCTGGGCGTGCTCGGCGACGTCCGTGCGGATCCGCTCCGCCTCCGAGATCGCCTCGGACATCGTCCGCTCGGCGAGCGCCTTGGCCGCCTCGGTCTCCTCGTGCGCCTCGCGCCGCAGCCGGCCCGCGTCCTCGCTCGCCCGCTCCCGCTCGGCGTAGGCGTCGGAGCGGACCCGGTCCGCCTCCTCCTGGGCCTCCCGGCGCGTACGGTCCGCCGCGTGCTCGGCGGCGCTGCGCAGGCCGGAGATCTCCTCCTGGGCCTGCTCGTGCAGCCCCGCGACGGAGTCCCGGACCTGCTGGGCGTGCTGCTCGGCCGCCGACACCATCTCCGTGGCGCGCCGGTCGGCCTCCTCGACCAGCCGTACGGCCTCGGTCTGCGCGTCCTCCACGCGCTTGCGCGCCGAGGCCAGCAGCTCCTCGCTCTGCTCGCGGGCCCGCTCGCGCTCCTGGTCGGCCTCCTGCCGGGCGCTGCCGAGGAGTTCCTCGGCCTCGCGGCGGCGCCGGTTGGCCTCCTCCTGGGCGGCGGCCAGCGTCTCCGAGGCCTCCGTGGCGAGCCGCTCGGCAGCGGCCTGCGCCTCCGCGCGCATCCGGTCGGCGCTCTCCTGCGCCTCCGACTTCAGCCGCTCGGCCTCGTTCGCCGCCTCCGAGCGCAGCCGTACGGCGACGGCCTCGCCCTCGGCGCGCGACGCGGACGCGTCCGACGCGGCCTCGTCGCGCAGTCGCTCGGCCTCCGCCTCGGCCTGCTGCTGGAGCGTACGGATCCGCTCCGCGGCCTCGGCGCGCAGCCGCTCGTTCTCCTCGGCGGCCTCGCGACGGAGCCGCGCGGCCTCCTCACGGGCGTCCGACAGCGCCTGCTCGGCGGCCGTCAGCCGCTCCTCGGCCTCCCGCTGGAGCCGCGTCAGCTCCTCGGCGGCCTCCGCCCGACGGGCCTCTATGACCCGCTCGGTCTCCTCGTGCAGTTCCCGCGCCGCGCGCTCGGCGTCCTCCTTGAGCGCCTCGGCCTGCTCGACGACCTCCTCGCGGTGCCGCTCGGCCTCCTGCCGGGTGCGCTGAAGGGTCTCCTCGGCCTGCCGGCGCAGGGTCGTCGCCCGCTCGATGGCCTCGGTGCGGACCTTCTCGCTGTCCGCCTGGGCCGTCGTACGCAGCTCGTCCGCGTCCGCCTTGGCCTTGGCGAGCAGCTCCTCGGCGGACTTCGCCGCCTCCTCGATCTGCGCCACGGCCTCCTTGCGGGCCTCGGCGCGGATCTTCTCGCCCTCGTCGACCGCGTCCGCCCGCAGCTGCTCGGCCTCGCCGCGCAGCCGGCGGGCCTCCTCCTGCAGCTCGACCGTCTTGGCGCGGTACTCCTTGGTGTCGTCCTTCGCCGCGCCCTTGAGCTGCTCGGCGATGTCGTGCGCCTCGGCCCGCAGCCGGTCCGCCTCGGCCTCGGCCTCCGAGCGGATCCGCTCGGCCTCCTCGGCCGCGGCCCTGGTGGTCTTCTTGGCGTCCTCCGACGCCTTGTCGAGGACCTCCTCGGCGGTCCTGGCCGCCTTGGACAGCTGGGTCGCGGTCTCCTCGGCGGTGAGCGTGCGGGCCCTCTCGGAGGCCTCCGCGACGATCTTCTCGGCCTCGGCCCTGGCGTCCGCGACGATCTGCTCGGCCTCGGACTTGGTGTTCTCGGCCTCCTTGGAGGCCTCCTCGACCAGCCGGGCGACCTGCTCCTTGGCGGTGCGCGTCCGCGTCTCGTTCGCGGACTCCGCGCTCGCCAGGGCCTTGGCGGCGGCCTCCTCGGCCTGCCCGACCAGCTTCTCCGACTCGGCCTGCGCCTTGCGCAGCGCCTCCTCGGCCTCGGCCATCCGCTGCTCGGCGGCCTTGCTCAGCTCCTGGGCCTCGCGGCGCGCGGACTCCGACTCGGTGACGGTCGACGCCCGCAGCTGCTCTGCGTGGTCGGTGGCCTCCTGGGCCTGCGTGGAGGCGGCGTTGAGCAGGCGCTCGGCGTCCGTGCGGGCACGGCGCAGGATCTGCTCGGCCTCCGCCCGGGCCTCCTCGGCCGCGCTCGTCAGCCGCTGCCTGGCCTCCGTCGCGAGCCGTTCGGCCTCCGCGCGGGCGGTGGACATGGCCTGCTCGGCCTCGGCCCGGGACTCCTCGAGCAGCCGGCGAGCCTGCTGCTCGGTGCGGGCCCGCAGCTGCTCGGCCCACGCCACGTTCTCGTTGACGTGCGACTCGACCGTCTGGCGGCGCTCGGACAGCTCCTGGTCCAGCTGCTGGCGGCGGGTCACCGCCTCCTGGTGCAGCTCGGCCTGGAGCCGGGCCGCCTGCTCGGCGTGCTCCTGGAGGATCCGCTGAGTCTGGGCCCGGGCCTCGCTCAGCTCCCGGTCGGCGTCCGCGCGGATCTGGTCGGCCTGCATCTGCGCATTGCGCAGCAACTGCTCGGCCTGCCAGCCGATGTCGCCCCCCTCGAAGGAGGGCCGGGACATGATGGTGCGCCGCGCCTCGTGCAACTTGGCGCGCAGCACCTCGACCTGGTAGCCGAGGTCCTCGGCGTGCTGGATCGCCTTTTCCCGTTCGGTCTTCAGCCGCTTCATCTCGGCTTCGAACCGAGAGAGGTGGTCGACGTCAGCCGCCGGCTCTCGCTCCTGGCTCTCGTAGCCCCGCACTGCGCGGTCCCATCCGTCCCCTGGTCGCAACTCTTTCCGAACGAGCTCCGTCCATCCGCCGAACGGGGCCCCCGGGGAATGGTGTCAGATCATCGGCGGAGCAGAGGCTGCTGCCCCGACGCTCGTCCCCCGAAACCCGGACCCCGGTGGTCCTGCCGTCGCACGGCGGGACCGCGGTCACCCTGGACTGAGCGGCGACCGCCCCCAACCCTACCGGCCCCTATGTACGAGAGTCAGTGCTCAGGTGACTCAACAGGCGCCGAAGTGACCAGTTCTGTCAGTACGCCATGACAGTCCTTGGGGTGCAGGAAGGTGATCCGTGACCCCATGGAACCGACTCGCGGCTCTTCGTACAGCACGCGTACGCCCTTGCCCTTGATCTCCTCGGCGTCACCGTCGACATCTGCCGTACCGAAAGCGATGTGGTGGACGCCCTCACCGTTCTTGGCCAGCCACTTCGCGACGGTGGAGTCCTCCCGGGTCGGTTCCAGGAGCTGCAGGTACGAGGCGCCGCCGTCGGACGTTTCGTTGATCTTGAGCATGGCCTCGCGCACGCCCTGCTCCTCGTTGACCTCGGAGTGGAACACCTCGAAGCCGTAGGTGGCACGGTAGAACTCGACGGTCTTGTCGAGGTCGAAACAGGCGATTCCGATGTGGTCGATTCGCGTCAGCATGGATTCAGTGCAGCGCCCCCGAGGTGGTTACGCAACGTGCGCGCGATCACACCGACGGCCCGATGACGGCACGGAGTGCCACTCAGTACATTCGAAGTAAACCCTCGTTCACTCCTCGGCTGTGCAGCCGGTAAGGGGATCGCAGCTCATGTCTTCTGGAACTTCCGAAGCGAACAGCTCGGTGATCGTCGCGGGCGCGCGTACGCCCATGGGCCGGTTGCTCGGTTCACTCAAGTCCTTCTCCGGAGCCGACCTCGGCGGCTTCGCGATCAAGGCCGCGCTCGACCGTGCGGGGATCGGCGGCGACCAGGTGCAGTACGTGATCATGGGCCAGGTGCTCCAGGCCGGGGCGGGGCAGATCCCGGCCCGCCAGGCCGCGGTCAAGGCCGGCATCCCGATGAACGTGCCGGCGCTGACCATCAACAAGGTGTGTCTGTCGGGCCTCGACGCCATCGCGCTCGCCGACCAGCTCATCCGTGCGGGTGAGTTCGACGTGGTCGTCGCCGGTGGCCAGGAGTCCATGACCAACGCGCCGCACCTGCTGCCGAAGTCCCGTGAGGGCTACAAGTACGGCGCCGTCGAGATGATCGACGCCATGGCGTACGACGGTCTGACCGACTCCTTCGACGGCGTCGCCATGGGCGAGTCCACGGAGAAGCACAACACCCGCCTGGGCATCGCGCGGCCCGAGCAGGACGAGATCGCCGCGCTGTCGCACCAGCGGGCCGCGGCGGCACAGAAGAACGGCCTGTTCGAGGCCGAGATCACGCCCGTCGAGATCCCGCAGCGCAAGGGCGACCCGGTGCTGTTCAGCAAGGACGAGGGGATCCGCGGTGACACGACCGCGGAGTCCCTGGGCAAGCTGCGTCCGGCGTTCGCCAAGGACGGCACGATCACGGCCGGTTCCGCCTCGCAGATCTCCGACGGTGCCGCCGCCGTCGTCGTGATGAGCAAGGCCAAGGCGCAGGAGCTCGGCCTGGAGTGGATCGCCGAGATCGGCTCGCACGGGAACGTGGCCGGGCCGGACAACTCGCTGCAGTCGCAGCCGTCCAACGCGATCCTGCACGCGCTGAAGAAGGAGGGCCTGGAGGTCTCGGACCTCGACCTCATCGAGATCAACGAGGCGTTCGCCGCCGTGGCCGTGCAGTCCATGAAGGACCTCGGGGTGTCCACCGAAAAGGTGAATGTCAACGGTGGTGCGATTGCCCTGGGTCACCCGATCGGGATGTCCGGTGCGCGTCTCGTGCTGCATCTCGCGCTGGAGCTGAAGCGGCGTGGCGGTGGCGTGGGTGCGGCCGCGCTGTGCGGTGGTGGTGGGCAGGGCGACGCGCTGATCGTGCGCGTGCCCAAGGCCTGAGTCCCGGTACGTCCCTTCTCGGTACGTCCCTTATCTGAACGGAGCTGTGATGCAGGACGTCTCCACCCTGGTGGCCCAGGCCAGGGAAGGCCGGCCGCGGGCCGTGGCCCGGCTGATCTCCCTGGTGGAGGGGGCGTCCCCGCAGCTGCGGGAGGTCATGGCGGCGCTGGCGCCGCTGACGGGCGGGGCGTACGTGGTGGGACTGACCGGGTCGCCCGGGGTCGGCAAGTCGACGTCGACCTCGGCGCTGGTCTCCGCGTACCGCAAGCAGGACAAGCGGGTCGGCGTGCTCGCCGTCGACCCGTCGTCCCCGTTCTCCGGCGGTGCGCTGCTCGGGGACCGGGTGCGGATGTCGGACCACGCGTCCGACCCGGGCGTGTACATCAGGTCGATGGCCACGCGCGGGCATCTGGGCGGGCTGGCGTGGGCTGCCCCGCAGGCCATCCGGGTCCTGGATGCCGCCGGCTGTGACGTGATCCTGGTCGAGACGGTGGGCGTGGGGCAGTCGGAGGTGGAGATCGCCTCGCAGGCGGACACGTCCGTGGTGCTGCTCGCGCCGGGGATGGGGGACGGGATCCAGGCGGCCAAGGCCGGGATCCTGGAGATCGGTGACGTGTACGTCGTGAACAAGGCGGACCGGGACGGGGCGGACGCGACGGCTCGCGAGCTGAACCACATGCTGGGGCTGGGGGAGTCCCGGGGGCCGGGTGACTGGCGTCCGCCGATCGTGAAGACGGTCGCCGCGCGGGGCGAGGGTGTCGACGAGGTCGTCGAGGCGCTGGAGAAGCACCGGGCCTGGATGGAGGAGCGGGGTGTGCTCGCGGAGCGGCGCCTGTCCCGGGCGTCGCGGGAGGTCGAGACGATCGCGGTGACGGCGCTGCGGGAGCGGATCGGGGACCTGCACGGGGACCGGCGCCTCGGGGCGCTGGCGGAGCGGATCATCGCGGGCGAACTGGACCCCTATCGGGCGGCTGACGAGCTGGTGGCCGGGTTGACGGAGGGCTGAGAGGGCTTCGGCCTCCTCGCCTGGCGGTGGGTGGGGGTGCGCGTGCGCTTCGCGTTCGCGTGGGGTGTGGGTCGGGGCCGCGCCGGGGGGTGTCCGTCCTCGGAACGGCGCGATGGGGTGCCACACCGACTGACTCTCCGTTGACGCGCCAACCGCTGCGGGCGGACACCCCCCGACACGGCCCCTTCTCGCCGTACGCGGGTGCGGGAGCGCTCAGCGGCACCCCGCTACGCCGGGCTGCGGACCCACCCGGCCTCAGCACCGACGCAGCGGCACCACTCGACGCCCGGGCGCGGACCCACCCGGCCTCAGCGGCACCACTCGACGCCGGGTCGCGGACCCACCCGTCCCTCCCAGCACCGACGCAGCGGCACTCCAAGACGCCGGGTCGCGGACCCACCCGGCCTCAGCGGCACCCCGCTACGCCGGGCTGCGGACCCACCCGTCCCTCCCAGCACCGACGCAGCGGCACTCCAAGACGCCGGGTCGCGGACCCACCCGGCCCCAGCGGCACCCCAAGACGCCGGGTCGCGGACCCACCCGGCCCCGGCGTCCGTGTCGGGACGCCGGGGCCGGGAAGAGGGGCAGCTGCTGATCAGTCCTGGTCGTCGGCGTCGTCCGCGTCGTCGTCCCGCGCGTCGGCGCGGTCCGCCGTGACCTTGCCCGAGGTGAGGTCGATCTTCCAGTCCTGCTCGGCGCCGCCGGACTTGCGGGTCTCGGCCTCCCAGGACTTGTTCTTGCCGTCGTCGTCGAGGTCCACGGACGTCACCACGCCCTTGCCGGCGGCAGCCTTCGCCGCCTCCTCGGCCGTCACCGACGAGCCCTTCAGCGCCGCCCGCACCTGCGCCGTGCCGTCCTCGTCGTCGGTGTGCGAGCCGAGGACCTTGCCGTTGGCCGGGTCGACGCTCACGCTGTGCCAGGTGTTGTCGCCCGACAGGACGTCGACCGTCCAGACGACCTTGCCGCCGTCGTCCTCGTCGTCCAGCTCGGCGGAGACCACCGTGCCCGACGTGTGCTTCAGCGCGGAGGCGATCGCCTCGGGCGCCGTCACGTCCGCCGACAGCGTCTTCTCGGCGTCGTCGTCCCGCTCGCCGTCGTCGTCCCGGACGTCGTCGTTCGACAGCTGGGTGGTGGCCGCCTGCCGCGCCGAGCCCTGGTCGTCTCCCGTGGTCGCGAGTGCCGTGGCCGTCCCGCCTCCGATCAGCGCGGCGGCGGTCACAGCGGCGATCACGATGTTGCGCTTCATGCGGATTCCTCCCGAGTCGTTTCGTTTTCGGCGTCTTCGACTCTGGCCGACGGAGGCTGAGAGGAACCTGAAGCCCCCTGAAGGGATCTTCAGGTTGCCTTTGCCACTCTTTACCCATGCGCCTGTTGATCGTGGAGGACGAGAAGCGGCTGGCCCTGTCGCTCGCCAGGGGCCTGACGGCCGAGGGGTACGCCGTGGACGTCGTCCACGACGGACGGGAGGGGCTGTACCAGGCCTCGGAGGGCGCGTACGACCTGGTCATCCTCGACATCATGCTGCCCGGCCTCAACGGCTACCGGGTCTGCGCGGCCCTGCGCGCCGCCGGGCACGAGGTGCCGATCCTGATGCTGACCGCCAAGGACGGCGAGTACGACGAGGCCGAGGGGCTCGACACCGGTGCGGACGACTATCTGACCAAGCCGTTCTCGTACGTCGTGCTCGTCGCCCGGGTCAAGGCGCTGCTGCGGCGGCGCGGGCAGGGCGCGGGGGCCTCGCCCGTGCATGTGCACGGGGAGCTGAAGGTGGACACCGCGGCCCGGCGGGTGTTCCTGGGCGAGGAGGAGATCACCCTCACCGCCAAGGAGTTCTCCGTGCTGGAGCACCTCGTGCGGAGGGCCGGCGAGGTGGTGTCCAAGTCCGAGATCCTGGAGCACGTCTGGGACTTCGCGTACGAGGGCGATCCGAACATCGTCGAGGTGTACGTCAGTACGCTGCGGCGGAAGCTGCGGGCGGGACTGATCCGGACCGTGCGCGGGGCCGGCTACCGGCTGGAGACGTCGCCGTGAGGCGGCTGTTCGGGTCCGTGCGGGCGCGGGCCACGCTGGGGGCGACGCTGGTCGTCGCGGTGGCGCTCGTCGCCGCCGGGGCCGCCGTGCTGCTGTCGCTGCGGTCCAACCTGATCGGCGAGGCCGGTACCCAGGCGGAGCGCTCCGCGCGCACGGTCGCCTCCGAGCTCGCCGCCGGGACGCCGTACGACAAGCTCTCGGGGCTGGACGGCGACGACGGGCCCGTGCAGGTCCTGGACGAGCACGGGCGGCTGGTCGCGGCCAGTGAGGATCTGGAGAAGATCAGCGGGACCGGCAGCGGGCAGGTGAAGCCGCGGCCGGCGGTGAAGCCCACCGGGGATGACGATGACGACTCCGACGACGCGGGCGAGCCCCTCGAAGCCGGTGAGATCTCGGGGGAGAGCGTCTTCAGCAACGGGTCGGCGACCATCGACGGGGACGCGGAGGACTACCGGTTCGCCGCCGTCGAGGTGGAGACCCACCACCGGGGACACCTCAAGGTCTATGCCGGTTCCCCGCTGGCCGCCGAACACGGGGCCGTACGGACCGCGCTGACGGTGATGCTGATCGGGTTCCCGCTGCTGCTCGGTGTCGTCGCCGCCGTGACCTGGCTGGTCACCCGGCGGGCCCTGCGGCCCGTGGAGGGGATCCGGCGCGAGATGGCCGCGATCACCCAGTCCGAGGACCTCGCGCGGCGCGTTCCGGAGCCGGACACGCACGACGAGATCGCCCGGCTCGCCAGCACCACCAACGAGACGCTCGCGGCGCTGGAGACGTCCGTGGAGCGGCAGCGGCGGTTCGTCGCCGACGCCTCCCATGAGCTGCGCAGCCCCATCGCCTCGCTGCGGACGCAGCTGGAGGTGGCCGCCGCGCATCCCGAGCTGCTGGATCTGGCCGGGGCCCTGGAGGACACCGTCCGGCTTCAGCGGCTGGCCGCCGACCTGCTGCTGCTCGCTCGGCTGGACGCGGGGGAGCGGCTGGGCGACGCGCGGGTCGACCTCGCCGGGCTGGCCCGGGAGGCGGCCGAGGGGCGGACGGGTGTGACCGTGGACGCGGAGCCGGTGGAGGTGGCCGGGTCGCGGGGGCAGTTGGGGAGGGTGCTCGCCAATCTGCTCGACAACGCCCAGAGGCACGCCCGGTCGGCCGTGACCGTGAACGTGCGGCGCGAGGGCGACCGGGCCGTGGTCGGGGTGGCCGACGACGGTGACGGGGTGCCCGAGGACGACCGGGAGCGGATCTTCGAACGGTTCGTCCGGCTGGACGCGGCCCGCAGCCGCGACGACGGCGGAGCCGGGTTGGGGCTCGCCATCGCCCGCGACGTGGCCGTCCGGCACGGCGGCACGCTCACGGCCGGACGGGGGCCCGCAGGCGGAGCCCTGTTCGAACTCCGCCTGCCGCTCGTCCGGTGGGGACCGCGGTAGGGCGCTGCGGTTACGGGCGCCCGCGCTGGCCGCGCAGGTGCTCCGCGATGGGCTTGAGGGCCTTGTCGAGCTCGGTCAGGGCCTCGGGGGACAGCAGGTCGATGAAGTGCCTGCGCACGGATGCCACATGGTGGGGCGCGACCTTCTGCATCGTCGTCATCCCGTGGTCGGTCAGGACCGCGTAGAGCCCCCGGCGGTCCGACTCGCAGTTCTCCCGTCGGACCAGGTTCGCGTTCTCCATGCGCGTGATCTGGTGTGAGAGGCGGCTCTTGGACTGGAGGGTGGCGGAAGCGAGGTCGCTCATCCGCATCCTCTGGCCCTCGGACTCGGAGAGATTCACCAGGATCTCGTAGTCGTTCATTGTCAGGCCGAACGGCTGCAGGTCCTTCTCGAGCTGGTACGTCAACAGCCTGTTGACCTCCAGGTGGGTGCGCCAAGCGCACTGCTCCGCATCGGTCAGCCAGCGGGTGGCCGTCTCGGTCTCCATGAATGAAGTCTACCTAAAATGTTGAAAGGCGAACTAGTGAGGGGTGGCGTGTGACCGCGCCCGCCTGGCGAACAGCAGTGCGCAGACGTTCGATGTCACACTCCGCAGACTACCGCTCACAGCCCGAAGCGACGCTGGAGGTCTCCCAGCTGTCCGGGAAGGCGCGGTACGCCGGACTGTCCCGTCTGGGGGCTGTGCGCCCCGCCGCCGGGCACGCCGGCCTGGTGCGGAACGGTCCCCGTGGCCTGCTCGGCCATCAGGGTCTCGGACGACTGGAGCAGCACCGTCCCGGCGCCCACGAACTCGAACTGGTGCTCCTCGCCGGAGGCCCCGCCCAGGCCCGTCAGCGCACGTAGACCGCCCATGACGCCGGTCATGTACCCGTGGTCGTAGTGGTGGCACGGAGAGGGGCAGTCGGCCCAGCCGACCAGGGCCTGGGGGTCGACCCTGATCGGGGGTTCCATGAACACCACCGGTCCGTTCGACGCGGCCACGAACTTTCCGGTTCCGATGAGCGTCAGAAAACCCGGCACGATTGATTGCTTCAGTGACAGAGTTGGCTGAAAAGCAAGCAGATTGCCGGAGCGAATGGTCAGGTTGCCGTCCTCGAGGTCGTACGAATTGACGTCGAAGGCCCGGTCGGCGAGGAGCATCTTGCCCGAGCCCTCCGCCACGACCCAGTCACTCGCGTGCAGTGGCGAATGGAACGACGTGCGGACGAGACGGTCCAGCCGGCCGTGTCCGACGCCGTTGAAATCGATCGACCCGTAGTAGGCGATCATCTTCCCCTTCTGCAGGAACCACTGGCTCCCCCTGAGCTCCACACAGAAGGTGTACGCGTTGACGTTGTCGTCCGCCGGCAGCGTCGCCGGGTCGAGGACCACGGGGCCGGCGCCCGGGGTTCCGTAGGTGCTCACAGCTTCTCCTCCGACGCCTGGACGTACACCGCACCGCTTCCGCTGAGCTCCAGCTGGAAGGCCTCGCCCGAGCCGCGGCCCACCATGTCCCGCCAGCCGAGCGCCGTGGACAGCTTGTTGCGGACGTCGCCGTGGTGGGCGACGTAGGCCTGCGGGTCCACATGGACCGGCCGCTGCGGGCTGATCGGGATCTCGATGACGCCGCCGTGCGCCATGACCGCGACGGCCCCGTGGCCCTGCAGCGTCGTCGTGAACAGCCCCTGGCCGCTGACCTGGCCCCGCACCATGCCCATGACGCCGCCCTGCGCGCCCAGGAACACCGTGCCCTGCTGGAGTGTGCCCTCGAAGGCCAGGAGGCGGTCCGCCTCCACGTACAGCGTGTCGCCGGTCAGCCGGATCACCTGGATGTGGTGCCCACCGTGCCCGAAGAGGACCGTGCCGCTGCCCTCGACGGACATCAGCGGCGTGTCCTCGTTCGCCACCCGGCGGCCGACCATCGACATGACCCCGCCCTGGCCGCCCGCCATGTTGGGCGTGAACGACACCTCGCCCTTGTACGCGAGCATCGCGCCGCGCTGACTGAACAGCCGCTGCCCCGGCGCGACCGTCGCCTCGACCATCTTCCCGTTGATCTCCCGGAAGGCCATCTCACACGTCTCCCGCGATCGTGTTCCGCTCGCTCGGCTGCACGTACACCAGCCCGTCCCCCTCGAACCGCATCTGGAAGGCCTCGCCGCCGCCCTCCCCGAGCAGCGTGCGGAACGTCACGCCGGACTGGAAGGACTGCCGCAGACTCCCCTGGTGCGCCACGTACGCCCCCGGGTCGACGGTCAGCGGGTACTGCGCGCTCACCCGCAGCACCACCGCCGGGCCGTCCGACATGATCGCCGCCTGGCCGTGGCCCTCGACGGTCGTCGTGAACAGCCCGTTGCCCTGCGAGGCGCCGCGCAGGCCCGTGAACTCCGTGCCCGTGCGCAGTCCGCCGTCGGTCGCGAGCAGGTTGCTCGACTCGACGTACAGCTTGTCGCCCTGGATGCTGACCAGGTTGATCTCGGAGGCGCGGTCCGCGAACCAGCAGGTCCCGCGCCCCTTCACCTCCATCAACGTCATCTGCTCACCGGTCAGCCGCCGGGTCACCATGCCCCGGATGCCCTCGCCGCCGCCGCTGAGCTTCTTGAAGGCCATCTCACCGTCGTACGCGACCATCGAGCCGTTCTTCGCCTTCACGGCATCCCCGGTCATGTCGACGGCGAGCACCTTGCTGCTCTGAAGTCGGAACATCGCCACGACTGGAAGGTAGCCGCAGGCCGGGCCCCTGGGACAGGGCCCGTGGGTGGAGAACGCCCCTGACCGCACCCCTGGGGGCCGGGTGCCGAGGCGGTTTGCCACAATGGGCGGGACGCTTGTGCGCGTGTTCACAAACTGTTCCTCTCCCACCGAAGGTGACCCGTGGACCTCAAGACCGCCACCGCCATCCGCCGCCTCCGCCTGGTCTCGGCCCCCGAGGCGATCTCCTTCCTCCTCCTGCTGGTCTGCTCGGTGCTGAAGCGGACCACGGACTTCAACGCCGTGCCGGTGATGGGCGCGGTGCACGGTGCGCTCTTCGTCCTGTACGTCATCTTCTGGGCCGACGCGTGGAACCGGGCGAAGTGGTCGCTGAAGACCGCCGCGCTGTACTTCGTCCTCTCGGTGCTGCCGGCCGGTGGGTTCTTCGCCGAGCGCATGCTGCGGCGTGAGGCCGAGGACGCGGTCATCGCGTCCCGTGCCCGCAAGGAAGGCGTGGTGGGCGCGTGATCGTCGCCTTTTCCGTGACGCCGCTCGGCGTCGGTGAGGACGTGGGGGAGTACGTCGCCGACGCCGTGCGGGTGGTGCGCGAGTCGGGGTTGCCGAACCGCACCGACGCGATGTTCACGTCCGTCGAAGGAGAGTGGGACGAGGTCATGGACGTCGTCCGGCGCGCGGTCGCCGCGGTCGAGCGCCGGGCTCCCCGGGTCTCCCTCGTCCTCAAGGCGGACATCCGCCCCGGCGTGACGGACGGCCTCACGTCCAAGGTGGAGACGGTGGAGCGGCACCTCGCCGAGTAGCTGACGGGAGCGGCCCCGACGCGGCGCCCCCGTGGTGGCCCGCCCGAAGGGCGAGACAAGGCTGACCGCCATGTGACCGGCCGGTAAGGTCGGGTTCGTGCCGAAGCCGCTCAGTCTCTCCTTCGATCCGATCGCGCGCGCCGACGAACGCTGGAAGCAGCGCTGGGGAAACGTGCCGTCCATGGCCGCGATCACCTCGATCATGCGCGCCCAGCAGATCCTGCTGGGCGAGGTCGACGCGGTGGTCAGGCCGTACGGGCTGACGTTCGCGCGCTACGAGGCGCTGGTGCTGCTCACCTTCTCCAAGTCCGGCGAGCTGCCGATGTCCAAGATCGGTGAGCGGCTCATGGTGCACCCCACGTCCGTGACGAACACCGTGGACCGGCTGGTGAAGTCGGGTCTGGTCGCCAAGCGGCCCAACCCGAACGACGGCCGCGGCACCCTCGCCAGCATCACCGACAAGGGCCGCGAGGTCGTCGAGTCGGCCACCCGCGACCTGATGGCGATGGACTTCGGGCTCGGGACGTACGACGCCGAGGAGTGCGCGGAGATCTTCGCGATGCTGCGGCCGCTGCGCGTCTGGGCGGGTGACTTCGAGGAGGAGTGACCCGGGGCGAGATCCCCCGGAACGGGTCGTTACGCTCGACGGCATGAAGAAGAGCGTGCTGACCCGCTACCGGGTCATGGCCTACGTCACCGGTGTGCTGCTCGTCGCGCTGACCCTCGGCATGATCGGCAAGTACGTCCTCGATCTGGGCGGCGCGGCTGACTTCACGCAGGTGGTCAGCATCGCGCACGGCTGGTTGTACGTCGTGTACCTGATTTTCGCCTTCGACCTCGGCTCCAAGGCGAAGTGGCCGGTCAAGAAGCAGCTGTGGGTGCTGCTGGCCGGCACGATCCCCACGGCCGCGTTCTTCGTGGAGCGCAGGATCAGCCATGAGCTGGAGGGCAAGCTCGCCGAGGACGCGCCCGCGCCCGTCAAGGCCTAGGAGCGGCCTGGGCGCGTTCCGGGGCCGCCGCACGCGTGCGTGCGGCGGTCGTTCTCACCCGTTCGCCAGGTCACTCCCGTCAGCCATCGACATTTACTAGGACGTCCAAGTAAATTCGACGGTATGGACGCTGACGCCATCGAGGAGGGCCGCCGCCGCTGGCAGGCCCGGTACGACGCCGCACGCAAGCGCGAGGCCGACTTCACCACGCTCTCCGGCGACCCCGTGGAGCCGGTGTACGGGCCGCGGCCCGGTGACACCTACGACGGGTTCGACCGGATCGGCTGGCCCGGGGAATACCCCTTCACCCGGGGCCTGTACGCGACCGGCTACCGAGGGCGGACGTGGACCATCCGGCAGTTCGCCGGATTCGGCAACGCCGAGCAGACCAACGAGCGCTACAAGACGATCCTCGGCAACGGCGGAGGCGGGCTCTCCGTCGCCTTCGACATGCCGACGCTCATGGGCCGCGACTCCGACGACCCGCGCTCGCTCGGCGAGGTCGGGCACTGCGGCGTCGCCATCGACTCGGCGGCCGACATGGAGGTCCTGTTCAAGGACATCCCGCTGGGCGACGTCACGACGTCGATGACCATCAGCGGCCCGGCCGTCCCCGTCTTCTGCATGTACCTGGTCGCCGCCGAACGGCAGGGCGTCGACCCGTCCGTCCTCAACGGCACGCTCCAGACGGACATCTTCAAGGAGTACATCGCCCAGAAGGAGTGGCTCTTCCAGCCCGAGCCGCACCTGCGGCTCATCGGCGACCTCATGGAGCACTGCGCGGCCGGCATCCCCGCGTACAAGCCGCTGTCCGTCTCCGGCTACCACATCCGCGAGGCCGGGGCGACGGCCGCGCAGGAGCTGGCCTACACGCTGGCGGACGGCTTCGGGTACGTCGAGCTGGGACTGTCGCGCGGGCTGGACGTGGACGTCTTCGCCCCCGGCCTGTCCTTCTTCTTCGACGCGCACGTCGACTTCTTCGAGGAGATCGCCAAATTCCGCGCGGCCCGGCGCATCTGGGCCCGCTGGATGCGCGACGTCTACGGCGCGAAGTCCGAGAAGGCCCAGTGGCTCCGCTTCCACACGCAGACCGCGGGGGTCTCCCTCACCGCGCAGCAGCCGTACAACAACGTCGTACGGACGGCCGTGGAGGCGCTGGCGGCCGTGCTCGGCGGGACGAACTCGCTGCACACCAACGCCCTCGACGAGACCCTCGCCCTGCCGAGCGAGCAGGCGGCGGAGATCGCGCTGCGCACCCAGCAGGTGCTGATGGAGGAGACCGGCGTCGCCAACGTGGCCGACCCGCTGGGCGGTTCCTGGTACATCGAGCAGCTGACCGACCGGATCGAGGCGGACGCGGAGAAGATCTTCGAGCAGATCAAGGAGCGCGGGCTGCGGGCGCACCCCGACGGGCAGCACCCCATCGGCCCGATCACCTCCGGGATCCTGCGCGGGATCGAGGACGGCTGGTTCACCGGGGAGATCGCCGAGTCGGCGTTCCGGTACCAGCGGGCCCTCGAGAAGGGCGACAAGCGGGTCGTCGGCGTGAACTGTCACGACGGGTCGGTCACCGGGGACCTGGAGATCCTGCGGGTCAGCCACGAGGTGGAGCGCGAGCAGGTCCGGACGCTGGGCGGGCGCAAGGCGGCCCGTGACGACGCCGCGGTGCGCACCGCGCTCGACGCCATGCTGGCCGCCGCCCGCAGCGGCGCCAACATGATCGAGCCGATGCTGGACGCGGTACGGGCGGAGGCCACACTCGGCGAGATCTGCAACGTGCTGCGGGACGAGTGGGGGGTCTACACGGAGCCGGCAGGCTTCTGACCCGCGGCCCGGTCCATCCGGCGGGCCCTAATCGCTCAACCCGTGCAGCAGCACCCTGGTGAAGCCGCGGACCCATTCCTCGTCCGCCGGTTCCGCGCTCACCAGGGTGCGGTGGACCACCGCACCCGCCACCATGTCGAAGATCAGGTCCACCGTGCGGGCGGACGAGCCGGGGTCCGGCTCCGCGGGCAGTTCACCCCGGGCCTGGGCCCGCGCGCGGCCCTCCAGGACCAGGCGCTTCTGGCGGTCGACGACCGATGCCCGGATGCGCTCCCGCAGGGCGTCGTCGCGGGTGGCTTCCGCCACCACCGCCATCAGGCCGCTCTTCGCCTCCGGGAGAGCCAGGATCGTGGCGAACTGCAGGACCACACCCTCGATGTCGGCGGCCAGGGAGCCGCGGTCGGGGAGTTCCAGCGCGTCGAAGAGTTCCGCGACGGCGTCGACGACCAGTTCGTTCTTGCCCGCCCAGCGGCGGTACAGCGTCGTTTTCGCAACCCCGGCCCGCGTCGCGACGTCTCCCAGGGTGAGCTTGGACCAGCCCAGTTCCACGAGAGCCTCACGCGTCGCGGCCAGGATCGCGGCGTCCGCCGTGGCGCTGCGCGGGCGCCCGGTGCGGCTGGCTGGGCTGCGGCTCTGCATCTGATGACCATAAACCGGCGGTTCCTGTGCGGCCGTGAGGGAGATCACCGGGGGGTGGTGTCCCGGCGCCCCGGCGGGGCATTACGCTACGACTCGTAGCGAAAGCCCGTGATGGACGTACACGGGCCTTGACACACCCGGCGTGGGGTGGGGACCCGGCGCCGAAGGGCACGGACCGGCCCGGCTTTCACACCGTTTTTCACACGCGCGCGCAGAACGGGGGAGGATAGGCGCATGCAGCCACGGAACATGTCCATGAGCGGAGTCGTCGACCTCGCCGCGGTGAAGGCGGCCCAGGAGGCCAAGGCGAAGGCGGAGCAGGCGCGCGCGCAAGCAGCCCGGGAGGGCGGGGCGGGGGCGATCTCCCCGGCCGATCTCGTCATCGACGTCGACGAGGCGGGGTTCGAGAGGGACGTCCTGCAGCGTTCCGCCGAAGTGCCCGTCGTCATCGACTTCTGGGCCGAGTGGTGTGAGCCCTGCAAGCAGCTCAGCCCGGTCCTGGAGCGGCTGGCCGTCGAGTACAACGGCCGTTTCCTGCTCGCCAAGGTCGATGTCGACGCCAACCAGATGCTGATGCAGCAGTTCGGCATCCAGGGAATCCCCGCGGTGTTCGCGGTCGTCGCGGGGCAGGCGCTGCCGCTCTTCCAGGGGGCGGCGGGCGAGGCGCAGATCCGCCAGACCCTGGACCAGCTGGTGCAGGTCGGCGAGCAGCGCTTCGGTCTGACCGGTCTCACCGTCGATCCCGAGGCCGTGCCGGGCGGCGCCCCGGCGGCGGCAGCCGAGCGGCCGGCCGGTCCGCACGACGGGCTCCTCGAGGCCGCCGTGCAGGCGCTGGACTCGGGCGACCTGTCCGGTGCCGTCCAGGCGTACAAGAACGTCCTGAACGACGACCCGGGTAACGAGGAGGCCAAACTGGGTCTCGCGCAGGCCGAGTTGCTCCAGCGGGTGCAGGGCGTCGACCCGCAGCAGGTGCGCCGGGACGCGGCCGACAAGCCGGCCGACGTGCAGGCGCAGATCGCCGCCGCCGACCTGGATCTGGTGGGCGGCCATGTGGAGGACGCCTTCGGCCGGCTCATCGAGACCGTGCGGCGCACGGTGGGTGACGACCGGGACACCGTGCGGATGCGGCTGGTGGAGCTGTTCGAGGTCGTCGGGCCCGACGATCCCCGCGTGATCGCGGCGCGCAGGGCCCTGGCACGCGCCCTGTTCTGACCAGTCATTAAACGCGCGGGCTTGTGGTGCTCGCGTGAAAAGTTCGCCCTCAGGGGGTCACTGCGGCCGCGCTTTACCAAAACTTGGTAATCGCGGCCGCTGTTACTGCGAGTAAGCCGTCGGCGTTGATCTGTCGGATTCTGTCCATCGATCAACAGCTTTGTGCCGCCTCTCGACAGCACCCTGTGTGGCCGACCGAGACCGATGGGTCGTTGTTCGGTTATCCGGCCGTTACTAGCGAGTAACGAACCCCCTTGTGCGGGCGGCGAGAATGCACCACGATCGGCCACGCTCGGTCCATTCCCGTACCCCGGCAGCCGGTTGGGTCGCGGGACAACCTGGGTCCCCACCGAGCAGAGCCGGCGGCAGTGGCGCCGGCTCTTGGACAGGGGGGTCTTCGCCCTTCCGGCGAAGCCTGTCCAGCAGGGTTGTGCGTGATGCGTGTCAGGCGCGACCAGTGGTTGTCGCTCGGGGGTGATCGCCGGTGATTCGGGCGCAGTTGCGCCGCCGAGTGCAGGCGCTCTCCTTCCCGAGGACGTAGCACTTCTCCCATCCCTGCCCGGCTGAGCCGCCAATCGGGGCGAGTCAGGGCAGGAGATGTACGTCCGAGAAGGAGGAAATATGGAGTCCCAGGTGCGTGGCGGGACCAGATGGAAGCGGTTCGCTGTGGTGATGGTGCCCAGCGTCGCCGCCACGGCTGCGATAGGTGTCGCCCTCGCGCAGGGCGCTCTCGCCGCGTCGTTCAGTGTCTCGGGTCAGTCGTTCAAGGTCACGACCGACCAGCTCGTCGGTGAGGGCTTCTCGCAGTACGGCGCCCTCGACGAGGGATACACGATGGACGGCAAGAAGGCCGTTCACCCGGTCGCCGTCTCGTCGTTCAAGCAGGCGACGATCAAGAACCTGTGCCAGTCGGTCGTCACCCCGAACATTCCGGTGCTCGGAAACGTCAGCCTGATCCTGCGTGCGGGTCAGGGTGCGAAGCCGGTGGAGGCCCAGAACCTCTACATCGACGTCGCCGACCTCAGCGCCGACGCGACGTTCGAGAACATCGACATCGGTGTGGCCGCCAAGGACGCCAACAAGGGTCCGGCCATGAGGAAGGGCGAGACGGCGAACCCGTACGGCTTCGCCCAGCAGGCCGACAGGGCGACCCTGACCGACGTGAAGCAGACGGCGTGGGCGACCACCGCCGGAACCTTCAAGCTCAGCGGCCTGAAGATGTCGCTGTCGACGGGTGTCAAGGAGTGCTACTAAGCACTCGATGACGGGCGGGGGAGCCGGTGGCGCCCCCGCCCGTCCACCTTCCGGCCGCGCCATCACGCGGGGCCCACATCACCACCACAGCAACGCTGTACCAGGGAGCTGTTTTTCCATGAGCGCCGAGACTCCTGCCGCCACCGGCCAGTTCACCGTCCGGAGGCAGCAGTTCCGCGCCTGGCGGGGTGAGCGGCCGTTCTGGGCCGGGCTGTTCGTCCTCATCAGTGGACTGCCCATCGCCTACTTCCCGTACGCGAACCTCCAGCTCGGTCACCTGACGCTGGCGATGGCGACCACCGCGGGTGCCGGGTCCCTGATCATCGGCGTGCTGCTCGTCGTACTGGGCGTGAGCCTCTGGTTCCAGAAGCATGTCCGCGTCTTCGCGGGAGTCGCGGCGATCCTGCTGGCACTGGTGTCCATTCCCGTGTCCAACCTCGGCGGCTTCCTCATCGGTTTCCTCTTCGCCCTCGTGGGCGGGGCGATGGCCGTGGCCTGGGCGCCGGGCGCACGTCACGCGGAACAGTCCGCCGCGATGGCCAGCACCGGCACGGGCGGGGCTCCCGAGGCCACGGACCACGACACCGCGGTGCTGCGGCCCGTGGACGGGGTGGACGAGCCGAACGATCTGTCAGGAACGAACCCGGCCAACGGGGCGAACGGGAGGCACAGTGCCGGCTGACGAGGTGACCCACGGGGCTGATGTGGAGGCGTCCCGTGTGAGAACCGGGCCGCGCCACGCGGCACCCAAGAAGCCGCTGTTCACCAGGTTCAACAGGCCGGCCGGCAAGGCGATAGCCATGGCCGCGATGCCGACGGCGGTGCTCATGGGCATGGGCTTCACGTCGACGCTCGCCATAGCCGACAGCGACACCCCGGCGGCGCCGACCTCCAAGAGCCTGACGGCCGACGAGTACAAGGACTGTGTCGCGGCCCTGGAGGACTCCGACAAGGACGCCAAGGGAGACGCATCCGCCTCGCCCACGCCGTCCCCCTCGGCGAGCGACGGCGCGACCGACGAGAAGGACGACCAGGGCGACACCGCCCCGAAGCCGTCCCCCTCGGGTGGCACGGAGGCGAACAACGGCGGTTCCTCTTCGTCGGATTCAGGTTCCGATGACGAGGCCGAGCCGAAGCCGACCCCGTCCACGAGCGCGCCCGCCACCGGCGGCGACGACGCGGCCGCTACCCCGTCCCCCTCGCCGTCCGAGAGCGACGGCAACATCCTGGAGGACATCGGCGACGCGATCGGCGGCATCTTCGACGGCGGGAGCAAGGACGCGGCGAGCCCCAGCCCGACCCCGTCCGCCTCGGCGTCGCAGAGCACCGAGAAGCCGGCCGAGGACGCCTCCGGTACGCAGGACACGGCCGAGAAGGCCACCGGCACGGTCGAGGACACCGTCAAGGACACCACCGACAAGGCGTCCGACACGGTGAAGGACACCGGCAAGACGGTGGAGGACACCACCAAGGCCGTCGAGAAGGCGGCCGAGGACGCGACGGAGAAGGCGAAGGAGGCCACCGCCTCGCCCAGCCCCTCCCCGAGCGCCACCACGGACGCCGACGACTGCCCGGCCGCCACCGACGCCGAGGGCGGCGTCGACAACAAGGTGCCGCTGCCGGACGACCCGTGGTTCCTCAACGCCAGCTCGCTGACGCTGAAGGGCGCTGACTATAAGGGCGTCGTCGAGGTGCGGACCGCCAACGGCACCGTCAAGAAGGTGCTGAAGTACGTCATATCCGGCGGCACCGACATCGGCGACCTGCACCAGACCGTCCAGGACAAGCAGTCCGGCAAGACCTACCACGTGCAGGCGGCCAAGGGCTCGACGTCCACGATCCGCGACGGCGACACCGTGATGTACACGGAGAGCATCTCCGGCAACCTGCTCGGGCTGATACCGATCACGTTCGACCCGGAGCACCCGCCGCCGCTGAACATCCCGCTGATCTACTTCACCAACGTGAGGGTCCAGCAGGCCGGCCAGTTCGGCGGAACCCTGCACGTGCCGGGGCTGCACAACTTCGTCACCGGCTGAGCGCCCCTCAGAGCCCGTTCGGGAGCCGCACACACCGAGGGCGCCCCCCTGGGAATCCAGGAGGCGCCCTCGGTGCCTTTCAGGGGCCTTCACGGCCCCTGACGGATCAGCCCTTGGCCTCGCCCAGGTGGTGGACCCGCACCATGTTGGTGGTGCCGGGCACGCCGGGGGGCGAACCGGCGGTGATGACCACGATGTCGCCGTCGTTGAAGCGGTTCAGCTTCACCAGTTCCTGCTCGACCAGGTCGACCATCTCGTCGGTGCTGTTCACGAACGGCACCACGTACGGCTCCACGCCCCAGCTCAGCGCCATCTGGTTGCGGGTGCCCTCGTCGGTGGTGAAGGCGATGATCGGCTGCACCGCGCGGTAGCGCGAGAGACGGCGGGCGGTGTCGCCGGACTGCGTGAAGGCCACCAGGCCCCGGCCGCCGAGGAAGTCGGCGATCTCGCACGCGGCCCGGGCCACCGAACCGCCCTGCGTGCGCGGCTTCTTGCCCGGAACCAGCGGCTGCAGGCCCTTGGACATCAGCTCCTGCTCGGCCGCGGCGACGATCTTCGACATCGTCTTCACGGTCTCGATCGGGTACGCCCCCACGCTCGACTCGGCGGACAGCATGACCGCGTCGGCGCCGTCCAGGATCGCGTTGGCCACGTCGGAGGCCTCGGCGCGGGTCGGACGGGAGTTGGTGATCATCGACTCCATCATCTGGGTCGCCACGATCACCGGCTTGGCGTTGCGCCGGCACAGCTCGATCAGGCGCTTCTGCACCATGGGGACCTTCTCGAGCGGGTACTCGACGGCCAGGTCACCGCGGGCGACCATCACACCGTCGAACGCCATCACGACGTCCTCCATGTTCTGCACCGCCTGCGGCTTCTCCACCTTGGCGATGACGGGGACGCGGCGGCCCTCCTCGTCCATGATGCGGTGCACGTCCTGGACGTCCTTGGCGTCCCGGACGAAGGACAGCGCGACCAGGTCGCAGCCCATCCGGAGGGCGAAGCGGAGGTCCTCGATGTCCTTCTCGGACAGGGCGGGCACGTTGACGGCCGCGCCGGGCAGGTTGATGCCCTTGTGGTCGGAGATGACGCCGCCCTCGATGACGATCGTCTTGACCCTGGGGCCCTCGACCTCGGTGACCTTCAGCTCGACGTTGCCGTCGTTGATGAGGACCTGGTCGCCCTTGGTGACATCACCGGGCAGACCCTTGTAGGTCGTCCCGCAGATCGCCTTGTCGCCCGGGACGTCTTCGGTGGTGATGGTGAACTCGTCACCGCGCACCAGCTCGACGGGACCCTCGGCGAAGGTCTCCAGACGGATCTTCGGGCCCTGGAGGTCGGCGAGGACACCGATGGCCCGGCCGGTCTCCTTGGCGGCGGCACGGACCCGGTCGTACCGGCCCTGGTGCTCGGCGTGGCTGCCGTGGCTGAAGTTGAAGCGGGCCACGTTCATGCCGGCTTCGATCAACGCGACAAGCTGATCGTGGGAGTCGACCGCAGGGCCGAGAGTACAGACGATTTTCGAACGGCGCATGGGGGCGATCCTATCGGTTTGTTTCGCAACGGAATATTCCGTCTGGCGGAAAATACAAAAGGGCGGGATGCCGCTCAGGTGTGATTCCCCGGACCAATTACCAGCGCGTAGGTCTGTGTCGCGATCTCCAATTCCTCGTCAGTGGGTACCACCGCCACCGCGACCCGGGCGCCCTCGGGCGAGATCAGCCGCGCCTCCTCGCCGCGTACGGCGTTGCGCTCGCCGTCCACCGTCAGGCCCAGCT
This sequence comes from Streptomyces sp. AK010, assembly GCF_014207295.1. Classification (NCBI taxonomy): domain Bacteria; kingdom Bacillati; phylum Actinomycetota; class Actinomycetes; order Kitasatosporales; family Streptomycetaceae; genus Streptomyces; species Streptomyces sp. AK010. Next base: position 209,142 of record NZ_JACHCX010000014.1, read on the forward strand.
CCTCCAGCCCCGCCAGGGCGGCCGCCCGCACGGGAGCCGCGTTCTCGCCGACACCGGCCGTGAAGGCGACCGCGTCCACCCGCCCGAGTACGGCGTAATAGGCGCCGATGTACTTCTTCAGCCGGTGAATGTAGATGTCGAACGCCAGCTCCGCCTGCTCGTCGCCCTCTTCGACACGGCGGCGGATCTCCCTCATGTCGTTGTCACCGCACAGACCGATCAGACCGCTCTTCTTGTTGAGAAGAGTGTCGATCTCGTCGGCGGACATTCCACCAACACGCATCAAATGGAAGATGACGGCCGGGTCCATGTCTCCCGAGCGCGTACCCATCACGAGCCCCTCCAAAGGCGTCAGCCCCATGGAGGTGTCCACGCAGCGGCCGCCCCGCACGGCCGACGCGGACGCCCCGTTGCCCAGGTGCAGCACGATCACGTTCGTCTCGGACGGGTCCTTGCCCAGCAGCTCGGCGGTGGCCCGGGAGACATAGGCGTGCGAGGTGCCGTGGAAGCCGTAGCGCCGGATGCGGTGCTCGTCGGCGGTCTTGACGTCGATCGCGTAGCGGGCGGCCGACTCCGGCATCGTCGTGTGGAACGCCGTGTCGAAGACGGCGACCTGCGGCAGGTCCGGGCGCAGCGCCTGGGCGGTGCGGATGCCGGTGAGGTTGGCCGGGTTGTGCAGCGGGGCCACCGGGATGAGCCGCTCGATCTCGGCGAGCACGGCGTCGTCGATGACGGTCGGCTCGGTGAAGAACTTCCCGCCGTGCACCACCCGGTGCCCGAGCGCGGCCAGTTCGGGCGAGTCCAGTCCCAGGCCGTCCCTGGCGAGCTCCTCGGCGACGGCCTTCAGGGCGGCGTCGTGGTCGGCGATCGCCCCGCTTCGCTCCCGGCTCTCGCCGCCGGCCGGGGTGTGCTTCAGCCGGGACGTCTGCTCCCCGATGCGCTCGACCAGGCCCACCGCGAGCCGGCTGCTGTCGCGCATGTCGAGCAGCTGGTACTTCACCGACGAGGAGCCGGAGTTGAGGACGAGGACACGGGTGGGGCTCACTGGGCGGTCGCCTTCTCGCTCGGGTACGGGGCGGGCATCTGGGCCTGGATCGCGGTGATCGCGACGGTGTTCACGATGTCGGAGACCAGGGCGCCCCGGGACAGGTCGTTGACCGGCTTGCGCAGACCCTGCAGCACGGGACCGACCGCGATCGCGCCGGCCGAGCGCTGCACGGCCTTGTAGGTGTTGTTGCCGGTGTTCAGGTCGGGGAAGATCAGCACGCTCGCCTGCCCGGCGACCTCGGAGCCGGGCAGCTTGGTCGCCGCGACCGACGGCTCCACCGCGGCGTCGTACTGGATCGGGCCCTCGATCTTGAGGTCGGGCCGGCGCGCGCGCACCAGCTCGGTGGCCTCGCGGACCTTGTCGACGTCGGCGCCGGAACCGGAGGTGCCGGTGGAGTACGACAGCATCGCGATCCGCGGCTCCACGCCGAACTGCTCGGCCGTGGTCGCCGACTGGATGGCGATGTCGGCGAGCTGCTCGGCGTTCGGGTCCGGGTTGACCGCGCAGTCGCCGTAGACGAGGACCTTGTCGGCCAGGCACATGAAGAAGACGGACGAGACGATGTCGGCGTCCGGCTTGGTCTTGATGATCTCGAACGCCGGGCGGATGGTCGCGGCCGTGGAGTGCACCGAGCCCGACACCATGCCGTCGGCGAGGCCCTCCTGGACCATCAGCGTGCCGAAGTAGTTCACATCGGAGACGACGTCGTACGCCAGCTCCACGGTGACGCCCCGGTGGGCGCGCAGGTCCGCGTACTTCTCGGCGAAGCCGTCGCGCAGTTCGGAGGCGGCCGGGTCGATCAGCTGGGACTCGCCGAGGTCGACGCCGAGATCGGCGGCCTTCTTGCGGATCAGGTCGACCGGGCCGAGCAGCGTCAGTTCGCACACGCCCCGGCGCAGCAGCACCTCGGCCGCGTGCAGCACCCGCTCCTCCGTGCCCTCGGGCAGGACGACCCGGCGCAGGTCGGAGCGGGCCTGCTCCAGCAGCTTGTGCTCGAACATCATCGGCGTGACGCGGTCGCTGCTCGGCGCGGAGACGCGGCGCGCGAGGTCGACGGTGTCGGCGTAGCGCTCGAACAGGCCGAGGGCCCGCTCGGCCTTGCGCGGGGTGGCCGCGTTCAGCTTGCCCTCCAGGGAGAACAGCTGCTCGGCGGTGGGGAAGCTGGTGCCGGCCACCGACAGCACCGGGGTGCCGGGGGCGAGGCGGTCGGCGAGGGTGAGGATGTGGTCGCCGGGCACCTCGTCCAGGGTGAGCAGCACACCCGCTATCGGCGGGGTGCCGGCGCTGTGCGCGGCGAGCGAGCCGACGACCAGGTCGGCGCGGTCGCCCGGGGTGACCACGAGGCAGCCCGGGGTCAGGGCGCCCAGGAAGTTCGGCAGCATGGCGCCGCCGAAGACGAAGCCGAGCACGTCCCGGGCGAGCCCGGAGTCGTCGCCCAGCACCACCTTGGCGCCGAGGGCGTGGCCGATCTGCGAGACGGTCGGCGCGGACAGCGCGGGCTCGTCGGGCAGGACGTAACAGGGCACGGGCAGCCGGGAGTCGAGCTGGCCGGCGATCTCGTCGCGGTCGTCGCGGGCCACCCGGTTGGCGACCATGGCCAGGACGTCGCAGCCCAGGGTGTCGTAGGCGCGGTAGGCGTTGCGCGTCTCGGCGAGCACGGCCTCCACGGTCTGCTTGCGGCCGCCGACGACCGGGATCACGGACGCGCCGAACTCGTTCGCCAGCCGGGCGTTGAGCGACAGCTCGTCCGGCAGCTGCGTGTCGGCGTAGTCGGTGCCGAGGACCAGGACGACGTCGTAGTCCCGCGCGACCAGGTGGAAGCGGTCGACGAGGGTGGACGCCAGCTCGTCGGTGCCGGCCTCGGCCTGGAGGGCGGACGCCTCGTGGTAGTCCATGCCGTAGACGGTCGCCGGGTCCTGGGTGAGCCGGTAGCGGGCACGCAGCAGCTCGAAGAGGCGGTCGGGTCCGTCGTGGACCAGGGGACGGAACACACCGACCCGGTCGACCTGCCGGGTGAGGAGCTCCATGACCCCCAGTTCGACGACCTGGCGTCCGTCGCCGCGGTCGATGCCGGTCACGTACACGCTGCGGGTCACGCGCGCTCTCCGTTTCGTCTCGATCGGGGGGCAGGCCTCACCCCCACTGCTTTCCAGTCAGGGGCACAAAAATCGCCCGCCGAGGTGAGCAGAACCCTCTTGACAATACCTCTGTCGCTAGATAAGGCGCCCGTCAGGCCAGGGGTTCCACGGCGGGCTGTGGAGCGTGAAACAATCGGCATTGGCTCACCGGTGTCAACAGCGAGCAGGAGACACAGCACGATGCGTATCGGAGTTCTCACCGCAGGCGGCGACTGCCCCGGCCTGAACGCCGTGATCCGGTCGGTCGTGCACCGGGCGGTCGACAACTACGGCGACGAGGTCATCGGCTTCGAGGACGGCTACGCGGGCCTGCTGGACGGCCGCTTCCGCAACCTCGACCTGGAGTCCGTCAGCGGCATCCTGGCCCGCGGCGGCACCATCCTCGGCTCGTCCCGGCTGGAGCGCGACCGGCTGCGCGAGGCCTGCGAGAACGCCTCCGACATGATCCACGAGTTCGGCATCGACGCGCTGATCCCGATCGGCGGCGAGGGCACGCTGACGGCCGCGCGCATGCTGAGCGACGCCGGCCTGCCCGTCGTGGGTGTCCCGAAGACGATCGACAACGACATCTCCTCCACGGACCGCACCTTCGGCTTCGACACCGCCGTGGGCGTCGCCACCGAGGCGATGGACCGGCTGAAGACCACCGCCGAGTCCCACCAGCGGGTGATGGTCGTGGAGGTCATGGGCCGGCACGCCGGCTGGATCGCCCTGGAGTCCGGCATGGCGGCCGGCGCGCACGGCATCTGCCTGCCGGAGCGGCCGTTCGACCCGGCCGACCTCGTGAAGATGGTCGAGGAGCGGTTCTCCCGCGGCAAGAAGTTCGCGGTGGTCTGCGTCGCCGAGGGCGCCCACCCCGCCGACGGCTCCATGGACTATGTCAAGGGCGCCATAGACAAGTTCGGCCACGAGCGCTTCCAGGGCATCGGCACCGCCCTCGCCCACGAGCTGGAGCGGCGCCTCGGCAAGGAGGCCAAGCCGGTCATCCTCGGCCATGTCCAGCGCGGTGGTGTCCCGACCGCCTACGACCGGGTGCTCGCCACGCGGTTCGGCTGGCACGCGGTGGAGGCGGCGCACCAGGAGCAGTTCGGCAGGATGACCGCCCTGCGCGGGACGGACATCGTGATGGTCCCCCTCGCGGAGGCCGTGACCGAGCTGAAGACGGTGCCGAAGGACCGTATGGACGAGGCCGAGTCGGTCTTCTAGGGACTTCCAGAGGCTTGCGGGGGTCGGACCTCTAGCCGGCCTCCAGGTCGGTGTCGTCCTGGAGTTTCGTCCAGAAGTGCTCCACGATCCGGTCGAGGAAGTCCCGGCCGGCGCCGCCCGCGTCACCGCTGCCACCGCCCCAGCTCAGGGTGGCAGCCATGTGCCCCTGGTAGTCCTCGTGCAGGCCCTGCAGGGCGTCCTCCAGGAACCGCCGGTCCAGGGGCACGAGTTTGGCCACGGGGCGGACGTAGGCCTGCCAGCGGGTGGTGGCGGCGCTGCGCAGCAGATCGCCGAGTCTGCCGTCGCGGCCCGTGACCGTGACGAAGTCGGGCAGGCCGAGCCCGAGCAGATCGGCCAGGGCGGCGGACTGGCGGTCCGTGCCGCGCCAGGAGTCGGTCTCCTCCATGCGCAGATACGCGAGCACGTCGTGCCCCACGGCGCGGGCCACGTCCTCCGGGGCGAGGCAGCGGGCGATGCGGTGTTCGCGCAGGGTGCGCGGCCTGCCGATGAGTTCGGCGGGCGAGCACCAGAGCACACCCGCGAGCGCGGTGAGTTCGGAGTTGGTCGGGGCGGCTGCTCCGCGTTCCCATGCGACCACGTGGTCCGGGGTGACGTGGGGGTGCCCGTACGAGACGCGCATGCCGTAGGCGACGTGCTCGGGGGCCATGCCGAGGGCCGCGCGCAGCCTGCGGGCGGCGGGGGCGTTGAAGGGCGGGGCCGTGGGGGCGGACCGGGGTGGAGGAGGGGGCGGGGGCTGGCTCGGTCGGGCTGAAGGTCGGCGCACGGCCCACAAGCTAGGACTGCGGGAGTGGGCTGACTACGGTCTGTTCGGCCAGGATCACGGATTGTACGAACCTACGGCTACCGGCGGGTTCGACCGGGGCTGAAGATCGTCTGCCGACGGCGGCGCGGGCGGGGCGAGGATGGCGCCGGGGCCGATGATCACGGGCCCGGAAAGGCAGTGACTCACGTGTACGGCAAGCTCAACGGGCATATTCGCGAGCGTCTCCTCGCGCCGAACTTCTGGCATCTCGCGACGGTGGGGGTGGACGGGGCACCCCAGGTGTCGCCCATGTGGGCGGACATCGAAGGGGAGTACGTCATGGTCGACACCTCGATGGGGCGGGTGAAGGAGGAGAACCTGCGGCGCAATCCGTACGTTTCGCTGTCGCACCACGACCCCGCGCACCCGTACGACCGCGTTGAGATCCGGGGGAAGGCGTGCGGTTCGTGGAGAGGGAGGTCGCGGAGCGGGCGATGGACCGGCTGGCGCGGAAGTACCTCGGTGAGGACCGGTACCCGTGGCTGCTGCCCGGCGAGCGCCGGGTGATGCTGCTGATCGAGCCGACGCGGGTGCGGAGGCTGGAGGGGGTTGAGTCGTTCCGGGCCGGCGTTTCGGGGAGCGGTTCGGCAAGCGGGACGCGGGCGGGCGGGGTGCGCAGACGTTGGACCTGCGGACCACGGTGCACACGGTGACGGCGTCGAGTCGGCGCAGCTGGACCTGCTGGGGCAGCACCTCGACGTGCCGGTGGCGGCGCTGCTGGCGGACGGGCAGCAGCGGCACCCCGTTCCGCCGGGCTGCGGGCCCACCTGGCCTCGGTGATCGTGGGGTTCAGCCCTTGACCGCGCCTCCCAGGGCGAAGCCTCCTCCGGGGCGGCGGGCTATCAATGCGTGTGCGGGGGTCTGATCGGCGGCTGATGAACCGTCACTGGCCCGTGACCCAGCGGTACTGCAACTCCGGGCGCCCCACGGTGCCGTACTGCGGGCGGCGTGCCGCGCGGCCCGCGTCGACCAGATGCTCCAGGTAACGCCGGGCCGTGATACGGGAGATGCCCACGGATTCCGCGACGCCGGCGGCCGTGAGGCCCTCCGCGCTGTCGCGCAGGGCGACCGTCACCCGCTCCAGCGTCGGTGCGCTCAGGCCCTTGGGCAGCGCGGCCGGGCCCGGTGCGCGCAGGGCCGCGAGCGCCCGGTCCACCTCGTCCTGGCCGCTCGCCTCGCCGACCGCCGCGTGGAACTCGGCGTAGCGCACGAGGCGGTCGCGCAGGGTCGCGAAGGTGAACGGCTTCAGGACGTACTGCACGACCCCGAGCGAGACGCCCTCGCGTACGACGGCCAGGTCGCGGGCCGACGTCACCGCTATGACGTCCGCGTGATGGCCGGCCGTCCTGAGGGACCGGGCCAGTTGCAGGCCGTGCACGTCCGGCAGGTGCAGGTCGAGCAGGAGGAGGTCCACCGGGGTGCGTTCCAGGGCCCGGCGGGCCTCCGCGCCCGTGTGCGCCTTGCCCACGGCCACGAATCCCGGTACCCGCCCGACGTACAGGACGTGCGCGTCGGCGGCGACCGGATCGTCCTCCACGACCAGGACGCGGATGTCCTTCTCGCTGCTCGTCATGCGTCGCCTCCAGCGGCTCTGGCCGCCGGGGCCCCGGAGGGCACGCCCCCGGCCACCGATTCCGGCTCCCGCAACGGCAGCCGTACCTCGAACTCCGCCCCGCCCCCGTCGGCCTCCGTCACCGTCAGGGAGCCCTCGTGCCGCTGGGCCGCCTGCCGGACCAGCGCCAGCCCGAGACCGCGGCCGCCCGGGCCGGCCGGTTTCGTCGAGAAGCCGCGCTGGAAGACCGCCTCGGCGTGCTCGGGGTCCACGCCCGGGCCCGTGTCCGACACCCGTAGCACCAGCTCCGGGGCGTCGCCGGAGTTCCTGGTGTACGCGGTCACCGTCACCCGCGCCCGGGCGCTGCCCTGCGCCGCGTCCACGGCGTTGTCGATCAGGTTGCCGAGGATGGTCACCAGGTCCCGCGCCGGCAGGGTCTCGGGCAGCAGGCCGTCGTCCAGGCTGCTGTCCTCCGACACCATCAGCTCCACGCCCCGCTCGTTGGCCTGGGCCGTCTTGCCCAGCAGCAGCGCCGCCAGCACCGGCTCGCTCACCGCCGCCACGACCTGGTCGGTCAGCGCCTGCGCCAGCTCCAGCTCGGCCGTCGCGAACTCCACCGCTTCCTCCGCCCGGCCCAGCTCGATCAGCGAGACGACCGTGTGCAGCCGGTTCGCCGCCTCGTGCGCCTGTGAGCGCAGAGCCTGTGTGAAACCCCGCTCGGAGTCCAACTCGCCCATCAGCGATTGGAGTTCGGTGACATCGCGCAGGGTGACGACCGTACCGCGCCGCTCACCGCCCGACACCGGCGAGGTGTTGATCACCAGGACCCGGGACGCCGTCAGATGCACCTCGTCGACCCGGGGCTCCGAGGCGAGCAGGGCACCCGTCAGCGGGGCCGGCAGCCCCAGCTCCGCCACCGACCTGCCCACCACGTCCCCGGCCACGCCGAGCAACTCCCGGCCCCCGTCGTTGATCAGCGCCACACGGTACTGCCCGTCCAGCATCAGCAGCCCCTCGCGCACGGCGTGCAGGGCGGCCTGATGGTAGTCGTGCATCCGGCTGAGCTCGGTCGCGTTCATGCCGTGGGTGTGGCGGCGCAGCCGGGCGTTGACGATGTACGTGCCGACCGCACCCAGCACCAGCGCGCCGGCCGCGACGCCGAGCAGGGCCGTCAGCTGGTCCTGGACCCGCTGGGTGATCTGCTCGACCCGGATCCCCGCGCTGACCAGCCCGACCACCCTGCTGCCGTCCTGGATCGGGGTGACGGCGCGGACGGACGGGCCGAGCGTGCCGGTGTAGGTCTCGGTGAAGGTCTGGCCCTTCAGGGCCCGCTCGGTGTGCCCCTGGAAGGTCTGGCCGATCTGCCGGGGGTCGGGGTGCGTCCAGCGGATGCCCCGGGGATCCATGATCGTGATGAAGTCGACCTCGGTGTCCCGCATCACCTTCAGCGCGTACGGCTGGAGCTCGGCGGTCGGGTCGTCGGCGCGGGCCGCGGCCAGCACGGACGGGGAATCGGCCACCGAGCGCGCCACCGCCCTGGCCTGGCGCGCCGCGGCCTCCTCGGCCTGGCTGCGGTCGCTGACGTAGGTGAACAGCGCGTATCCGGCCACGACGACCGCTATCAGGACGGCCTGCATGGCGAAGAGCTGGCCAGCCAGGCTGCGGGGTCCGGGGACGGTGAGGCGCATGCCGTCAGTCTGCACCGTGGCTGATTGTGAACTAAATGAACGGAAGGGTGACCGCGCTCACAGAGCAGGACATAGTCACGGCATTCCCCATAACGCATCTCCGGGAGCCCCGCTCCGCGTTTCCCGGGCCTCCCGGAGTCTTTTCCGGACGTGAGCCGCACGCCGGTGATGCCGACGACGTCGTCAAGGAGGGCCGCCGTGACCAGCGCAGCCGATACGGCACCTGCCGCACGCAAACCCAAGCGGGACCGCACGCACTACCTCTACATCGCGGTGATCATCGCGGTCGCCGCCGGTATCGCGGTGGGTCTGGCCGCACCGGAATTCGCGCAAGGGCTGAAGCCGATCGGCACGGGGTTCGTGGCCCTGATCAAGATGATGATCTCGCCGATCATCTTCTGCACGATCGTGCTGGGCATCGGCTCGGTACGGAAGGCCGCCAAGGTCGGTGCCGTGGGCGGTATCGCCCTGAGTTACTTCATGGTGATGTCGCTGGTCGCGCTGGGCATCGGCCTGGTCGTCGGCAACATCCTGGAGCCGGGCACCGGCCTAGCGGTGACCGACGCGGTCAAGGACGCCGGTCACGCGCAGATCGACGCCGAGGCGAAGAACACCACGGAGTTCCTGCTCGGCATCATCCCGACCACGATCGTGTCGGCCTTCACCAACGAGTCGGTGCTCCAGACCCTGCTGATCGCGCTCCTCGCGGGCTTCGCCCTGCAGGGCATGGGTTCGGCCGGCCAGCCGATCCTGCGCGGCATCGAGCACATCCAGCGGCTCGTCTTCCGCATCCTCGCGATGGTCATGTGGGCCGCCCCGATCGGTGCCTTCGGCGCCATCGCCGCCGTCACCGGCTCCGCGGGCCTGGAAGCGCTCAAGAGCCTCGCCGTGCTGATGCTCGGCTTCTACGTGACCTGTTTCCTCTTCGTCTTCATCGTGCTGGGCGCCCTGCTGCGCGCCATCTCCGGCCTGAACATCTTCACGCTGTTCAAGTACCTGGGCCGGGAGTTCCTGCTGATCCTGTCCACGTCCTCGTCCGAGTCCGCGCTGCCGCGGCTCATCGCGAAGATGGAGCACCTGGGCGTCAGCAAGCCGGTGGTCGGCATCACCGTCCCGACCGGCTACTCCTTCAACCTCGACGGCACCATGATCTACATGACCATGGCCTCGCTGTTCATCGCCGACGCCATGGGCACGCCGATGTCGATCGGTGAGCAGATCCCGCTGCTGCTCTTCCTGCTGGTCGCCTCCAAGGGTGCCGCCGGTGTCACCGGCGCCGGCCTCGCGACCCTGGCCGGTGGCCTGCAGTCGCACAAGCCGGCCCTGGTGGACGGCATCGGCCTCATCGTCGGTATCGACCGCTTCATGAGCGAGGCCCGTGCCCTGACCAACTTCGCGGGCAACGCCGTCGCCACGGTGCTGATCGGCACGTGGACCAAGGAGATCGACAAGGACCGCGTGAACCAGGTCCTCGCCGGTCAGCTGCCCTTCGACGAGAAGACCCTGCTGGACGACGGTCACGACGGCCACGACGGCCCGTCCGAGGACCACGTCGAGGTTCCCGAGCATGGCGGCGAGAAGGAGCTGGCGAAGGCCTGAGGCCGCGCCGCTCCCCATGGAATCCGGGCGGCTGGGTGTCCCCCCGTCGCTCAGCCGCCCGGTTCACAGCGCACAGACGGATCAAGCGTTCAGCTTCGCCACCAGCTCGGTGGCCTTCGAGGCGGGCACGCCCGCCGCGGTCAGTACGGTGACCGCGGCGCAGCGGCCCGCCTCTTGCGCTGCCAGCAGGCCGTCGTTCACCGCCTCCATCACCGCGAAGAGCATCTGCTCGTGCACGTACGCCAGGGCCGGAGCCGGCAGCGGTGAGCTGAAGACGTCCTCGTCCAGACCGCGCTGCAGCAGCCCGATGCTCTCCTGGCGGACCGGGGCGAGCCGCTCCCGGATGCCCTGCATGGTGACGGTGCGCTGGGCGAGCGCGACCAGCAGCCGGTAGCGGTCGGCGATCGCCCATACCGACAGCACCGAGCGTGCGACCGCCTCCGCCGGGTCCCGTACGTTCTCGCGGCCCGCCGCGTGCGCGGCCGACAGCGCCTCCACGGCCTCGTCGACGAGCGTGCTGATCAGCGCCTCGCGGCTCGGGAAGTGCCCGTACACCGTCCGCCGTACGACGCCCGCGGCCCGTGCGATCTGGTCCATGGACGCGTCGGGGTCGCGCAGCAGCTCGGCGAGGGCGACGTCGAGGATGCGGCGGCGGTTGGCGTCGGCGCGGCTGGTACCCGTGGTCATGGACGTCATTGTGCCCCTCCCGGATCGAGTTGCACAGTGATGTGCAACGGCGTAGATTGCACATCGTTGTGTAAATGCACAGCCATGTGCAACTCAAGCCGGGAAGGCAACCCCTGCCATGCGACTCGTCATGAACGAACCGACCGAGAGGATGGACCGCCCCTACGCACGCCGCTGGTGGGCGCTCCTCGTGCTCTGCCTCAGCCTGCTGATCATCGTGATGGCCAACACCGCCCTCACCGTCGCCGCGCCCGACATGACCGCGGACCTCGGCCTGAACAGCGCCGACCTGCAGTGGGTGATCGACGGCTACACCGTCCCCTACGCCGCGCTGATGCTGCTGCTCGGCGCGATAGGCGACAAGTACAGCCGCCGGGGCGCGCTCGTCCTCGGGCTGGTCGTGTTCGCGGGCGGCTCCGTCTTCGGGTACCTCGCCGACAGCTCCACGACGGTCATCGCCGCCCGGGCCGTGATGGGCGCCGGCGCCGCGATGATCATGCCCGCCACGCTGTCCCTGCTCGCCTCGACCTTCCCGCGTGCCGAACGGGCCAAGGCCATCACCCTGTGGACCGCCACGGCCGGCCTCGCCATCGCGGCCGGACCGCTCGTCGCCGGCGCGCTGCTGGCGGACCACGGCTGGTCCTCGACGTTCCTCATCAACGTCCCCATCGCGATCCTCGCCATCCTCGGCGCCTTCGTCCTCGTACCGCCGTCCAAGGCCGCGGACCGCGGGCGCATCGACTACGGCGGCGGACTGCTGTCGGTGGTGTGGATCGCCGCACTGGTCTACATGATCATCGAGGGGCCGCACTTCGGGTGGGGCGTCAAGGCCGTCACGGCGGCGGTCGTCGCCGGAGCCGCGCTCGTCGCGTTCGTCCTCTGGGAGCTGCGCCACCCGCGTCCGCTGCTCGACGTCCGCCGCTTCACGAACCGCGGCTTCGCCGGCTCCAACCTCGCCGTCGCCCTGTTCTTCCTGGCGGTCTTCGGCGCCTTCTACTACCTGACGCAGCACCTCCAGTTCGTCCTCGGCTACGACGCCCTGGACACGGGCCTGCGCATGCTGCCGCTGGCGGGCGCGGTGTTCGTCGGGGCGGCCCTCACCGGCTTCCTCACGCCCCGCGTCGGTATGAAGTGGACCGTCACGGCCGGCATGGTCGGCGGCACGGCGGCCCTGGCGCTGCTCACCCAGGTCGACTCCGGTTCGTCGTACGGCGACTTCGTCGCGCCCCTGGTCGTCCTCGGCCTCTCGATCGGACTCGCGCTCTCGCCCTGCACGGACGCGATCATGGGGGCGTTCCCGGAGTCGGAGCTGGGCGTCGGCGGCGCGGTGAACGACACGTCGCTGGAGCTCGGCGGTTCGCTGGGCATCGCCATCCTGGGCTCGCTGCTGGCGACGTCGTACTCCGGCCACCTCTCGGACGCCACGGCCGGCAGCAAGCTCCCCGCCTCCTCCCTGTCCACCGCCCAGGACTCCGTCGGGGCCGGGTACGCCGTCGCCCAGGGCATCGGCGACAAGGCCCGGCAGCTCGCCGAGCAGGCCGCGCACACCGGCGACCCCCAGCAGGCCGAGCGGCTCCGCGCCCAGGCCGAGCAACTCGGCGGCGGCGCCCGGCAGATGGCCGACGCGGTCGGATCCTCGTTCTCCGACGCGGTCGCCCACACCAGCCTGATCGGGGCCGTGATCCTGGGCATCGGCACGGTGGTGGTGGCGCTGCTCCTGCCGGGCAAGGAGAAGACGCTGGAGGAGCCTGCGGAGGAGAACAAGGAACTGGAGTCCGCCGGGGCACGCTAGGCCGTGCCCAGCGTGCCCAGCGTGCCCATCGTGTCCACGAAGTCCCGCCGTTCGCCTCGGGGCAGGCGGGCTTCGTGGACACGGCGGCCCATGCCCCGTCACGTGGTGGGCTGCAGGTCCGCCGTGGCTGCCGAGTCAGGGGAGTTCGAGGTCGACGGTGACGGTGGCCGGGTCGACGGCCTCCTCGCGCACGAGGGCGGGGGAGTCCTCGACTCGTACACCTCGACCGTCGAGGTCATCACACAGCGGCGGGTGCGCCCAAACGCGGCGGGCGATCGCGGCCTGGCGCGGGGTGGGGCAGACCTGGTCGACGGCGCCGGATACAGGAAAATCCCCCGAGCAATTGCGTTCGGGGGATTTTCCTGCGTATATTTGTTCGTTCGTGACTTCAAGCGGATTGAAGTCCTTAGAAGTCACAGTGAAGTTCAGTGAGCACAGTATATCCGGGCGGGAGCGGAATTGTCAAACACCGAATTTCCGGACGATGAATTGCGACAGGAACAGGAATTCATCGACGGGTTGTACGCGCGCGTGGACGCGCTGCGCGGCGACGCCGAGACCTCCGTCACGGACGCGCTCGCGCAGGGCAACACCCCCATGCAGGCCAGACTCGAGCGGGACATCCTCGTGGCCGAGCGCTCCGGGCTGCTCGCCGCGCTGAACGCGGTGGACGGCTCCCTGTGCTTCGGCCGGATCGACCTCACCTCGGGCGTCACCCATCGCATCGGCCGCATCGGCCTGCGCGCCGACGACGCGGAGCGCACGCCCGTCCTCATCGACTGGCGTGCCGACGTGGCCCGCCCCTTCTACCTGGCCACCGGCCACACCCCGATGGGCCTCAGGCGCCGGCGGCACATCGCCACCGACGGCCGCCGGGTCACCCATCTGCACGACGAGATCCTCGACCTCGGCGACGCGACCCGCACCGGCCACGAGGACCCGACGGGCGACGCCGTGCTGCTCGCCGCCCTCAACTCCGCGCGCACCGGCCGCATGAGCGACATCGTGCAGACCATCCAGGCCGACCAGGACCGCATCATCCGCGCCCCGCACCGCGGCGTCATGGTCGTGGAGGGCGGCCCGGGCACCGGCAAGACGGCGGTCGCCCTGCACCGCGCCGCCTACCTGCTGTACGAGCACCGGGAACTGCTCGCCAAACGCGCCGTGCTGATCGTCGGGCCCAACCCGGCGTTCCTCGGCTACATCGGAGAGGTGCTGCCCTCCCTCGGCGAGACCGGTGTGCTCCTCGCGACCGTGGGCGAGCTGTTCCCCGGGGTGAAGGCGAGCGCGACCGACACGCCCGAGGCCGCGGCGGTGAAGGGCCGGGCCGACATGGCCGACGTCCTCGCCGAGGTCGTCCGCGGCCGGCAGGCGCTGCCCGACCCGGTGATCGCCATCGAGCACGACCGCGAGGTCCTCATGCTCGACGACGGTCTGGTCGGCGTCGCCCGCGAGCGCACCCGCGCCGCCAAGCTGCCGCACAACGCCGCCCGCGAGCACTTCGAGGGCCACATCCTCAACGCCCTGACCGACCTGTACGCCGAGCGGATCGGCACCGACCCCTTCGACGGGTCCAGCCTGCTCGACCCCAGCGACATCACCCAGATCCGCGACGACCTCGCCGAGAACCCCGACGTCTGGTCCGCGATCGACCAGCTGTGGCCGGTGCTCACCCCGCAGCGGCTCGTCGCCGACTTCCTCGCCGCGCCCGAGGAGTTCCTGTCCGCCGAGGACGCCGAGGCCGTACGCCGCCCGGTGACCCGGCGCTGGACGGTCGCGGACGTGCCGCTGCTCGACGAGGCCGCCGAACTCCTCGGCGACGACGACCGGCTGGCCCGGGAGCGCGCCGCACGCGAGCGGCAGGAGCAGATCGCCTACGCGCAGGGCGTGCTGGAGGTGTCCTACGCGTCCCGGACCTACGAGTTCGAGGACAAGGAGGAGGGCGACCCCGAGGGCTCCGAGGTGCTGTCCGCGCACGACATCATCGACGCCGAGCGGTTCGCCGAGCGGCACGAGGAGGACGACCACCGCAGCGCCGCCGAACGCGCCGCCGCCGACCGCACCTGGGCGTTCGGGCACATCATCGTCGACGAGGCGCAGGAACTGTCGCCGATGGCGTGGCGGCTGCTGATGCGGCGCAGCCCGACCCGCTCGATGACCCTGGTCGGCGACCCGGCCCAGACGGCGGAGGCGGCCGGCGTCGGCTCCTGGTCGGGCATCCTCTCCCCGTACGTCGAGGACCGCTGGGAGCACACCCGGCTGGGCGTCAACTACCGCACCCCGGCCGAGATCATGGACGTCGCGGCGGCCGTGGTGCGCGCCGAGCACCCGGAGTTCGAGCCGCCCAGCTCGGTCCGCTCCACGGGCGTACTGCCCTGGGCGCGCGCCACCGACGACCTTCCGGGCGCGGTCGCCAAGGCGGTCGGGGAGCTCACCCCGGCCGAAGGCAGGCTCGCGGTGATCGCGCCGCGCGACCTCCACCGCTCCCTGGCGGCCCGGCTGGACGGTGTGACGGCGGGCGCCGAACCCGACCTCACCCAGACGGTGGTCCTGCTCGACCCGCGCCAGGCCAAGGGCCTGGAGTTCGACTCCGTCCTCGTGGTCGAACCCGGCCGGTACGGCACCAGCGATCTGTACGTGGCGCTGACCCGGGCCACCCAGCGGCTGGGCGTGCTCCACACCGGCGACCTGCCGAAGCCCCTGGCGAACGCCTTCGCGTAGCGAAGCGGCCCCGTACCCCGGCCCGGGTACGGGGCCTGCCTGCCGCAGGAGCGACCTCGACGCCGCAGGGCGGCGGGAACGGGATGGGTCGTTCTCCCCCGCAACGGCGGCAGCGGATGCGCCGGCAGCCCCGTGGTGCGACCACCCGACCACGAGCCCGGCGAACACCGGGAGCAGCGTCATGACGCCGCCGCGGCCTTTCGGGCGCGCAGCTCGGTCGCGTAGCCCGCGCCGATGAAGAGCAGGGCGGCGGCCAGGGCGAGTACGGCGCTCGTCGCGTTCATCCAGCCGTAGTCGGAGTCGCTGGAGTAGACGGAGCCGTCGTCGCGGACGCAGTCGAAGCGCAGCGGCAGGTACGAGGACCGGTGATGGTTCAGCCCCTCTCGCGTGGCCTCGCCGAAGCCGTCGCGGCAGGCCGGGGCCGGGATCGAGTCCGCCCCGTCACCGAACGCGTGCTGCGACGCCAGCACGCCGAAGAGGCCCAGCGAGTACACGGCCGCCGCCGCCCACGCGGCCGTCGCCCCCGCGCGGCGCATCAGGTGGTTCGGCCACGGCTCGGGCCGCCCGGGAAACGCCATGGCGACGACCCCCAGCCCCGCGATGAGCGCGCCGACGGCACAGGCCGCCGAGAGTGGACCCATCAGCACGGCGGGACCTGCGAGGTGAGCGCGGCGGCATCCATGCCGCCACCCCACCAGCATCCCACCGTGCGGGCTATGGCGGAGGCCACTCCTCCGGCCACAGCCGTGTCACAGGCTGCGGCTGTCGCCGGCCGGCCTCCTAAGCCGGCCGCAGCCACACCGTCGCCAGGGGCGGCAGGGTCAGGCGGATACTGGCCGGGCGGCCGTGCCAGGACTGGGGTTCGGGCTTGACCGGATCGGGGTTGATGACGTCGCTGCCGCCGTAGCGGGCCGCGTCGGTGTTGAGCGCCTCGTGCCAGGCGGGGACGTTGTCGGGAACGCCCAGGCGGTAGTCCTGGCGGGTGACCGGCGCGAAGTTGGACACGGCCAGCACCGGGGCGCCTTCCGGATCCAGTCGCAGGAACGCGAGGACGTTGTCGTCGGCGGCGTCCCCGACGATCCACTCGAAACCGGCCGGGTCCGTGTCCAGCCGCCACAGCGCCGGGGTCGCCCGGTAGACGGTGTTCAGGTCGCGGACCAGGTCCCGCACACCCCGGTGGTCGGGCTCCGCCCCGTACCCCGGGTCCAGCAGCCACCAGTCCGGTCCGTGCGCCTCCGACCACTCGGCTCCCTGCGCGAACTCCTGCCCCATGAAGAGCAGTTGCTTGCCGGGATGAGCCCACATGAAGCCGAGGTAGGACCGCACCCCGGCGCGCTGCTGCCACCAGTCGCCCGGCATCTTCGACACCAGGGACCGCTTGCCGTGCACGACCTCGTCGTGGGAGATCGGCAGCACGTAGTTCTCGCTGTACGCGTACACCATCGAGAAGGTCATCTCGCCGTGGTGGTACTTGCGGTGCACCGGCTCGTGACTCATGTACTGCAACGAGTCGTGCATCCAGCCCATGTTCCACTTCAGCCCGAAACCCAGCCCGCCGAAGCCGCTCGGGCCCTTGTGGTGGGTGGCGCGGGTGACACCGTCCCAGGCGGTGGACTCCTCGGCGACGGTGACCACGCCGGGCACCCTGCGGTAGACCGTGGCGTTCATCTCCTGGAGGAACGCCACCGCGTCCAGGTTCTCCCGCCCGCCGTGCTCGTTGGGCGTCCACTGGCCCGGCTCACGCGAGTAGTCCAGGTAGAGCATCGAGGCGACGGCGTCCACGCGCAGCCCGTCGATGTGGAACTCCTCGCACCAGTACACGGCGTTGGCCACGAGGAAGTTGCGCACCTCGTTGCGGCCGAAGTCGAACTCCAGCGTGCCCCAGTCGGGGTGTGCGGCCCGCAGCGGATCCTCGTGCTCGTACAGGGGCCTGCCGTCGAACTCGGCCAGCGCCCAGTCGTCGCGCGGGAAGTGCGCGGGCACCCAGTCCATGAGGACGCCGATGCCGGCCCGGTGCAGCGAGTCGACCAGGTACCGGAAGTCGTCCGGCGTGCCCAGCCGGGCCGTCGGCGCGTAGAAGCCGGTCACCTGATAGCCCCAGGAGCCGCCGAACGGATGCTCCGCGACCGGCATCAGCTCGACGTGCGTGAAGCCCAGGTTCTTCACGTATCCCGGGAGCTGCTCGGCGAGTTGGCGGTACGTCAACCCGGGCCGCCAGGACGGCAGGTGGATCTCGTAGACCGAGAACGGCGCCTCGTGCGCCGGGGCCTCGGCGCGCCGGGCCAGCCACTCGGCGTCGCCCCACTCGTACTCCGAGGAGGTGATGACCGACGAGGTCGCGGGCGGCACCTCCGTGCGGCGGGCCAGCGGGTCGGCGCGCTGCGTCTTCGAGCCGTCGGGGCGCGTGATCTCGAACTTGTACAGCTCGCCCTCGCCGACGTCCGGCAGGAACAGCTCCCACACCCCGGACGAGCCCAGCGACCGCATGACGTGCCCGGTGCCGTCCCAGAAGTTGAAGGTGCCGGTCACGCGCACACCGCGCGCGTTCGGCGCCCACACCGCGAACCGGGTGCCGGTCACGCCCTCGTGGGTCGTCGGGTGGGCGCCCAGCGCCGTCCACAGCTCCTCGTGCCGGCCCTCGCCGATCAGGTGCAGGTCGAGGTCGCCCAGCGTGGGCAGGAAGCGGTACGCGTCCTCGGTCTCCAGGACCGTCCCCTCGTACTCCACGACCAGCCGGTAGGCCGGAACCTCCCTCAGCGGCAGCAGCCCCGAGAAGAACCCCTCCCCGTCGTTGTGCAGCTCGGCCCGCAGTTCCCCGGAGACGACGGCCACCGACAGGGCGTACGGACGGAACGCCCGGAAGGCGATGCCGCCGGGCACGGGGTGCGCGCCGAGCACGGAGTGCGGGGCGTGGTGCGTGCCGGCGAGCAGCCGCTCCCGGTCCACCGCGTCGACGGCGGGCGAGACGGCGACCTCCATCTCCGGCTGAACGACCTGGGCGGAACCGGCGTCCCCGGCCGGGGCCTGCCCGGCGGGACCCTTCCGAGCAGGGGCTTTTCGGGCCGGGGCCTTCTTGACCGCGCTCTTCTTCGCGACGGCCTCGCCCGCGGGCGCCTTGCCGGCGGTGGTCTTCTTCGCGGGGCTCTTGGCGACCGTGCTCGTGGCGGGGGCGGTCTTCTTGGCGGTGGCCTTCTTGGCGGAGACCTTGGCGGGGGTGGCCTTCTTCGCGACGGCCTCGGCGGCCGTTCTCGTGGCGGCGGCGCGTTCGGTGGTGCCGGCCTTCTTGGCCGGGGCCTTCTTCGCGGTGGTCCTCGCCGCGGGCGCCTTCGCGGCCGCCGCCTTGCCGGCGACGGTTTCCGCGGCCGTGGACTTCGAGGCCGCGGCCTTCACGGCAGTGGTCTTGGCCGCCGTCGCCCTGACCGTCGTGGCCTTCTTCGCGGCCGACTTCTTGGCGGCCGACTTCTTCCCGGCGGTCTTCTTCGCCGTCGCCGTACCTGCCGCGGGCTGCTCGACCGCCGTCTTCTCGGCCGCGGCCTTCTTCGTCGCCGCCTTCTTGGCCACCGTCTTGCCGACGGTGGTCTTCGCGGCGGCGGCCTTCTTGGCGGTCGCCTTCGCGGGGGCCGCCTTCTTCGCCGCTGCCTGTCTGGGCACCGCCGTCTTCTTCGTGGCGCTCTTCTGCTGGGCGGCCGTAGGCTGCTCGGGGATCTTCTCCCCGGCGGTCCCCTTGGGGCGCGAACCGCTGGACTCAGGGCGGGGGGTCACGGGCGGAGCCTCCAGGGCGAGGGGTGGTCGGTCAGGTCAGGTGGCCGGTCGAGGCGAGCCGGTCTATGGCGGCCAGCGGCACAGGCAGCCAGTCGGGGCGGTGCCGGGCCTCGTACACCACCTCGTAGATCGCCTTGTCGGTCTCGTAGGCGCGCAGCAGCACCGGGTCGGTGCGCGGATCGCGGCCGGATGCCTCCGCGTAGCCGGCGCAGTACGCCGAGCGGCAGGTTTCGGCCCAGTCCGGCTGGGGCGGATCGACCGAACGCGCCGCGTAGTCGAAGGACCGCAGCATGCCGGCGACGTCCCGCACGGCCGGCTGCGGCATGCGCCGCTCGGCCAGCGGCCGGGCCGGCTCGCCTTCGAAGTCGATCAGCCGCCACTCGCCGGACGGCGAACGCAGGCACTGCCCGAGATGCAGATCGCCGTGCACCCGCTGCGCGGTCCAGGTGCGGCCCTCGGCGGCCAGATCGCCCAGCGCCGTGAACGCGGAGCGCAGCCCGTCGGCGTACGGCCGCAGTGCGGCCACCGCCTGGACGGCCGCGTCCAGCCGCTCGATCATGCCGTCGACCATGCGCTGGAGCTGCATGTGACCGAGCGTGACGGTCGGCAACGCCCGGGCCAGCGCGGTGTGCACCTCGGCGGTGGCCCGCCCCAGTGCCCGCGCAGCGGCGCCGAAGTCCTCGCCTTTGGCCAGCTCGCGCAGCGCCAGCTCCCAGCCGTCGGAGGCGCCCTGCAGGAACGGCTGCAGCACCCCGAGGACGTACGGCTGGCCCGCCGGGTCCGCCGAACCCGACGGGACGACCGGGTCCGCCGTGGGGGAGATGTCCGCGACCAGCCAGGCCGCCGGAGCGGGCACCCGGGGGCAGCCCTCGCGGGCCAGCGCGAGCGGCAGTTCCAGATCGGGGTTGACCCCGGGCACGATCCGGCGAAGCAGCTTCAGGATGAACGTATCTCCATAGACGATCGACGAGTTGGACTGCTCGGCGGTCACCACGCGCGGCACGAGACCGGAGCGGATGTCCTGGCCGGGGTCCCGTTCGAAGCGGAGCCTGCCGACCCGGGCCCGGGTGCGCAGCGCCTCCAGGAGCAGCTCGGACGGCCTGGTGTCGTGCAGGGCGTCGTAGACCGTCCGGCCGGCCAGCGGCCCCGTCGGCACGTGTCCGATGAGCGCGGGCGCCAGCCGAGGCGGCAGCGCCTCGCGCACGCCTATCAGCAGCTGGTAGCAGTCACCGGGGTGGCCGGGCGCACCGTGGGACGGCACGGCGGGCTGATGGGCGCGGACGAGCAGGTGGTACAGGCCCAGCTTGGATGTGGCCGGGAGCAGCTCGGTGGCCTCGACCAGCGTGAACCCGGTGACCGGCCGCCCCTTGCCCGCGAACCACCGCTGCCGCGGCAGCCACTCCCGCAGCAACGGGTCGAGGGAGGCGAGGAGGCCGGGCGGGGTGGTGACGGTGCGTGTGACGGCTTCCGACATGGCGTCGCGTCCTTTCACCCATTCATGGTGCGCCTCCGGGTGCCTGCGGCCGGCCCCGGACGGCGCCCCTCCGGCTCACGCGGGTGGGCGGGGTGTTACTGATGCGTGCCCCGGGCGGGGCGGAGGAAACGCCCCGCCGCCGGGGTTTGAGGCCCGCCCCGCGGGTCAGGCCTCAACAGGCCCTCTCAGGCCTCACATGGTCTCCCTGCGGAGCCTGAACCAGTAGAACCCGTGGCCCCCGAGGGTCAGCAGGTACGGCAGCTCGCCGATGGCGGGGAAGCGCACCCCGCCGAACAGCTCCACCGGGTGCCGCCCCTCGAAGGCGCTCAGATCCAGCTCCGTGGGCTGCGCGAACCGCGAGAAGTTGTTCACGCACAGCACCAGGTCGTCCCCTCCGTCCCCAGAAACGGGGGCCTCGCGCAGGAACGCCAGCACCGCCGGGTTCGTCGACGGCAGCTCGGTGTACGAGCCGAGCCCGAAGGCCGGGTTCTGCTTGCGGATCTCGATCATGCGGCGGGTCCAGTGCAGCAGCGAGGACGGCGAGGCCATCGACGCCTCGACGCTCGTGACCTGGTAGCCGTAGACCGGGTCCATGATCGTGGGCAGGAACAGCCGTCCCGGGTCGCACGAGGAGAACCCCGCGTTGCGGTCGGGTGTCCACTGCATCGGCGTGCGCACCGCGTCCCGGTCACCGAGCCAGATGTTGTCGCCCATGCCGATCTCGTCGCCGTAGTACAGGATCGGCGAACCCGGCAGCGACAGCAGCAGGGCCGTGAACAGCTCGATCTGGTTGCGGTCGTTGTCCAGCAGGGGAGCGAGCCTGCGGCGGATGCCGATGTTGGCGCGCATGCGGGGATCCTTGGCGTACTCGGCCCACATGTAGTCGCGCTCTTCGTCCGTGACCATCTCGAGCGTCAGCTCGTCGTGGTTGCGCAGGAAGATGCCCCACTGGCAGTTCGACGGGATCGCCGGGGTCTTGGCCAGGATCTCGGAGACCGGGTAGCGCGATTCCCGCCGTACCGCCATGAAGATGCGTGGCATGACCGGGAAGTGGAACGCCATGTGGCACTCGTCGCCGCCGCTCGGGTAGTCGCCGAAGTAGTCGACGACGTCCTCGGGCCACTGGTTGGCCTCCGCCAGCAGCACCGTGTCCGGGTACTGCGCGTCGATCTCCTTGCGCACCCGCTTCAGGAAGTCGTGCGTCTCCGGCAGGTTCTCGCAGTTCGTGCCCTCCTGCTGGTACAGGTACGGCACCGCGTCCAGCCGGAACCCGTCGATGCCCAGGTCCAGCCAGAACTTCAGGGCGGAGATCATCTCCTCCTGCACGGCCGGGTTCTCGTAGTTGAGGTCCGGCTGGTGGGAGAAGAACCGGTGCCAGTAGTACTGCTTGCGCACCGGGTCGTAGGTCCAGTTGGAGGCCTCGGTGTCGACGAAGATGATCCGCGCGTCCTGGAACTGCTTGTCGTCGTCCGCCCACACGTAGTAGTCGCCATAGGGCCCGTCGGGGTCCTTGCGCGACTCCTGGAACCAGGGGTGCTGGTCGCTGGTGTGGTTCATGACGAAGTCGATGATCACGCGCATGCCGCGCTGGTGGGCGGCGTCGACGAACTCCACGAAGTCCGCGAGGTCGCCGAACTCCGGCAGCACGGCCGTGTAGTCGGAGACGTCGTAGCCGCCGTCGCGCAGGGGGGACTTGAAGAACGGCGGCAGCCACAGGCAGTCCACGCCGAGCCACTGGAGGTAGTCCAGCTTCGCGGTCAGGCCCTTGAGGTCGCCGACGCCGTCGCCGTTGCTGTCCTGGAAGGAGCGGACGAGCACCTCGTAGAAGACGGCGCGCTTGAACCACTCCGGGTCACGGTCCCTGGCAGGAGTGTCCTCGAAGGTGTCCGGAACGGGTTCGTTGACGATCATGTTGTGGGTGACCCTCCGATCTCCGGGGTGGACGGTCGCAGGACCGTGAAGACGTGCGCGGGCCGGTGGCCCGGGTCGAGGCGCACATAGTTGGCCCTGCCCCAGTGGTAGGTCTCGCCGGTGAGCTCGTCGCGCACCGGCACCGACTCGTGCCGGTCCAGGCCGAGTTGCGGCATGTCCAACGAGACCGTGGCCTCCTGGGTGTGGTGGGGGTCGAGGTTGGCGACCACCAGAACCGTGTTCGAACCCTTCCGCTTCGAGTAGGCGATCACCGCCTCCTGGTCGGCGTGGTGGAAGTGGAGGTCGCGCAGCTGCTGGAGGGCGGGGTTCTCCCGCCGGACGGTGTTGAGGCGGGTGAGCAGCGGGGCGATGGTGCGGCCCTCGCGTTCGGCGGCGGCCCAGTCGCGGCGCGTGAGCTGGTACTTCTCCGAGTCGAGGTACTCCTCGCTGCCCTCGCGCAGCGGGGTGTTCTCGCACAGTTCGTAGCCGGAGTAGATGCCCCAGGACGGTGACAGCGTCGCGGCGAGCACGGCCCGGACCTCGAAGGCGGGACGGCCGCCGTGCTGGAGGTAGGCGTGCAGGATGTCGGGGGTGTTGGGGAAGAAGTTGGGCCGCATGTAGGAGGCGGCCTCACCCGACAGCTCCGTCAGGTACTCGGTCAGCTCCTCTTTGGAGTTGCGCCAGGTGAAGTAGGTGTAGGACTGCTGGAAGCCGATCTGGGCCAGGGTGTGCATCATCGCCGGGCGGGTGAACGCCTCGGCCAGGAAGATCACATCGGGGTCGGTGCGGTTGATCTCCCCGATGACCCGCT
>NZ_JACHCX010000015.1:0-80101 GCF_014207295.1 Streptomyces sp. AK010
GTACATCCAGTACGAGGGCATGCACCCGGCACGCC
Source organism: Streptomyces sp. AK010 (assembly GCF_014207295.1). Classification (NCBI taxonomy): domain Bacteria; kingdom Bacillati; phylum Actinomycetota; class Actinomycetes; order Kitasatosporales; family Streptomycetaceae; genus Streptomyces; species Streptomyces sp. AK010. The sequence goes on from NZ_JACHCX010000015.1 coordinate 36, forward strand.
GAGAGCACGCACCGGACGCCGCTCCTTGACGGGCAAACGTTGCCTGCCGCGGCACTAGCCCCTTCACCCCGCTCGACTTCCAGCTGGTCCTGCTGCGCCGCATGGCCGACCACAACCCCGGGCTCGTGGAGGACGCCCGCCATGAACTGGGGGTGTCGATCGCGGACATGCGCGAGGCGAACCGGCGCTGGCAGGCGATGGTCCGCTCCCCGCGCTCCCGGGCGTCCCTGTCCCTCCCCCAAGTTCTCGGCTCCGCTCGAACAGGGGGGACCCCCATCCGCCAGGTGCTGGGCGAGCCGGAGTCCCGTACGCCGCGGCGGATCGGCGATCTCGACTGCGAGGCCTGGCTGTGGCCGGTGCCCCTGTGGCCCTCCTTGCGCTTCGAGGTGCTGACCGCCCCGAACCGCGCGGTGTGGAACGAGTGGCTGGTCCGCGCGCCGGGCGCGAAGGGCCCCGAGCTGCGCACGCTGGACGACCTCACGCCCTGGTCCTGCACGGTCGACGAGGCGGCCCGCGCCTTCGCCCCGGCCCGCCCCCTGGAGGGCACGGCACCGACCCGCTGGGGTCTGGCGTTCACCGCACCCGACGCCGAGGGCGTCAGGCGGGAGGCCGTCGCGGAGTTCACGTGGGGGCTGGTGCAGCGGGTGGCCGTCACCGGCCGTCAGGACTGAGAGATCCCTGCCCCCGGCGTCGTGATCAGGCGGCGGCCAGGACCGCTTCGACCACCCTCGGCACGGAACCCGGGTGGAGCCACAGGAACAGGTTCGGCTCGATCAGTTCCAGTTCCATCACGCACGCCTCGCCGTCCGGCCCGGTGACGAGGTCCACGCGCGCGTACAGCGGCTCCTGATCGCCGGGCACGGCGGCCAGCGCCCGCTCGGCGACGGCCAGTTCGGCGGCGGTCGGCTCCCAGGGCCGGAGGTCGGGGTGGGCTACCTTGTCGGCGTCGTACGGCGTGCCCGGCGCGAGGACGGCGCCCTTGACGCCGGCGTGCAGCAGGCGTCCGCCGAAGAACTGTAGGACCCGCTCGCCGTAAATGTCGATGCCGGTCAGGTAGGGCTGCACCATGACGGTGAACCCCTCGGCGTGCATGCGCTCGACCTGCCGCACGGCGGCGTCCCGCTCCCCGGCCGGGTAGCGGGCGGCGTACCGGGCACCGGCCCCGGAGGCGGGCTTCACGACGTACTCGCGGTCGGCGGGCAGGTCGACGGGGTCACCGGGCGCGAAGTACCGGGTGGGCACGACGGGCACTCCGGCCTCCGCGAGCTGCCCGAGGTAGCGCTTGTCGGCGTTCCACCGCACGATGTCCACCGGGTTGGCGAGCCGTGTCGCCTTCCCGCACCGCTCGGCCCACGCCGTGAACTCCTCGGCGCGCCAGCTGTAGTCCCAGTTGACATCCTCCCCCTCTTAGGGGTCCTTTCACTATGAGCGTCCGATCAGGGCGCGTGGTCTGGTGCCGTGCGTCGCAAGGCGCCGGGAAGCCCTCGTAGCGGAGCTACTAGGGCTTTTCGGCAACGCGGCGAGGTGCGGTGCCAGACCGCGCGACCCGGACGGGCATAGTGAAAGGACCCCTTAAAAGAGGGGGATTCCAACCCAGTTGGGTTGAGGTTCACGGGCGCTCGAACGGCTGGTGGCCGTTGTCGCCCCTCCGGCACCGGCTGAGCACCGGGGGCGGGGGATCCCGCCCTGTCCTGCCGCGACGTTGGTTGCTGCGTTGTTGTCCGCGTTGCAGGTGAAGCCGCAGGATACGCACTCGAAGTCAGCTTGGCTCTTGCGTGACTTCTTCTCGATCCATCCGCAGGCGCTGCACCGCAGGCTGGTGTAGGGGGCGGGAACGTCTTCGACCCGGCCGGGGGCCTTGTGCTCGGTGCGCTGGCGGAGCAGGCCCCAGCCCTGGGCGAGGATCGACCGGTTCAGGCCGGACTTCTGCGCCACGTTCGTGCCGGGCTGCTCCACCGTTCCTCTCGCGGAGCGGGTCATGTTCTGGATGTTCAGCTTCTCGAACCGGACAAGGCCATAAGAGCGGGCGAGCATGGTGCTGGTCTTCTCGCACCAGTCCCTGCGCCGGTTCGCCTCCCGCGCCTTGAGCCTGGCGGCCTTCGCGTACTCGGCCGCCTTCTGGGGGCTGTCCTTCCTCGCTCTGGCCGCCCGCCGCTCATGCTTTCGGACCTGGGCGCGTTCCCTGCCGGTGAGCTGCGGGCAGTTCAGCTTCCGGCCGTCCGAGAGGGCAGCGGTGATCGTGACGCCCCGGTCGATGCCGATCACCTTGCCCGTGCCGGGCGCCGGGATCGGCTCAGGGATGACTGCGAACGCGATGTGCCACTGCCCGTTGCGGAAGGTGACCCGGAACGTCTTCGCCTCGGGCAGCTTCGCGCCCTTGCCCTTGGCGCTGAGACGGAACCGGACCCAGCCGCAGCCGGGCACTTTGACCTGAGCCCACCGCCGGTTGAGCCTGTGCACGACGACCGACCGGCCCATGACCTGCTTGCCGGTCTTCGCGTTCAGTTTCGGCGACCCGTCAGCGTTGCACTCCGGCACACGGCCGGCGCCGATAACCCTGAAGCCCTCGTGCCGGTACTTCCTGCGCCAGGTCGGCTCACCAAACCCGGACGCGAACCTGGCGTTCTTGGCCTTGGCGAAGTCCTTCAGTGCCTGCTGCTGCACGTCCGCGTTCCCCGAGCCCAGCCACTCGTTTGCCTGCCGGGCCTCGGTCAGCTGACGGCACTGCTCCGCGAAACCGGGCGCACTCCTACGCCACCGCCGCCAGTGCGCATGCTGCTCAACGGCAAGGTTCCAGACGTACCGGGCGTGCGCGCAGTGCGTGAGCATCTGCTCGGCCTGCGCGGGCGACGGATACATCCGGAAACGTGACACACCACGAACCTAGCCACCCCGTTCGCCTCCCGCGCACACCTTCGCTCAGCATCACCCGTGAGAGTGACCGGCACTCTTTCACCTTCCAGGACAGCCCCCGACCACAGGACCCCCAACCCGCCGACACCACGAACGGCCCGAAGCCAGCCTCACCGCCGTCTCTCCCAAGACGCCGAATCGCCCTGGCGACGATTCAGCTTCCCCTGCCCGGCAAGCAAGGTGGACGGCGACGGCATCGGCCTCCCGCAGCGCCGCCACCAACACCGGCAGGTCCGGTCCTTGTGCTCCTCGCCGCGGGGGTCGTAGGTGACGACGGCGATGCGCGGGGTGCCGGCCACGGCGACTCCATTCTCGTACGGGCGATCGACTCGATGTCCGTCGCAGGCTAACAATCCCCTCCGGAACCCGTGACAGCCCGTTTGACCTTCACCTTCGGTGAAGCCCCAGCATCGGTGGCGGAACGAGAACGAGCGCGGGGACCGCAGGGGGACGCATGACCATGCTCACGATCGGTGCGTTCGCGAAGGCGTGCCGGCTCTCGCCGAAGGCACTGCGCCTGTACGACGAGCTGGACCTGCTGCGGCCCGCTCGCGTGGATCCGGACACCGGATACCGGTACTACGCGGCGGGGCAGTTGGAGCGGGCCCGGCTGGTGGCGTGGCTGCGGCGGCTGGGTATGCCGCTGGCCGAGATCCACCGGGTGTGTCTCCTGCACGACCGCGATCCGTCGGCCGCCGCCCGCGAGATCCGTGCCTACTGGGCGCGGGTCGAGGCGGAGACGGCGGTCCGGCGGGACCTCGCCGCGTTCCTGGTCGATCACCTGACGACGGACCCCAACGGGCCCGGGAAGGACACCGCCATGCTGGAACTGCGTTACTCCGCCCACTCGGACACCGGCCGCGTGCGCCCCGCCAACCAGGACACCGCCTACGCGGGCACCCGGCTGCTGGCCGTGGCCGACGGCTACGGGCCGGCGGGCGCGCCCGCGAGCAGCGCCGCCGTGGAGGCACTGCGCTTCCTGGACACGGACGAGGTGCCGGCCGGCGGCGTCCTCAATGTCCTGGAGGACGCGGTGCGGGGCGCCGAACAGGCCGTGCGGGACGTCGCCGACGGCTCCGACGACATCGGCACGACCCTGACGGCCCTGCTGTGGACGGGCTCGCGGCTGGCGCTGGTGCACATCGGCGACTCCCGCGCGTATCTGCTGCGCGACGGCGAACTGTTCCGCATCACCCACGACCACACGATGGTGCAGTCGATGGTCGACGAGGGCCGGCTGGCGCCCGAGGAGGCGGTCTCCCACCCCCAGCGCGCGATGCTCCTGAAGGCCCTCACCGGAGGCGGCACCGGCGCGGTCCCGGACCTGCGCCTGCACGACGCTCGCCCCGGCGACCGCTATCTGCTCTGCTCCGACGGCCTGTCGGCCGTCGTCCCCGAGCACCGGGTCCGGGAACTCCTCGTCGCGCCCGCGTCCCCGGACGAGACCGTCCAGGCCCTGGTCGCGGCGGCGAACGCGGCGGGCGGCCCGGACAACGTCAGCTGTGTGGTGGCGGACGTGGTGGGGAGCTGACCGGACGACCCAGAACCCGACCGCCCCCAGGGTCCTGGCTCTCCTCCCCCGGCTCCCAGTCCAGCAGCCGCACCCTCGCCACTGTGCGGACGTGGCGCCGCATGGCCGCGGCGGCCTGCCGGGGCTGCCCGGCGACCGTCGTGGACGTGAGCCCGTTCTCCACGAACGGCGCCCTCGTGCTGGCCGCCGCCCCGGACCTGGACCGCGAGCGTTTGTTCCGGCAGCTGATGGTGTACGGAGGGATTGTGGTGGCGGTCGTACCGGCGGCGGCCTGGCTGGTGATGGTCGTCCCCGGCTGGGGATGACCCGGCCGGGGACGACCGCCCACGGACAACAGCAGGCACCAGCAGGCACCAGCAGGCACCAGCAGGCACCAGCCAAGGAGATGTGACGCGTGATCCCTCTCTTCCCGGCCCTGACCGACAGCCCGGCCGACCGTCCGGCCCTCCGGTTCGGCGAGCGCTCCCTCACCTACGCGCAGCTCGCCACCGCGGCCGGAGCGCTCACGGGCCGCATCGGCGGAGCCACGCGGGTCGCCGTCTGGGCGACGCCCACGATGGAGACGGCCGTCGCCGTGGTCGCCGCGCTGCTGGCCGGAGTCCCGGCCGTGCCGCTCAACCCCAAGTCCGGTGAGAAGGAACTCGGGCACATCCTGTCCGACAGCGCCCCCGAACTCGTGCTCACCGCTCCCGGCGACCTGCTCCCCGCGCCCCTGCGGGACCTCACCCGCGTGGACGTCGACGTACACGCCACCGGCCCGGCCCCCGAGGACCGCGCCGCGGACGAGGACCCGGCCCTGGTCGTCTACACCTCCGGCACCACCGGCCCGCCCAAGGGAGCCGTCATCCCGCGCCGGGCCGTCGCCAGCACCCTGGACGCGCTGGCCGACGCCTGGCAGTGGACCGGCGACGACGTCCTCGTCCACGCACTGCCGCTGTTCCACGTGCACGGCCTGGTCCTGGGCACCCTCGGCCCGCTGCGGCGCGGCGGATCGGTGCGGCACCTGGGCCGCTTCAGCACCCAGGGCGTCGCCCGCGAGCTGAGCGGCGGCGCGACCATGCTGTTCGGCGTGCCGACGATGTACCACCGCATCGCCGAGGCCGTGACGAGCGACCCGGACCTGGTGAAGGCACTGACCGGAGCCCGGCTGCTGGTCTCCGGTTCCGCCGCGCTGCCGGTGCACGACCACGGCCGGATCGCGACCGCGACCGGGCGGCGGGTGATCGAGCGGTACGGCATGACGGAGACGCTGATGAACACCAGCGTCCGTGCCGACGGCGAGGCCCGCCCGGGCACGGTCGGCATGCCGCTGCCGGGCGTGGAGCTGCGGCTGGTCGAGGAGGACGGCTCGGAGGTCACCGCGTACGACGGGGAGACGGTGGGCGAGATCCAGGTGCGCGGGACGAACCTGTTCACCGAGTACCTCAACCGCCCCGACGCGACCGCCGCCGCCTTCACCGCCGACGGCTGGTTCCGCACCGGCGACATGGCGGTGCGCGACCCCGACGGCTACGTCCGGATCGTCGGCCGCAAGGCCACCGACCTGATCAAGAGCGGCGGTTACAAGATCGGGGCCGGTGAGATCGAGAACGCGCTCCTCGAACACCCCGGGGTGCGGGAGGCGGCCGTCACCGGAGAGCCGGACGCCGACCTGGGCGAGCGGATCGTGGCGTGGATCGTGCCGGCGGACCCCCAGGCGCCCCCGGCACTGGAGGAGCTGGCGGACCATGTGGCGCGGCGGCTCGCGCCGCACAAGCGGCCGCGGGTCGTGCACCACCTGGACGCGCTGCCCCGCAACGACATGGGGAAGATCATGAAGCGGGCGCTGGCCCATGGCTGAGCGCCTCTCCGCGCGCGAGGTCGTCACCGCCCTCGCCGATGACGCCACCTTCGCCGAACTCCCCGCCCCGGCACGGCAGTCGCGGCCCGACGGCCCACTCGCCTGGCCGGGCTACGACGACTCCCGCGCCCGGGCCGCCGAACGCACCGGCGAGCAGGAGTCCGTGGTCTGCGGCACCGCCCGCGTCGGCGGCGTCCGGGCCGTGCTGATCGCGTTCGAGTTCGGCTTCCTCGGCGGCTCCCTCGGTCAGCGCACCGGAGACCGGCTGGAGGCTGCGTACGCGTACGCCCGCGAACGGCGCTTCCCGGTCGTGCCCCTGGTGGCGACGGGAGGCAGCCGCATGCAGGAGGGCATGCTCGCGCTGACCCAACTCCAGCGGGTGGCACGCCAGTCGGCGCTCACCCGGCAGGCCGGTCTCGCGCAGGTGGCGGTCCTGCGCGACCCGACGACCGGGGGCGGCTGGGCCACCCTGGGCGCGGGCGCGGACGTGGTGCTCGCGCTGCCCGGGGCCCAGGTGGGCTTCGCCGGGTCCCGGGTGCGGCCCTCGGACGCGGACCCGGCGGCGTACACGGCGGAGGCGCAGGTCGCGGCCGGCGCGGCGGACGCGGTCGTACGGCCTCAGGAGCTGCGCGAGATGCTCGGACTCTGGCTGCGGCTGCTGACCCGCCCGTCCACCACGCCCGCGCCGCCGCCCGAACCGCTCGGCGAGTGCGCGGTCCTGCCCGTCACCGGCTGGGACGCCGTCCGCCGGGCCCGTTCCCCGCAGCGCCCGCGCGCCGACGCCTACTTGGACGCCTACTTCACCGAGAGGACGGAGATCAGCGGCGACCGCTGCGGCGGCACCGACCCGGACGGCATGCTGTGCGGCTTCGGCACGCACGAGGGCCGTACGGTCGCGTACGCCGCGCAGACCGGGACCGCGACCCGCCCCGCCGGATACCGCACCGCCGCCCGGCTGATCCGCCTCGCGGACCGGCTCGGCGTCCCGGTGCTGACCCTCGTGGACACCCCGGGTGCGGCCAACGACGCGGAGGCGGAGCGGCAGGGCGCGGGCGCGGCCATCGCCGACCTGTTCGGCGCGATCGCGAGCGCCCGCACCCCGGTGACCACGCTGGTGATCGGCGAGGGGGGCTCGGGCGGCGCCCTGGCCCTGGCCGCCCCCGGCAACACCTGGGCCACACCCGACAGCTACTTCTCGGTGATCGCGCCGGAACTGGCCGCGGCCATCCTCAAACGGCCCCCGCGCGAGGTCGAGTCGACGGCGGACCAACTCCGCATCCGGCCGCAGGACCTGGTGGAGCTGGGGGTGATCCGGGGGACGGTCGGTGGGTGAGTTCCGCGAATGCCCTCGGCGTCCTCACGTACCTTCCGTCACCATATGGCTGCCCAGCGCAATCGGACGACGGGGTGTCGTGGACGGGTTTGGTCGAGTTCAAGACCGGTGACGGGGCCGTGGTCGCGGTCGAGGCGGTGGAGGAGCGGTCCGGCTCGCGCCTGGTCTCCCGTGGCGACGGCACGGACACCCCCGTCGCCGTCCGCCGCGGCCGGGTCCGCTGCCGGGCCTTTCCGTTCGTCGTGCTGACCAGCAACGGGGAGCGCGAGTTCCCGCCCGCCTTCCTGCACCGCTGCGTGCGGCTGAGGCTGCGCCGCCCCGGCGACCCGCAACTCCGCGTCCCTGGTGCGCACCCTGCACGCCTGAGGGCGCCGCGTCTGCGCATCACGGACGTCTGCGCCGAGGCCGTACCCCGCTGTCTGCGGCCCTGCGGCGCCCTGCCCCTGGCCGGCGTCCACGGACGCGGCGAGGACCTCGCGCCGCTCACCCCGCACCCGGACTGCGTGCTGCGCGCCCTCGACGCCTGCGAGGGATCGGCCGCGACAGGCCTGGTCGTCGGTTCCACGGTCGCCGAGCTCGCCGCCGCCCAGCGGGCCGGGCTGCGTTTCGTCGGCCTCGCCCGGAACACCACCACCGGCCGGCAGCTGCGCGACGCCGGCCGCGAGACGACCGTGACCTCCCTCGCGCCCCTGCTGGAGGCCGCGTACTCCCTGTGACCTAGTGCCGCGGCAGGCAACGTTTGCCCGTCAAGGAGCGGCGTCCGGTGCGTGCTCTCGGCGTGCCGGGTGCATGCCCTCGTACTGGATGTACTTGGGTTTGTGCCCGGTGCGGCGAGAGTGCGTGCCGGGCGTCGCGACGGGGCGAACGTTGCCTGCTGCGGCACTAGAACGGCGAACCCCCCGTTCGGCGGCGCCCCGCCCGGCCCCCCAGGAAAGGCGGCCCGGCCCCCTGCCGCGCACGATGCGAAAGAGGCCCGCCATCCCGGCGGACCCACGTCTGCGAGGCCCGCCACCTGGCGGCCCCCCACGGTCTGTGCTCTCGGGAGGACCTGCCATGACCGCCAGTCTGGAGCAGTTGCGCCGCTGCCACTTCGCCGTCGACCTGGGGGCGGCCCGCACACGCGTCTACGTCAAGGGCGCCGGGCTCGTCGTCGACCAGCCGTCGGCCGCCGCCGTGAACACCCGCACCGGCGCGCTGATCGCGGTCGGCGAGCTCGCCGAGAAGATGACGGGCCGCACCCCGCACTACATCCGGGTGGTCCGGCCGGTCTCCGGCGGGACCGTCGTCGACATCGAGATGGCGCAGCGCATGCTGCGGCACCTGCTCGGCGACAAGATGCGCCGCAGCCTGCGCCGCAAGCCGATCCTGCGCGCCGCCGCCTGCACCCCGCACGACGCCGACCCGCTGGCCCAGCGCGCCGCGATCGAGACGCTCGTCGGCCTCGGTGCGCGCCGCGTGGAGCTGGTCGACACGCTCATCGCCGCCGCCGTCGGCTGCGGGCTGCCCATGGAGCAGCCCGAGGCGACCATGATCATGGTGTGCGGGGCGGCGGCCACTCAGGTGGCCGTGCTGTCGCTCGGCTCGATCGTCACCGCCGAGCGCATCCCGGTGGGCGGCGAGGCCGTCGACCAGGCGATCGTGCAGCACCTGCGCCACGAGCACGAGCTGATGCTGCCGAGCCAGTCGGTACGGCCGCTGCAGCTGGCCCTGTCCGGCAACGGCCTCACCGCGCAGGGCCCGGCCTCCACGGAGATCCACGGCCGGGACGTCGCCACCGGCCTGGCCCGCTCCGTCCAGGTCGACACCGCGGCCGTCCGGGACGCCATCCAGACGCCGCTCACCGCGGTCCTCGACGGCATCGGCAAGGTACTGCGGTCCTGCCCGCCCGACCTGGTCGCCGATCTCGGCGACCGGGGGATCATGATGGTCGGCGGCAGCGCCCTGCTGCCGGGCCTGGACCAGATGCTGCGTCAGGCGACGGGCATGCCGGTGCACATCGCCGAGCGCCCGGACGTGTGCGCCGTGCAGGGTCTCGGCGCGATGCTGGAGGGCCGGATCGCGCCGCTGGCGCTGGACCCGCTGAGCACCTGAGCGTCAGGCGCCGGTCAGCGGGCGAACCAGCAGCGCACGGTCGTCCCGGTGTCGCTCCGGTGCACCCGCACCAGGTCGGCGATCAGGTTGACCAGCAGGACCCCGCGCCCGCCGCGCTGTTCGCGGGGCACGGGCCGGCGTCCGGCCAGGATGTCCGCGAGCTGTCCCTCGTCGCGGACCTCGCACACCACGTACCCGTCCTCGGCCCACACCCGCAGGACGCCCGAACCACCGCCGTGCACCACGCTGTTGGTGGTGAGTTCGGCCGTGGCGAGGGCCAGGTCGTCCAGCTTCACGCCGGTCAGGCCGAGCCGCGCGCCCTCCCCGACGGCCACGTGCCGGGCGTGGGAGAGCGAGTCGGAGACGAAGGAGAACGTCAGCGCGTCCTGCACCGGCGCCAGCGGCTCGTTGTAGCGGCTGACGACCTCCTCGGGGGCGTACGCGTCGTTGTCGCGCGCCGTGCGGGAGCCGGGGTGGATGACGGCGGGGTGGGTGGCGTACGCGTCGGCGACCATGTGCTCGGGCAGCCGCGCCACGTCGTACGGGCACATGATCGTCGCCGTACGCCCCCGGAAGGCGGCGTTGATGAGCGCCTCGTGCTGGGCGCAGGCCGGGTACTCGGTGTCGGAGCGGCCCGGCCAGACGGGCTCGCCGATGATCCGCACCCGGCGGTCGGCGGGCTGGGCGTCGGCGAAGGCGCGCAGCACGCCGGGGATGATCCGCCCGGGGTTGCGTCCGGCCTCGCGCATGTCCAGCAGCCGCACGGCTCCGGCGGCGTCTCCCAGGGCGTCCTTGATCAGGGCGAGGTTCTTGCCGGGCACGGCGACGGCGACCGGCTCACCGGCGTCCAGGCCGTCGTGCACGAACGGCAGGGTGCCGTCGAGGTACTCCTGCTCGTCCCGGTAGAAGAGCGCGGGGTGGGCGAAGGGGTCGAGCGGCCCGAAGGCCTCGGTGACGGCAGCGGTCATGACGTCGACACCTCGATTCCCCTCTGGCCCGGCCACAGCAGGTCCAGCATGCGCCGCAGGGCGGGCGGCGGCCTGCGCACCACGAACCGCCGGCCGTCCCGGAGCCGCCCGGCGGCGGCCGCGAGCGCGCCGACGCCCGCGACGTCGACGAACGTCACGCCGGACAGCTCCAGGTGGTACACGTCATCGTCCTCGCGAACAGCCTGTTCCAGTACGCCTTCCCAGATCGCGCGGGTCGTCAGGCCGACCTCGCCGGCCGCCCGGACGCCATGCTGCCCGGCCAGCGGGAACACCGCGAGGCCCGGCACCGGGCCTCGCGGGCCGGTCTCCGACAGCTGATGCCGAGTGTTCAAGGCCCTCTCCCGATGCTTCTGGACCCACTGCGCTCGTACCCGTACGACGAGAGCTCATTCCCCCGAAGGGTGTGTAGTACGCCGTACGGCGGGCAGGCGCACCTCACACCGACGTCCACGGGGGGCGAGTGACGTCGCGCAGTCCGGCGAGCGAGACGAACACGACCGACGAGGACCGACAAGGCGGTGACATGACCTCAGCGGCATCACCACATCTCACGGGAGGGCTGGACACCCTGGTCATCTGTGGCCGCGTCGACGCGGACCGCGCCGAGCTCACCCCGCGGGGTGAGCTCGTTCACGGCTGCGCGGACATCCTGGCCCGGACCCTGGCCGGTCTGCCGGCCACCGTCACCCGGGTCGACCTGGACATGGCGGGCGTGCACTTCATGGACACGGCCGGTCTGCAGTTCCTGGACGTGCTGGCCGACCACGGCCGGCGGCGGTCCCTGACGGTGACGGCGACGAACTGGAACGGCCAGCCGCGCCGGATCCTGGAGCTGGCGGGACTCGACACGACGGACCCGCTGACCGGCCTGGCCGTCACGGGCCCGATTCCCGCCGGGCCGCCGACCGCTCCCGCCTCCTCGGCGGTCGCCCTGGAACGCGCGGAGTGCCTGCACGTGTTGCAGGAGGAGGTCGAGCAGCTCCGCCAGGCCATCGCCTCCCGCCCGGTCATCGACCAGGCCCGGGGCATCCTCATGGCCACGCACGGCTGCACGTCCGACGAGGCGTGGCACATCCTGCGGGAGACGTCCCAGCTGTCGAACACCAAGCTGCGCGATGTCGCGGCGGCGGTGACGGCGAGCGCGGAAGCGGGCGGGCCCCCGCCGTCGCCCGAACTGCGCGCCGCGCTGCAGCGGGCTGTCGCGCGGCGCCGCCGGGGCTGAACGGACAAGGCCACATGGAGGCGGTACGACGGGGCACCCGTACCTCCCCAACCAGTCAAGGGAGTTACTCGTGATCATCGCGGTCGTCATCGCCGGGTGCGTCGTCCTGGCCCTGCTCGCCTTCCTCGTCCCCCGTCTCTCGCGCCACCCCGAGCGCGGGACCCAGCGTTCGCTCGGCGCGGGTGCCCGCGCCGGCAGCAAGGCCCCCGGCGTCCTGGGCAGGCTCTTCAGCAAGCCCTTCCACACGAGCTCCCGCGCGGTGAGCCGCAGCGGCTCGGCCGGTCGCCGCACGCGTGGTCGTATGCCCTTCTGACGTACCGCCCGGCATGCTGGTCCGGTACAGCAGGGCAGGCAGAAGGGGACCTTCTCGATGGGCACCGCAGTACATGTCCCGCAGACGCGGGACATGATCGGGGAGGAACTCTCCGGAGACGAGGCGTTCACCGCGCTGCGGCGCTACGGGGGCCGCCGGCTGCTCGTCGACGCGTTCACCCGGTTCCGCTACGCCGACGGTTTCAGCAACTCCCGCTCCCTCGCCTTCCAGGTGGTACTCGGGATGGTGCCGTTCACCATCGCCCTGGTCGGCGTGGCCACCACCGTGCACACCGAGAGCGTGGGGCGGGTCATCGAACTCACCCTCGGCCGGATCGTGCCCGGCGCCAGCGCGGAGCTGATCGAGGACGCCCTCGACGGCACCGAGCGCAGCGCCGGTTCCGGCGCCTGGGGCGCCGTCGCCATGTGGACGGGCCTGGCCTTCGCCGTACTCAACCTGGCCTCGGCGATGGCCCAGGTCGAGCGGGGCGCCAACCGCATCTACGGCATCGAGCGCGACCGGCCCTTCCTGGCCAAGTACGGCCGTGCCCTGCTCCTCGCCCTCGCCGCGGGCATGCCGATGGTGCTGGGGTTCCTCGTACTCGTCGCCGGCGACGCCGTCGGCAGTGCGGTGGTGGAGGCCTACGGCTGGTCCCGCACCTGGCTCGACTGGTGGGGCGCCCTCGACCTGCCCCTGGGCGTGGTGCTCGCCTGGGTCGCCTCGTCGGCGATCTTCCGCTGGGCGCCCCGCCGGGACCAACCGGGCTACACCTGGCTGGCGTTCGGCTCGGCGGTCCATCTGGTGCTGTGGATCGCGGCTACCTGGCTGCTGGCCCTCTACGTCGCCGAGAGCGGTTCCTTCGGCGAGGTGTACGGGCCGCTGACGGCGTTCGTCGCCCTGCTGCTGTGGGCCAACCTGACCGGGGTGGTCCTTTTCCTCGGCATCGCCTTCGCCGCACAGCTGGAGGCGGCCCGGGCCGGCATCACCGAGGCGGTGCGCCCGGACCCGGGGCCGGGCCCGTGACGACCCCCGCTGACGCGCGCCCGGCCCCTGTGCTCACCGCGCAGAACCAGGACGTATCGTCCTCGGTGTGAGCGACGTGCCCCCCGCGACCACAGCACCGGCAGACCTCGAAGCGACCTCCGCGCCCCCCGGACCGGCCGGCCCCCCGGTGTCCGGCGACGACCCGGCCCTGCGGGCGGCCTACCGACTGTGCCGGCGCCGGACGAAGGACGAGGACCCGGCGGAGTACGCGCTGATCCAGCTGGTGCCCGCGGCCCTGCGCCCGGCGCTGCACGCCCTGTGGGCGGCCGCCAACGCCCTGGACGACCTGGGCGACGACCGCACCGCGCCCGCCGCCGAGCGGGCCGCCCGGGTCGGGGCCTGGATCAGCGCCCTGCACCGCGAACTGCCCACCGGATCGAGCCCGGACCCGGTCCGCCGCGCCCTGGTGGACACCGCGAACCGCTGGCGCCTGGACGTGTCCGAGCTGCGGGACGCCATGGCCCAGGTCCGGGACGACACCGGTGGCAGGCACTTCACCGACTGGGCCGAGTGGCGCACCTGGGGCCGGGACAACCTCCTGCCCTGGTTCGGCCTGGTCCGCACGGTCTTCGACCGGGCCGGAGTCCCCGTCGCCCTGCGTCTGGACACCCGGGAGACCTACGAGGAGTTCCTCGACGGCGTCCGGCTCACCGACATCCTCACCGACCTGGCCGCCGACCTCCCCCAGGGCGACCTCCTGCTGCCCGCCGAGGCCCTCGACCTCCACCCCGGGTCGGCGGCCGACCTGACGCGGCGCCGCTGGAGTCCCGCCGTCGCCGCCCTGGTCACGCATCTGACCGGGCTGGCCCGCCAGTGGGTGAGCCACGAGTCGCTCACCCGCGGCATGCACCCCGGCCCCGCCACGGTCCTGCACACGATGGCCGCCCTGCTGCGCGCCCAGCTCGACGCGATCGACGCCGCGGGTCCGGCCCTGCTCCGTTCCCCGCCCCGGCCCGCGCTGCGCACCCGGGCCCGCATCCTCGCCCCCGCCCGGACCCGTGCGGCCCTGGCCTGGAGCCTGACCCCGCTGACCGTGCCGCCGCCGCAACGCCCCGGCGCCCACCGGCCACCGGCACCGGCCCGGCCGGCATCCGCCCCCGGCACCTTCCGGCTGCCGCCGCCCCACCCGAGCGGCGCGCGGCCCCCCGAGATCCCGCCCGGCGATCTGCCCGCCCACGTCGCCGTGATCATGGACGGCAACGGCCGCTGGGCCCAGCAGCGCGGTCTGCCCCGGCACGAGGGCCACCGCGCCGGTGCCACCGCGGTCCGCGAGGTGGTGCACGGCGCCCTGGACGTCGGCCTGCGCCATCTGACGCTCTACACCTTCTCCACCGAGAACTGGCACCGGGACCCGGAGGAGGTCGACGCGATCCTCGACCTGCTGCACCGCGAACTGGCCGAGAACCCCTTCCGTGACCTCGACGTCCGGCTGCGCTGGCACGGCCGCGCCGGCCGCCTGCCCCCCGACCTGGTCGACCTGCTCCACCTGAGGGAGCGCACCACGCGCGCCCGTACCGGCCTGACCCTGACCATGTGCATCGACTACGGCGGCCGGGACGAGCTCACCCGCACGGCCGCCGCCCTGGCCCGCCGGGCCCGCGAGGGCAGCCTGGAGCCCGGCCTGATCGCCGAGGACGACTTCGCGCGGCACCTGCCCCTGGCGGACATGCCGGACGTGGACCTGCTCTGGCGCACGGGCGGCGAACAGCGCGTCTCCAACTTCCTGCCGTGGCACGCGGCCTACGCGGAGCTGCACTTCACACCCGGCCTCTGGCCCGACACCGACCGCCGCGACCTCTGGCAGGCGCTCACCGCGTACACCCACCGCCAGCGCCACCACGGCGCGACCCCGGCCACGTCCCCCACCGACGGACCGTCAGCAGCCCACTGCTCGACGGCCCCTGCGGCGGGGCCGGGCGGGTGAACCGGTGAGCCGCTCGGGTGCGGCGCCGCCCTTCTCGCACTCCTGCGAGCAGAAACGGTTCTGCGCATGTAGCGCGTGGTGGGGCGGGTGGGACTCGAACCCCCGGCCGACGGATCATGAGTCCTTTTCTGATCTTCCGATCCGCCCCCGCTGTTGCCTCGGTCTTCCTACAGCAGCAGGTCAGAGGCACTTTGCCGTTCTCTCCGCGTCGGCCTTCCTGATCTTTCCGGGTCCTTCCGTCCGCTGCGTGTCCCCTGGCGGTCCTGGGAGCCTCCCCGTGGGAGGAGCCTGGGACACGCAGGGGAGGGCTACGGTGCCGTAGCCGCCCCGCTCACTGGCCGAGATCGGTCAGCAGGTCGTCGAGTACCGTCTCCTCCTCGATGCGCACACCGAGTTCCGTGAGGGCAGCGGGCAGGTCCGGATCCCACGCGGCGGTGGTCGGCGTGCCGGTCAGGGGCGGGGCCAGGGGGGTGGCCGCGACAGCGGCACGGTAGTCGACGGCCGTGTAGCGCCAGGGGTGCCAGGGAACACGGCGCAGCAGGGCGGAGGCGATGCGCAGACCGCCCCAGTCGAAGTCGCCGTGATAGCGCAGCGTGGTTCCGTGGGCGTGCAGGTGGCGCAGCAGGGTGAGGGCGGCGGCCGAGGGCTGGCCCTGGAGGCAGACCAGCGGCGGGCAGGCGGTGCCCAGGGTGTCAGCCGCGACGGCCAGGACGGCCGGGTTCTCGCAGACGCGGACGACGGCAGGTGCCGTGCGCGGCGGCTGCCGGGTGAGCTGCCGTAGCGTCAGGACCGCGGGTTCGCCCTCGCCGGCCGCCCAGTCGAGGGCGGGGGAGCCGTGCAGGCCCAGGGTCAGGACCGTGGCGGACAGGGCGTCCCTGAGGAGCCCGGCCGAGGCCCAGGCCTCACGGCGCCACTCGGCTCCGCTGCCCTCCGGGAAGCCGGTCAGGGCGCGGGCACCGGACAGGACGAGAGTGGCGAGCGGGGTGCCGTCGTCGAGGGCGTGGGCGTCGTTGAGGGTGGCGGCGGCGAACACGGACAGGGAGACGGCCGGGTCTGCGGGCAGCCGGCGCAGGGCCTCGGCCGTGCCGCCCAGAAGGTTCTTCGCCGCCTGCGGGGTGCGGGCGAGCCGGCGTACGAGGCCGTCCGCGCGCAGCCGCTCGGCCCAGCCGGCCAGTTGGGGCCTGTGGGTGCGGGTCAGCTCGTCGAGCGGGGCGTACGCGTCCCGCCAGGCCTGCTCCTGCCGCTCGCGAACGTCGGCGACCCGGGCGACGGGCCCGGTGAGGGCGGTGACGGCAAAGCCCAGGCCGCCAGGGCTGACGCCGGAGCGGCGCAGGACGGCGTCCACCGTGTCGAGGCGCACGCTGAGCGAGCATCCGGTGCCGGGGGCACGGCCCAGCAGCCGTTCGGCGGCGGCGCGCTGCGCGGGGGTGGGGCCGGCCAGGGTGACCGGGCCGGTCAGGGGCTCCTCCCGTGCCATGCGGCGGCGTACGCGGTCGACCAGCCAGGCGAGGTCCGGGCCACCGAGCAGCCGGGCCAGGCGGTCGCGGTCGACGGGCGCCGGGGGCCGCCCGTCGTTCACGGCCACAGGGCCTCGCCCTCAGCGGTGGAGGCGACGGCCTGCGCGGGCAGGGACACGAGCCCCTGGCCCGGCTCCCTACCCCGCACCCGTTCGGCTCCGTCCCATTCCCATCGGGTCACCAGGACCGCCGGGATGTCCTCGACGCGGGAGAGCTGGGCGATGGCGATGCCGGGGACCTGCGGGTAGCAGGCCCATTCGCGTTCGCTGGTCATCACCACATCCAGGTCGAAGGCGTGCAGCAGACCAAGGCACTTGGCGCGGGAGTCGTCGTCGACCCCGGCGAAGGCCTCGTCCAGCGTGACCAGGCGCGGGGCGTGCGGGGCGGCCGTGGCGTAGTGCGAGGAGGCCGCCGCGAACAGCGGCACGCTCACGGCCAGGACCCGTTCGCCGCCGGAGGCGGGCCCGGTGGCCGGGACCCACTTGCCGTGCTGGTGGCGTTCGATGCCGAACTCGTGCCAGGCGCGGTAGTCGAGGGCCTCGGTGAGGACCTCCAGCCAGCTGCCCGCGCTGTCGCCGGCCTGCCTGCGGGCGATCTCGGCCTGCAGGAACTCGCCGACCGCGGCCCGGTCCTCCACCGTCCAGGCGTCGGCGGACTGGCGCAGCCGCTCGCGGGCCTGGGCGAGCCCGGCCGGGGCCTTGCGCGAGGGGCGCCACACCAGGCGCAGCCTCATGCCCGTGGAGGTGGGCCGTTCCTCAAGTTCGGCGTTCATGGCCCGCACCTGCCGCTCGGCGGCGCCGATCAGCTCCTGCAGGGTGCCGGCGACCTCGGTGAGGAGGTGGGTCTCGAGGATCTCGCGTTCGTGCGCGGACAGGATGCGGGTCAGCTCGGCGACCTCCGCGGCGAGGGCCTCGGCGAGCTCGGGGACGGCCCGCTGACGGCCCTGGTAGACGATCTCGACGACCATGCCCTCCTCGGCCATCCGGGCGGAGGCGCTGTGGCCGCCGCGGGAGAGGGCGTCCTGGAGCTTCCTGTACTCCTCGCTGAGCCGCTTCTGCACCCGCTCCCAGGCCCCCTCGGAATCATCAGTTCCGGACAGTTCCGTCTCGATGGAGCGGGCGAGGGCGACGGCCGGGGTGGCGGCCCAGGGCCCGGCGTCGAGCGGGGGTACTGCGGCTTCGGGCAGGGCGACGGACAGCAGACCGGTGGCCGCGAACCGCTGCAGGGCGGCTATGGCCTCGGCGCGGGCCGCGGTCGCCTCACTGACGTCCACGTCCAGGCGTTCGATGTGCCCCTGGGCGAGGTGAGCGCGCCGGTCGGCGGCCGTGTGGTCCTCGCGGGCCCGCCGCTGGTCTCCCTCGCAGGCGGCCAGCGCGTCGGCGGTCTCGGCGAGGCGCCGCTGAAGCTCCGCCACGGCGGTGCCGACGGTGGAGCGCAACGTGGTGTGGCGTGCGTCGGCGGCGGCGGCGAGCCGGGCGGACTCCTCGGTACGCAGTGACAGTTCGGCCACTCGGGCGCCGACCCGCTCGGTCTCGGTCCGCTGGTCGGCCAGGGCGCGCGCCGCGTCGGTGCGCTCACGCAGGGCGGGCCACAGGGCGGCGAGGACGGCACCGTAGTCGGCCAGGGCCTGGCGGACTACGGCCAGGCCGCCCCGGTCCGCGGGCAGGTTCACCGCCGCCGCGGTCTCGGCGACTTCGGTGGCGGCCTCGGCTTCCTGCCGGGACACGGCCGCCAGTTCGGCCGAGCATTCGTCGCGGCGGGCACGGGCCCGGTGGGCGGCGTCGGCGGCGGCGGCGGCGAGCGCGTGCGCGTGGCGCAGGGCGGCGTCGTCGGCAAGGGCGGCCAGCTCGGTGTCGAGGGTGCCCCGGCGCCGGTCCACGTCGGCGCGCTCGGCGTCCAGCCGGTCCATCTCGCCCGCCAGGGCGCCGAGTTCGTCACGCAGGGCGGCGATCCGGGCCCGGCGCGCCTCCTCGCGGGCGCCCTCGCCGACGTACACGGCCGCCGGTTTCGACCAGCCGCCGGTCAGCGCCCCGACACGGAAGCGGCCGTCGGCCGCCACCCAGGTGTCACCGGATCGGCCGGAGCCGAGACCCACGGCCGCCAGCAGCCGGGAGACGGTCTCCTCACCCACCGACAGGGCCCGGGCGTCGCCGTGGTCGACGGCGGGGCGGAGCACGTCGGCGAGCGTCGGCCCGCTCAGGGGGGCACCCGGCGACAGCAGAACGTCGTGCCCGTCCGCGTGCACGGCGGTGCCGTCCGGGTGCACCCAGGCGTCCAGCAGACCGGATGCCTCCAACGCGGCCTCCAGGCCCGCCCGTTCACCGGCCGGCAGCTGCTCGCGGAAGTCGACCAGCCGCCACAGCGGCGCCCCCGGCGCCTGGTCGCGGACGCCGGGCGTCCGGGTGTGCGGTGCCGTGGGGCCGCGCTGGCCGCCCGCCTCCAGCTCGGCCAGTTCCCGCTCGGCCTCGGCTGACCGGGCCCGGAGCCCGGCGAGTTCCTGTCCGAGGGCCGCCGTCCGGTCGGCCAGACGCGCGGCCCGTTCGCGGTGGGCCTGAGCCGCGTGTTCCCTTGCGGGATAGGAGCCCTGACAGTGCGTCACCCAGTCCTGGAGGCCGTCCAGCAGCCCGGCCGGATCGGCGACGGCCAGCTCTTGGCAGGCGTCCAGATGCGCGCGGACGCGGGCCACGAGGTCCCGGCCCGCCCCGGCGGCCCGCTCCTCGGCCTCGGCCTGTCGCCCCGCGGAGTGGCCGGCCTCGGTCTCGGCCTCGTCCAGCCGGCGGGCGGCGGCCCGCCGTTCGGCGGCGGCCTCGTCGGCGCGGGCCGCCAGCTCCTCCACGTGCTCGACGGTGCGGCGCCGGCGCGCCACGGACTCCTCGGCCGTACGCCGCAGTTCGCTCTCCGGTACGCCGTCGGTGCGCAGCCCGCCGTCGAGCCGGGCCTCGGCTGCCGCCTCCCGCTCGCGGATGAGCGTGTCGGCGATCCGCTCCTCGGCCGCGTCGAGGCGTCGCCGGGCCGTCTCCAGGCGGCCGAGCGCCCGGGTGTGCGCCTGGGCCGCCTCGTCCCGGTCGGCCTCTGCGCGGGCCAGCTCTCCGGCGGTGCGGCGGGCATCGGCCGCCGCCTGCTCCAGCTCCCGGGCGCTGCGCATCTCGGGGCCCTCGCGCAGGGCCGCCTCCTGCGCCTTCAGACGGGTGGCGTTCTCCCCCAGCTCGGCGATCCGCTCAGCGGCAGCGGCCCGGTCCCGCTCGGCCTCCTCCCGTTCGGCACGGGCCTGGGCCAGGTCGCGGTGCAGTTGCTCGTAGCGGGCGTGCTCGCTGCGGGGCAGCCGGGCCCGGCGCCTTGTCGCGACGCGGGCGTAGCGGCGGTAGTGGTCCAGGAACGCGGAGGCGGCCCGCTCCGCCTCGGCGGCGGCCCGCAGCTCCTCCTTCTCCTCGTCCAGGGACCGGAACGCCTCGGCCACGTCCGCGACGACCGCCTGGTCCATCGGCGGCAGCGCCTCGGTCAGCGCCCGGGACAGGGCGGTCTCGTTGGGCCGTTTCGACAGCTGGGGCTGGCGCAGCTGGACCAGCAGGTCGACCAGGGCGGCGTAGCGCCGCTCGCCGAGGCCGAACAGCGCCTCGTCGACCGCCCTGCGGTACGCGGTGGCCGTGTCGTACACCATGCCGCGTCCGGCGACCGCGTCCGCGAGCCGGTCCCGGGACAGCGCGGTGCCGGTGGCGTCCAGCAGGCTCAGGTCCTCGCCGACGCGCTGGTCGGTGACGGCGTACCAGTGTCGGGCGATGCCGCGGCCCGCGACCGCCTTCAGCCCGCAGACGAGCGTGCGGAAGTGGGCCTTTCCGATGTCGGCGTCGACGCGGCCGAACTCGATCCAGGTGTAGCCGAGCCGCTCGGGGTGCGGGTGCTCCCCGCCCAGCAGCAGGTTCCACTCCATGCGCTTGTTCGGGTCTGCGTCCGGCTCCACACGGCGCGCGGACAGGTCGCCGTCCAGCAGGAACGGGAGGGTGAGGGCGAGGACCTTGGACTTGCCGGTGCCGTTGTTGCCGCGCAGCAGCAGCCGTCCGTCGCGGAACCAGAACTCCTCGGTGTCGTAGTAGAAGAGGTCGACCAGGCCGATGCGCAGCGGTCGCCAGCGGCCGGGAGCGGGCTGGGGCAGGGCGGTCACGGCTGCGGTGCCTTTCGTCGAGAGGTGCGGGGACTGCGGACTCCCGGTTCCACGACAACGGTCTCGCCGACCGCGTACCGGGCGAGTGCGGGTAGCGGAGCCACGCCCTGGGGCGTGCGGGTGACCAGGGCGAGCGCGGTCAGCTTGGCCAGAGCCTGCTCCACCAGCTCCCCTTCCGCGCCGGGCTGCTTGGCGCTCTTGGACCAGAACCCGCCGTGCTCGACGGCCAGTTCCCGCACCCGGCGCTCGAGTTCCTCGCGGCTCACCTCGCCGCCGGCCGCCGCGAGGTGCTCGGCGAGCAGCAGGGTGACGTGCCCGTGGGTGCCCTGCTCCGGCATCCGTACGTCGGTGAGGTCGTCCTGGGGGTCGACCATGGCGATGCCCTCGGCGCGCACCTCCGCCACCAGGCCGGTCAGTTCGCCGACGCGGGCGGTGAGGAAGGCGCGCTGGCGGGTCAGATAGGCGAGTTCCTCGTCGCTCAGCTCGTCGTAGTACAGCACCGGGTCGTCCAGGAGGCGGCGGGTGAGCTTCTGGCGGATCGCCCGGAACCGCAGTTCGTCGCTGTCCAGCGCGCTCTCCGCGATGAGCCGGTCCAGCCGCTCCTCGAAGCCGTCGGCCGTGATCGTGGAGGGGCCGTGGCGGGCGGAGAGCAGTCCGGCCAGGACACGGCGCTGGACGTCGTAGAGCACATCGCCCGTTCCACTGACGTAGGCGTCCTCGTCCCCGGCGACCCGCCGCAGCACGCCGTGGCGCAGCAGCAGCCGTACGACGGCGGCGAGGTCTCCTCGCTCGTCGCGCCGCTCCAGCGTGAACTCCAACCCGGCCGCGGCCAGGTGCGGGTCGGCGGCCTCCAGCACCACCTGTTCGGCGAGACGGCCGAGCGCGATCTGTGCCTCCCCGCGCTCCAGTACGGCGAGCGCCAGGCACAGCAGCACGTAGCGGCGGCGGGTGAACGGCGCACCGGCGCGGGACGCCTCGCGCGCCGGGTGGGCGGCGTCGGCGAGGGTGCCAGGCGTCTTGCGCAGCCGGGCGACCTCCGCGTCCACCCGCAGCGACCAGCCGGTGTTGCGCTCGAACCAGTCGCGCAGCTCGCCGGCGTACTGCCTGACCAGGCGGTACGCGTCGGCGTCCGGGCCGTGCGCGAGCAGCAGCGGCTCCTTGAGCAGGGCACGTGCGGCCTTCTGGTACTCGGCGGTGCGCCGGCCGTCCAGCACCTCACCCAGGGGTGTGGTCATCGCGCCTCCCGTGCGGGGACACCCGCGGTCAGGTCGGTGATCTCGACGAGGTGGTCGGGGCCGCGGAACACCCCGCCCGGCGTGCGGATCTCGGCCGTCGTACCGTCGTCGAGCGCGGTGAGCCGGATGTCCATCGTGCCGTCGTTGCTGGTGGTGACGGTCGTCGTCATGCCGGGCCGCCAGGTGGCCAGGGCGTCGCCGAGCAGCCGCAGGAACAGGCCGAAGGCCATGGGGTCGAGTTCGCCCAGCGCGGACAGCCGGGTGGTGCCGTCCGTCGCGAGCCGGGCGCGGGCCGCGGCGATCTCCTCCGCCTGCCTGGCGGCGATCTCCTCCAGCAGCCGCCGCTGTTCGGAGCGGTCCTGCACCTTGCGGGGCTTTCCGCGCCGCTCATAGCTGCCGGTGCGGCGCAGCTGCGGGCTGATCCGCAGCGGCTCGGCCTCGGCCCACGGGGTGGAGGCGGCCACCGGGCGGGCCGCGCGGTCGGCGAGGGTGTCGGCGTCGACGGTGAGATGCCGGGCCGGGTACAGACCGAACGCGGCGCGCCACAGCCGGTGCCGCGCCTCGGCGTCGGGGGCCTCGGCGAACCAGCGGGCCAGGGTGCGGAAGTCCGCCGACCGGTCCGAACGCCCGGCCCGCCGCTCGTTCAACTGCCGTACGACCGCGAGGAGCTGCGGGATGGCGCCGAGGGCGCGACCGCGCAGCAGCCGGGCCTGGGACCCGCGGCCGTCGGCGGACACGAACCAGGCGGACAGGCCCGCCCACTTCGCCGCCCAGCGCGCATGCGCCCGCGCCTCGGCGCTCTCGGCCTCGTCCGGGGCGGCGTCGGCCGCCTCCCGCGCCGCCGCCAGCCGCAGCAGCACGCCGACCCGGCCCTGCTCCTCCAGTTCGCCGATGAGCCGCGCGATCCGCCCGCCGAGGGTGATCAGGTCCTGGATGAACCGCTCCAGGTACTGGATCAGCCGGTCCTTGTAGGCGAGGAACACCTCGACCTCGACGCCGTGCAGGTCGATGGTGCGCTGCAGCGACCCCATGAAGGCCCGCGCGTTCTCCGCCAGCGCCTCGAACCGGTTCGTCAGCGTGGACAGCGCCAGGTGGGCCTTGGCCGGATCCGGTTCGCCCTGCTCGTGCTCGGCGGCGATCACGAGCAGGGCGCGCAGCTGCGTGACGATGTCGTGCAGCGCCACCGCCTGCAGCGCGCCGCGACGCCCCAGCGCCTCGTCGTACACGGACAGCGCCTGTTCCGCGGCCTCGCCGGCCTGGGTGAGCTGGTAGATGAAGCGCCTGCGGTAGAAGTCCTCGACCGCGGCCACCCGGGAGGTGTCCGGATCGGCCCGCAGATTGCCCCACCCGACGAGGCTGTCCAGCGCCTTGACCACGGCGTCCGGGGCGGCGGGGCGGTGCTTCGACGGCAGCGCGGCGTGCACGTCCTCGGGCCGCAGATGCACCGCGAACTGCTCCTTGGCCAGCAGGAACACACGCATCACCTGGCGGTAGAGGGCGGCGTTGGGTGCGGTGAGGTGGGCGAACGGGGCGTACGAGGTCTCGCTGGAGGAATCCGCGGATGCGGCGGCCTCGTCGGGGCGGATGCGGTCCGGTTCCGCAGGGCGTGACGTCATCGTCCTGGCATTGTTCCCGATGAGACCTCTCCAGTGGCAATTCCGGCCAGACCCTTACGCTGGGCTGCCCTGCGCAGACGACTCGGAACACGTACCCCCCACCCAGACATACTCGATCAGGCATGTTGGTATATGAGGCTGTATATACATCGCCTGATCATTTCCGTGCCGCGTACAACTCCCGAGTCCCCGTCGTGAACCGGGCAAGGGCGTCCGGCAGCGGGTCGACGCCGATGCCCGGGGCGGTGGGCACGGGCAGGTGGCCGTCCTGAAGGACGAACGGTTCGGTGATGTCCTCGGCGAAGTACCGGCTGGAGGCGGAGGTGTCGCCAGGCAGGGTGAAGCCCGGGAGGGCGGCGAGCGCCAGGTTGGGAGCGCGGCCGATGCCCGTCTCCAGCATCCCGCCGCACCACACCGGCACGCCGTGGGCGGCGGCCACGTCGTGGATGCGACGGGCTTCTGGATAGCCGCCGACGCGGGCCGGCTTGACGTTGACGACCCGGCAGGCGTCCATCGCGATCGCGGACGCCGCGTCGCGCGCGGAGTGGATCGACTCGTCGAGGCAGACCGAAGTGGCCAGACGCTTCTGGAGCCGGGCATGGGCGTGGAGGTTGTTCTCCTCCAGCGGTTCCTCGATCAGCAGCAGCCCGAAATCGTCGAGCTTCCGCAGGTGATCGGCGTCGGCGAGCGTGTAGGCGGTGTTGGCGTCGACCTGGAGCGGGAGTTCGTCGCCGAAGCGGTCGCGTACGGCGCGCACCGGCTGGACGTCCCAGCCCGGCTCGATCTTCAGCTTGATGCGGATGTAGCCCTCGGCGAGGTACCGCTCGACGTCGTCGAGCAGTTCGGGCAGGGAGTTCTTGATGCCGACCGAGACTCCGGCGGGCACCCGCTCATGGACCGAGCCGAGAAAGGTCGCGAACGACATCCCGTAGGCGCGCAGTTCGGCGTCCAGGAGGGCGGTTTCAAGGGCTGCCTTGGCGAGTTCGTGGCCTTTGACGGAGGCCAGGGCGGGGGCGACGACCGCGGTCGTCGGCTCGGGCAGGGCGGCGACGCGGGGCAGCAGGGAGTCCCGGATGACGATCTCGGCACCGGCCACGAACTCCGAGCAGTACAGCGGCTGCGGGTCGGCGGCGAACTCCGACCAGCCCTCGGCCTCGTCGGTCACCACGTGCAACAGGAAGGTGTCCTTGCTGGTCATCGTCCCGAACGAGGTGCGGAACGGGGTGACGAGCGGGATGACGACGTGGAGCAGTTCAACGCGTTCGAGCTTCATGCCTGCTCCTCGGAAGAGGTCTTCTCGGAAAAGGTCCCAACCGTGGCCCCGGCGCTGGTCTGCGTCGGAAGGTCGGTCGACCGGCGGCGGGTCAGCAGGTACCAGCCGTCGCGGGACATGGCCGTCGCGCGCAGGCCCTCGGCATACGCCTCGGTGAAGACCTCGCGCACGGCATGCCGCCAGTCGAGCGCGAGCGCAGGGTCGGCGGCGCGCACAGCGACGATGTCCTCGGGCACGCGGCACCACAGCCTGTCCGCGTCCCCCAGGGCGAGCGGGCCGCCGTCCGGCGCCCGGCGGAAGACGTCGGCGGCGAAGCGGCCCTCGGCGGGGCTGTCCTTCCGCGTGGTCCCGGTCACCAGGTCCCACACGACGGTCAGCCGGTCGCTCTCGTCACCGTCGTTCACGCCGTCGCTCATCGGTCCGTAGAAGTCGACCAGGTACTCACTGCCGACGGCACCCAGCTTGACCAGGTTGAAGCGCGCGTTGCGGCTGACCAGCGGGTCGAAGGTCCAGCGCATGGTGGTCGCGCCCCGCTTCAGCGCCCACAGCCGCTGGGCCTGCTTGACCGCGAAGCCGACGCCCCGGCCGGACTCGGTCGCCGCGGCCACGAACGAGTACACGTCCCGCTCCGCGGGTGGTCCGAACACCGCCACCGCCGCCCCGGCGAGCCGTTCACCCGACGGCCCGGCGGAGTACGCCGCGTGCACCGCGCCACCGGCGTGCACCAGACTGCGCAGCACCTCCGAGGGGTAGGGCGGGGTGGCGCGCGGCGTCCGCCACACATCGGCGAAGAAGTCGGCCACGGCACGGATACCGGCCACGTCGTGCACGGTACGCACCGTGACCCCGGCGGTACGGGCCGCCGCGTCGGCAAGGCACTCCCAGGCGATGCGGGATGCGTCCGCGGCGCCACCGACCACGTCCCCGGCGAGGGTGCCCACGTTCGGCGTATCGTCCGCCGCACCGGACCCGGCGGCGGAGCTCGTCACAGGTGTCATGCCTCGAGTTTCCGGGGCCACGATCTGTCGGCCATTGTCGTCAGGCACAATGAGACCCCACGCCTTTGTTGCGACCGGCCAAACCCATCAGCGGCGCCGTCCGATAAAAACGCCATCGTCCCCATGTGACCGTCCCCACCCGAGAGACCGCCCCGCCCATGGACGCCTGCACCCTCGAGGAGCTTCTCGACACTCTCGGGGAGCCCATGTTCCGCGTGCTGACCGCCCCGGACGGCCGAACCGCACGTGTCTCGGAGGTCCTTCTGTACGACGCCGGGGCCCCGTTGCCGCGCAGCGCGCCCGGCGCCCTGCTGCTGTGCGTCGGAGCGCGAGCGGGTGAGATCGAGCCGCTGGCCCGCGATGCCGCGGCGGCCGGGATGGCCGGGCTCGTGGTACGGGACAGCCATGGGCAGTCCGGCACGACAGCGGCGGCGAAGGATCACGGCCTCGCGCTGCTCGCCGTCGACGAGGAGGCCGCCTGGCATCACGTCCATCTGCTGCTGGCGTCCGCGATCGGTGCACGGCCCGGCCCCACGGGCGGCGGGGCCGCCTTCGGGGACCTGTTCGCGCTGGCCAACGCGGTGGCCGCGGCCGTCGGCGGCGCGACCGTCGTCGAGGACGCCCGCCAGCGGATCCTGGCCTACTCCACCGTCCCCGGGCAGACCGTCGACGAGGCCCGGCGGCAGGGCATCCTGGGCCGCCAGGTGCCCAGCAGCCCCGACAACACCGAGCAGTACCGCGTCCTGTTCGCCGCCCCCGGACCCGTACGGCTCGCCGCACTCGACGGCGGCGAGCTGCCGCGGCTCGCCGTCGCGATCCGCGCCGGTGGCGAGACACTGGGGTCGGTGTGGGTCGTCGACGGCGGGCACCTCAGCCCCGATGCCGAGGAGGCCCTCGCCCAGGGCGCGTCCACGGCCGCCCTGCTCCTGCTGCGGGCCCGGGCCGGCGAGGAGCTGTCCCGGCATCTGACGAGCGACCTGCTGCGCCGTCTCCTCGACGGCACCGCCGATCCCGCCGGCGCCGCGCACCGCCTCGGCCTCGCCGCCGACGCCCCGGTCCGTGTCGCGGCCTTCGCGCTCGACGGCGCGGTGTCCGCGCCGGACGGGGAACAGACCGCGCTGCGGCTGCTGGACCTCGTACGGCTCCAGTGCGAGGCCCGCTACGGGCGGCACGCGTGCGTGCTGGTGGACGGCAGGGTGTACGCGCTGCTGCCGGTGGCCGGTACGGGGGTACCCCCTGCTCGAGCGGAGCCGAGAGCTCGGGTGAGCGGTGGGGAGCGGCACAAGCGGCTTGTCGAGGACATCGTGCGGCGCGCTGGTCAGGCACTGCGGGTGCCGGTGCGGGCGGGGCTGGGGGACGTGGTCGCGGACCTGGCGGCCGTGCGCGGCTCACGGGACGACGCCGACCTCGTCCTACGGGTGCTCGGGCCGGACGAGGACGTCGCCGCCGTGGCCGAGGTACGCGCCCGTGTCACCCTGCTCCGGCTGCGGGAACTCATCGGTGAACGGCGGGAGTTGACGGCAGGTGCCTGGCGGGAGGTGCTGGCGTACGACGCCGAGCAGGGCACCGACTACGCCAGGACTCTGGTGTGCTGGCTGGACGCCGGATGCGACATGGCGCGGGCGGCGAAGCTGCTCGCCGTGCACCCCAACACCTGCCGGTACCGTCTCAGGCAGGTGCAGCAGCACCTCGGCATCGATCTGGACGCCCCGGACGAGCGGTTGGTGCTGTGGCTGCAGCTGCGGACGCTCGGGGGCCTGCGGGGCGCCGACCGGTGAGCCCTACCCCCGTCCCGCGGTGGGGGCGCCGGTCGGCGTCGTGGGATGCAGCGGTTGACGGCACATGCGGTCCACCGGCCGGTCGCAATGCGGCCCGGTGGGTTCAGCCGCGCAGCCAGGCCGCGAGCCGGGCCTCGCACTCCCTCAGCTGCCCGACGGGTACGTACTCCCCGGCGGTGTGCGCGAGGGCCGGGTCGCCGGGGCCGTAGTTGAGCGCGGGTGTGCCGAGCGCGGTGAAGCGGGCGACGTCGGTCCAGCCCAGCTTGGGGCGGGGGGCCGCGCCCAGGACCTCGACGAGCGAGGCGATGGGGCCCGCTCCGAGGCCGGGCAGGGCTCCCGGCACGGCCTCGGTGACCTCGACGTCGTGCTCGGGGAAGAGTCCGCGCAGATACGCCTCGGCCTGCCCGGCCGAACGGCTGGGCGCGAACCGCAGGTTGACCGTGATCACACAGGTGTCGGGGACGACGTTCTCGGCGATGCCCGCGCGGACGGCGACCGCGTTCAGCCCTTCGCGGTACTCCAGGCCGTCGATGACGATCCGCTCGGCGGTGTGGTCGTCGAGGCGCTGGAGCACGGCGGCCGCCCGGTGCGCGGCGTTGACACCCATCCAGGAGCGGGCGGTGTGCGCGCGCTCGCCGCGCACCGTGATGTCCGCGTTCAGCACGCCCTGGCAGCCCGCTTCGACGCCCGCGTCGGACGGCTCCATGAGGATCGCGAGGTCCGCCTTGAGCAGGTCGGGGCGTTCGGCTGCGATACGGCTGAGGCCGTTGCGGTCGCCGGAGACCTCCTCGCACTCGTAGAAGACGTACGTGACATCGCGAACGGGTGCGGTGAGGGTGGCCGCGAGGCGCAGGGCGACGGCGACGCCGCCCTTCATGTCGCACGCCCCGAGCCCGTGGAGCAGCTCTCCGTCCAGTCGGGACGGCAGGTTCCCGGAGGCCGGGACGGTGTCCAGGTGGCCGCCGATGACCACCCGCTCGGCGCGGCCCGAGTCGGTGCGGGCCACGACAGAGTTGCCGACGCGTTCGACCGTCAGATGCGCGCAGGCGCGCAGCGCGGACTCCACGGCGTCCGCGAGACCGGCCTCGTCCCCGCTCTCGGACGGGGTGTCCACCAGGGCCCGGGTGAGGTCCACCACGTCGCCGGTCGGGTTCAGGGAGGTCATACGGCGGTCTCCTCCTGCGGGGCGGGGCGGTTCAGCCGGGAGTGCTTGATGCCGTAGAGCGCGTAGATCGCGAGCCCGACCGCCATCCACAGGCCGAACGCGATCCAGGTGTCGGTGCCGAGCCCCCACATCACATAGCCGCAGCACAACGTGCCCAGCACGCACGTCACCGGCGCGAGCGGTACCCGGAAGCCGCGCGGTGCCTCGGGGCTGCGCCGGCGCAGGATCAGGACGGCACAGTTGACCAGCGCGAACGCGAACAGGGTGCCGATGCTGGTGGCGTCGGCGAGCGCGCCCAGCGGCACCAGCGCGGCGAGCACCATGACGAACGCGGACACGATGACCGTGTTGGCGCGGGGCACCCCCGTCTTCGGGTGGATCTTGGCGAACAGCGGCGGCACGAGCCCGTCACGCGCCATCGAGAACAGGATGCGGGTCTGCCCGTACTGCACGGCGAGGACGACGCTCGTGGTGGCGACGACCGCGCCGACGGACAGCAGGATCGGCCACAGGTTGCCGCCGCCGACCGAGCGGACCAGCACCTCGCTGAGGGTGGCCTCGGTACCCGCGAACCTCTGCCACGGCATCGCGCCGACCGCCGCGATCGCCACCGCGCAGTACACCGCGGTGATCAGTCCGAGGGAGAGGAGGATGGCACGCGGCAGGTCCCGCTGCGGGTTCTTCGCTTCCTCACCGGCCGTCGACGCGGCGTCGAAGCCGATGTACGAGAAGAACAGCGAGGCGGCGCCCGCGCTCACACCCGCCATGCCGAGCGGGAAGAGCGGCTGGAAGTTCCCGGCGCGGAACGCGGTGAAAGCGACAGCGCAGAACATCACCAGGGCGGCCACCTTCACCGTCACCATGATCGTGTTGACGACGGCACTCTCGCGGGCGCCGCGCAGCAGCACCACCATGGCGAGGACGACGATCGCGGCGGCCGGAACATTCAGCACGCCGCCCACGCCGGGCGGGGCGGCCAGCGACTCGGGCAGCGTCCAGCCGACGGTGAGCTCCAGCAGCTCGTTCACGTACTGGCCCCAGCCGACCGCGACAGCGGCGACCGAGACGCCGTACTCCAGCACCAGACACCAGCCGCAGACCCAGGCAACGAGCTCGCCGAGCGTGGCATAGGCATAGCTGTACGAGGATCCGGCGCCCGGGATCATGCCCGCCAGCTCGGCGTAGGACAGTGCGGAGAACAGTGCGGTGATCCCGGCGAGCACGAAGGAGATCACGACCGCGGGGCCCGCCTCCGGCACCGCCTGGCCGAGGACGACGAAGATTCCCGTACCGAGGGTGGCACCTACGCTGAGCAGCGTGAGCTGTGTGAGCCCCATCGTCCGCCGCAGCTCACCACCCCGGGCCTCGGCAACCAGATCGGCGACACCCCGCCGCCGCGTCAACCTGTTCGCGGTCCCGCCTTCACCCGCGGGTCTTTGCGGTGTCGTCTGCACGATGTCCACGCGCCCACTCCTCTCACAGCTCCCGTTCCGGCCCTTGATGATGCGGAAGGGCGGGGCGGGGAGAGGTGTGCGTGTCGGCCAAGACGGCGGGGGGTGCTTTGGCGTTCCGGCCAATGCCGAGGGTGGAGGTGTTCGGCATCCCGAAGACTGCGGCCGTCAATTGTCCAGCAGCGTCGGCTTGAAGCCCGCCGGGGGCTGCACTGCCGTGGGACTCCGGTCAGCCGCAGACCGGCGCCCACCGAAAGGAGATGGCCGCCCACCACGCCTTCAGCGTCGCCACCGAGGTCCCGGTCCACTTCTGCGACCCCGGAAGTCCCTGGCAGAAACGCCCTAGGACTTGCCGGGCGTCAGATCGCCGATTACCCCGATGCGGATGCCCAGCCACGGATAGGTGTGGTTGTAGAACACGTTGTCCTGCGGTTGCAGCCCGACAGCGGAGGGCCACATCTGGAAGGCTGGTGCGTTGGAGATTCCGCCGTGCAGCCGCCGCCACACCCGCAGGGAGCCCCGCCCGGAAGGGGGCGCCGTGATTGTGTCGGTCCACTCGACCGCGTTGCCGCCTTGGTCGAGCGTGCCCCACGGCGAGGTGGTCCTCGCCCCGCCGACCGTACCGAGGCTGCCCTGGTAGACCTGGGCATAGGTGTTGGGGTCAAGTCCGAACGGGTTGACGGTGGAGCAGGCGTCGGGCTGCAGCTGTCCCGGGCACCACGTCGGTGCCGGCTTTCCGTCCGCGTGGTACGAGGCCAGTGGCTGGGTCGCCGCGTTGGTGACATCACCGGTGGTTGGGTTGAGGACGCTGGGGTTGGGAGCGGTCGCCGCTCCGTCGCCGAAGACTCCCGGGTTGGTCGGGTACTTCCAGTAGGAGTAGGTACCGCCGCCGCGCGGGTCGTAGTAGGCCGCCTTGATCCACTCGTCCTGGCTCGGCAGCACGAAGCCCGTGCGATGGGTTCGGGTCGTCTTCGGCCGGGCCAGGTCGTACATCCCTCTCTCGGTCCGCGCCGACAGCCTGACCTGGTAGGTGACGTAGTCGAAGCGGCCATTGCCGCTGGACCGCTTGGAGATCAGTCGGCCGTTGTAGAGCGAGTTGACGAAGCGTGCCGCCCTCAGGAAGTTCGCGAAGCCGTACGGCTTGTCCGCCCACTCCGGAAACGCCACCGAGTAGTGACTGCCACTGGCAGCACTGGGAGAGAAGTTGATCTGACCGTACTTCGGCCACTCGGACGGGCTCTCCGTCCCGTCATAGAGACCCAGACGGTTGCCGCCATCCGGGTCGGCCGTATTCAGGAACGCCACCCACTGTCCGACGGTGACTTCGAGCTGCCCGATCTCGTAGCGATGGCGCACGCCGCCGACCGTCAGGCACTTGCTCGGGGACGGGGCTTCGGCGCACGAGCGGTACAGGGCATCCTTGAACGGGAGAATGCCCACTGAAGGGTTACCGGGCGCGCCGACCTTGACGGTCCTGAGTGTGATGACCGCGCCCCCGGAGGGGTGGTTGCTCCTGGAGGGACGCGGCTCGGCGGCAGCGGCACCGGAGCCAGCCGTTACGGAGGCGGCGAGCAACGCCGACAGCCCGCACGCCGCTACGACGGCCCTGCTGAGACGAGTTCCGCGGGATACGAAGTGCATGAGCATTCCCTTTCGGCCATGGGCAGCCCTCTCCACGACAACGACCAGCGCGGATCGGATCGGCGATCACTCAACGGTTGACACACGTTAACCTCATTCACTACTCTCCGCTTTCCATTGATCACGGAAACTGCATGGCTGGCCGTGGGCGGGCACCCTCGGCGGCCTCGCCCTCGGCCTGGCTCCGGTCACCCTCGCCTGGACGGTGGCGATCATCGGATTCGTCGGTTACCTGGCCGTGTCACAGCGCGACAGGGGCGCGCACGCGGCGGTATGAGGTGAGGCCGCGCGCTGTGTCGCCCCGGTGGGCTCTGCTGCGGGACACGGGGGCGGTCGGAGCCATCGGCACCGGCTTCGACCGCCCCGACGGGGTTCGCGGAGAGGGGGTGACCGGTCAGCCCATGTCCGTCAGGAGGGCGTTCAGTTCCTTCTCCTGCTGCGCGGGCGGCATCGGCGGGTTCGAGTGGTCGATGCCGAAGGTCCTCAGCACCTTGTCCATCTGGGCGTCGATGGAGGTCCACCCGGTCTGGTCCAGCGGCTGCAGCGAGGCCTGGTCGGCGTCCCACAGGTCACGCAGCGACTGTGCGGCCGCGTGCGCTCCCTTCTCGTTCCCGGAGCGGGCGTCCTTGAGCGAGGTGGAGGCGAGGGTTTTCAGGGCGGCGACCTTGGCGGGCGGGAACTTCTTCACCGCCTCGCCGGGAGCCAGCTGGACGGCGGAGGTGTTGTCCTCCTCCGGCGCCGGGCCGGTGTGCGGCTGGCTGTGGGCCCAGATCAGCAGGCCCGTGGTGGCGACGGCCAGCAGGCCGAAGCCGGCCAGAGCGACGCGCTCCTTGCGCAGGTCTCCGGTGCTGTGGGCGGCGTGGGCGGCCTCGTAGGTCTCGGTCACGTCCGAGCGCGTCACCGTCAGGTAGACCACGGTCGCCAGGATCAGGCCGAGGAAGATCAGGCTGGTGGTGAAGGTGCCCAGCGCCAGACCGGTCGGCTCGCCCGGCTGCGCGACCTTCGGGGAGGCGAGCCAGTCGCCGATGTTCGCGCCCAGCGGGCGGGTCAGGATGTAGGCGAGCCAGAAGGACAGCACGGGGTTCGCGCCGAACTTCCACAGCAGCGTGATCGCGGCGATGAGGCCGAGCGGCAGCAGGACCGACACGCCCGGGCTCCAGCCGGTGAGCTCGAGGGTCCAGTCGCCGGTCGCGGTGCCGAGCGCGAAGGTGACGAGTACGGCGAGCCAGTAGAACGACTCGCGCGGCAGCGTGGTGACCGAGTGGATCGACAGCGTGCGCTCGCGCAGCCACCACACGCCGAAGACCACCGCGAGCAGCACCGAGAAGACCGCGGAGCTGATCCACAGCGGCACATTGAGCTGGTCGGTGAGGATGTCGGTGTACAGGGTCCCCGTGACACTGACAACGACCACGGTCAGCCAGTAGGGGAACGGGACGTACCGCTTCAGCCGTAGCTGCACGGCCAGGACCACCACGAACACCCCGGTGAAGATCCAGGCCGTGTTCACCAGGCCGACGCCCAGCTTCATGTTGATCCAGTCGGCGAAGCTCTCACCTACGGTGGTGCACAGGATCTTGATCACCCAGAACCAGACGGTGACCTCGGGGACCTTGTTGAGCATGAGGCGCCCGTTGCGCGTGCGCGCTTCCGTTGTCGTTGTCATGCAGGCCAGGTTCGCGCGGGGAACCTGCAAGCAACCTGACTACGTGACCGTACCGGCGGCCGGGAGCGTCACCTCGACATGACCGCGGCCGTCCGCGATCGCGCGGACCTCCACACCGGCCGAGGCGGCGACGCGCCGGACCACCGGCAACCCCAGCCCGAATCCGTCGCCGCCGGTCACCCCCGCCTCGAAAACCCGCTCGACGTCCGCCGGATCGAAGCCCGGGCCGTCGTCCAGGACATCGACCACGACGGCCGCCCCCTGGATGCGCGCGGTGATCCACACCCGCGTCCTCGCATGCCGCAGGCCGTTCTCCAGCAGGGGTGACAGCAGCGACACGACGACATCGGGCGCGACAGCCACCTCGGTCTTCGCCGGAACGTCGACCTCCACCGCGCGAGGGCCGATCGCCTGCCGCGCGGCGGAGCGCAGATCGCACCGGGTCCCCTCGTCCTTGCGGGCGCGCGCGGCACGCAGGATCGTCGTGATCGCCGCGTCGAGGCGGTCGACCTCGCTCAGTACCGCCTCCGGCGGCACCGGCTCGCTGGACAGCTGAGCCAGCTGCGCCTCGCCCCGCAGGACCGTGAGCGGCGTCCGCAGCTCGTGGGCGATCTCGTCTGTGAGCCGGCGTTCGTCCGCGAGTGCGTTGTCGACGCGCTCCAGGAGGCGGTCCAGCGTCTGTCCCAGTTCCCCGAACTCATCCCGGGGGACGCCGAGATCGAAGCGGCGCCCGGGTTCGTGATGGCCCCATTCGTCGGCGAGGGCGGCCATCTCGTGCACGACTCGCAGCGCGCGGCGCACCACTACATGCGCGACACCGCCGGCGAGGACGATCGTGAGGCCGCCCAGGATCAGCGACAAGGTCAGACTGCGCTGCTCGGACGTCTCATAAGGCGTGAGGTCCACCCGGACGACCACCATCCCGTGGTGGTCGTCGACCGGGACCCTCCGCGCGTACAGGAGGGAGTCGCCGACGGTCACGGTCTGCGAACGCCCCGCGTCCACCAGCTCCTCGACCCGCCCGACCACGCTTGCCGGTACATTCCCGTCGATCAGGCGGCCATCCGCATACACCCAGGCGACCTCGTCCAACGCCTCACTGCCGTTCTCCGTAAGCACGACACGGCCGCCTTTCGCGGTGACGTTCGCCGCGACCGCCTCAGCGCGCGTACGGGCCAGATCGTGCGCGTCGGCGTCCGTCACCCTGCTCAACAGCACGTGCGAGACGACGACCAGGATGGCGACCACGACGGTGGCGATCAGGACGGTGAGCGCGACGACGCTTCTGCGGAATCCCGTCACTGCCATCGGTAGCCCACGCCGCGGACGGTCGCCAGCCGTTCGGCCACACCCAGCGGACCGAGCTTGGTACGCAGCCGGCGCACATACGAGTCGAGGGTGTTGTCGCTGACATGCGCCCCGTGCGGCCAGCCGGCGGCGACGAGGGCGTGGCGGCGCACCGCGTCGCCCTGCGAGGCGATCAGGCGGCCCAGTAGCCGGAACTCGGTCGGGGTCAGGCTCATGCTCACCGCGTCGTAGGTCACCATGTGCTTCGCCGGATCGAGGACGACCTCGTGTGATGCGGGCGCCACGGTGGCCCGGCGCAGCAGGGCCCGGACGCGGACAAGCAGTTCCGGGATGTCGAAGGGTTTGGTCAGGTAGTCGTCGGCGCCCGCCTCGAAACCGCCCACCTTGTGGTGCAGACCGTCCAGGGCGGTGAGCATCAGCACCGGCACGTCGACGCCGCGAGCCCTCAGGGCCAGGCAGACATCGCGGCCGTCGGCGTCCGGCAGCCCGAGATCCAGGACGACCAACTGGGGCATGGGTGCGAGCTGCCGTAGCAGGCTGTCTGCCGTGGCGGCAACGAAAACGGTGTGCCCGTCGTGCTCCAGGGCACGCCTGAGGATGCCGCGAACCGCCGCGTCGTCTTCGCACACCAGGATGAAGGCCACGTGCTGACCCTACTGAGCTTGATTGGGTGATGTCGGAGCCGTTCGTCTGACGGTGGCGGTTCGCTACGGTAGCCCTGGACCGTGAGATACGCGCAGAGCGCGGGTTGGCCGACGCCGGTGGTGACGATCCCGGGCGCGGTGTTCATCCTGGCGGACGAGGCACCGCGGAAGACCGCCGAGGTCATCGCCGCCGCTCTCGCGCATACGGCCTGACTGGCAGCGATCGGGCCGTCAGGACCGATTCCGCTTTCCAGACGTATTGTGACAATAGGTACCGCTCTCAGTGCGCGCGCATTGACACTTGGCGGAAGGAACGGCCATGTCCACTCCCGCAGCACCGCAGCCTCCTCTGGACACCGCCAAGCAGGAGGCGTTCGCGGGTGAAGTCCTCGACGTCCTGAACAAGAGCGCACTCGCACTGCTGACCAGCGCCGGTCACCAGTGCGGCCTATTCGACACGCTGGCCGCCCTCCCGCCGTCGACCAGTGCCGAGATCGCCGAGGCGGCGGGCCTGAACGAGAGGTACGTGCGCGAGTGGCTGGGCGGCATGGTCGTCGGCGGATTCCTGGAGTACGACCCGGAGCGGCGGACCTACGTCCTGCCACCGGAACACGCCGCCTGCCTGACGAGCTCGGCCGGCCCCGACAACCTGGCGGGGATCATGCAGTACCTCGGACTCATGGGCGAGGTCGAGCAACAGGTGGTGCGCTGCTTCCGAGAGGGCGGTGGCGTACCGTACTCGGCCTATCCGCGCTTCCAGAGGCTGCAGGCCGAGGAGAGCGCCCGGGTGTACGACCTGGCGCTCGTGGACACGATCGTGCCGCTGGTGCCGGGACTCGCCGAGCGACTGAGGGAGGGCGTCGACGTCCTGGACGTCGGCACCGGGCAGGGGCATGCTCCGCTCGTCCTGGCCCGAGAGTTTCCCGCCAGTCGCTTCAGCGGCCTGGACCAGTCGGAATCCGCCATAGAGACCGCACGCGCCGAGGCGGCGCGCTCCGGGCTCGACAACCTCCACTACACGCCGGCCGATTCAACACGGATCACCGGGGAATATGACGTCATCACCGCGTTCGACGTGATCCACGACCTGGCGCGGCCGGCCGAGACCCTGACGGCGATTGCGAAGGCTTTGCGCCCGGGCGGCACCTTCCTCATGGGCGACATCGCCGCCTCCAGCAGGCTGGAGGAGAACATCGGGCACCCCTTCGGTCCCGCGCTTTACACGTTCTCCGTCTTCTACTGCATGACGACCTCGCTCAGCGCCTGCGGCGCGGGCCTGGGCACGGCCTGGGGCCAGGAGACGGCGGAGCGGATGCTCCGGGACGCCGGCTT
The DNA here is from genome assembly GCF_014207295.1 of Streptomyces sp. AK010. Taxonomy (NCBI): domain Bacteria; kingdom Bacillati; phylum Actinomycetota; class Actinomycetes; order Kitasatosporales; family Streptomycetaceae; genus Streptomyces; species Streptomyces sp. AK010. The sequence continues at coordinate 37,019 of NZ_JACHCX010000015.1, forward strand.
CGAGAGCATCGACATCAAGACCGTGGAGGGCGACCCGTTCAACGTCTACTATGTCGCGACCAAGCCCTGAGTCGACGCACGGGTCGCCTCAAGCGAATCCCCCGCCTCCCGCCGGGAGCCGATGTGCCGCGTCAGCATGAAGGCCGCGATCGGTACGAGGCCGTGCCACGCCGACTACGGGACTTGGATTCGTGATGTCTGTCAGCCATCTGTGACCAGGCCGGTGCCGGCCAGGCACCCGTCGACCAGGTCCGGGCGGTACTGGATCTGCTTGAGTCTGCGCTTGACGGCCCGGGTGATCTGCCCGAGGTCGGCTGCGGCGATGTTGCCGATGTCGCGCTTGACCAGCGACCGGATGCCCTCTTGCGGGTTCAAGTCCGGTGAGTGACTCGGGAGCTGGAAGACGGTGAGCCGGTCCGCGTGGTCGGCGATGAACCGGCGCATCGGTTCGACCAGGCGCATACGCAGGTTGTCCCATACGAGCACGATCGGGCCACCGAGCTGGATGTGCGCCCTGACCAGCAGGTCGCGCCAGCCGATGCCCTTCGGCTCGCCCTTGCGGCCCCGGTACTCGCGGACCGAGTAGAACACGTCCGTGCGCATGGCATGTCGTCCTTCGCTGCGGCACCAGCAACGGCACCTGCGACCGTGGTGGTTGCGTGCAGCGCCCTCCGCCTCCTGGGTCGATCTTGTACGGACACCGCACGAAAACCCATACGGGCCGAGTCGCATCCCTGTAGGACGGATGGTCGGGCTCGGCCTCGCCTCCCCGCGGTCTCGCGCCACGAGTAGGTCCGATGACGTCCCAGACCAGCGTCATGGCGGCATGGGAAAGGTCGACCGCCCTCCAGGCCAGTTTTCTGTTGGGGCCGTTTCCTTGGCTCCTCAGGACTCTTGCGGGGTGCACTCCTCGCAAGGCCAGGAACCCCAGACGATCGCCACGTGAATCGCCCTGCGCAACATGCGGACGACTCGTCGAACAACGACTCCGAGGCATTCCCCCGCGCCTCCGGCCTCAGGATGGCCTCAACACATGGTCCTGCCACAACTACGCCGAGCAGGACACGCCCCGATGGGAGCACATCGGCACGCATTCGTGCAGGTCAGTAGGCCATCTGTCGAATCAGACACGGTCAGGCGCCAAACTTGCGAGCAGCGGATTCAGTCCGTTCAGGCGAAGTTGACGATCCGGCAGGACAAATTGAACGTTTCCGCAGGTCAGAGCCCTGCACAGGTGGGGCGGGTGGGACTCGAACCCACGGCCGACGGATCATGAGTCCTTACGGGTGTTTCGCTCCCGTCCGGATTCCTTCCCTTGCCTTCCTCTTTATGCAGGTCACAAGGGTGGCGACCGCCGCTTCCTGCTCCGGTCTTCCTGATCGTTACCGGTCCTTCCGTCCACTGCGTGTCCAGTACGGGCCCACCATGCAGCCCTCCGCACGGCTACGGTTCCCTCTCGCCTTGCACGACCGATCCCTCTCCGGCTTCTCCATCTGCCACACGGCGACGACTTTGTGTGGGAAGAGAGACCCGGCGCGGCCATGTCCGCGAATCTCTGACGACGGCCCTGCGGCACCCGCCGGATGCGCCATGCTTGGAGGCCGTACGGCACCGCGCGTCTCGCCCAGCCTGTGGGCGCGAAGCGTGGCGTTTCCCTCGACGAGGTGCACTGATCAGTGAAGTCCGGTAAGTCAACCCTCGCAGCATGGCTCCACCGCCTCAGCGCCGAACACTTGGAGCGGGTACTCGCGGCACGGCCGGACGCCGTGTCCCCGCCGGAGCCCCGCTCGGTGAGCGAACTGGCCGAACGCCTGCAACGCCCGGGCTCGGTCGCGCTCGCGCTGCCCCGGCTCCCGCTGCCCGCCCTGCAGACAGCCGAGGCACTGGCGGCGCTGGGTGCGCCAGCCTCTAGGGACGTCCTGGCCGACCTGCTGAACGCGACGGAGGGCCGGGCCGCACGCGGTCTGGAAACGGCGCTCCAGACGCTGTCCACGCATGCGCTGGTCTGGCCGGACCGCGAGGGAGCACTGCGCATGGCCGCGCCCCCTGCGGCAGGCGTGGGACACGCCGCTCGGGCTGGACCAGCCGCTGGCGGCGCTGTCTAAGGACACGACCTCCGAGGAATTGCGCCGCATGCTCACAGCTCTGGGCGTGTGGCCTCCCGGCACCAAACCGCAGCGCCTCGCATCGCTCGTGGAGCACCACAGCGACCGGGCACGTGTCGCCGCGGTGGTAGCCCAGGCACCGGCCGACACCCGGAAACTGCTGAAACGCAGAGCGGACCCCGCGTACCGACCGCAGGCATTCGTCCTCTTCGGGAGCCAGCCCGCTTCTGAACCGGGTACGCGCTGGGCGCTGGAGCGGGGGCTGCTGGTCCAGCATCGATACGGCTACGGCCCCGCACGGATGCCCGCCGAGGTGGCGCTCGCGCTGCGCGGACCAGGCTGGCATCCTCCGTTCGACCCCGCGCCGCCCGTCACACCCCTGGTGCCCGTCTCCCCGGCGGAAGTCGACAGTGAGGCGTCCGCCGCGGCCATGGCGTTCGCCGCCCACGCCGCCTCGGTCCTGTCGGTGTGTGCGACGGCTCCGCCCGCCCGGCTGAAGTCCGGCGGCGTCGGAGCACGCGAACTGGCCAGGATCGGCAAGGCAGCACGCTGCGAGGAGACCGTCGTACGTCTCACCCTCGAGACGGCGTACGAAGCCGGTCTCATGGCCCGTGACGGCGACCGGGTCGCGACGACGGACGCCTACGACACCTGGGCCGAGTCGGAGCCCGCAGAGCGACTTCCGGTATTGCTGCACGCCTGGTGGACACTTGGGCTCACCCCCTCGCAGGCCCGCGACAACGACAACAAGGTGCTGCCCGCCCTGGCCGGGACCCCGTCCTGCGCCGGCTGCCTCCAGGCCCGGCAGGGGCTGCTCACCGCCGCTTCCCGGCTTCCGGCCGGGCAAGGCGCGAAGAACGCAGCCGAACTGGGGCCTCTTGCCCACTGGTCACGGCCACTCGCCGAGGTGCTGCCACAGGACGCGATGCCGTTCGCCACCGTGATCCGGGAGGCGGAGCTGCTCGGTGTCCTCGCTCGCGGTGCGCTGTCCCCGATCGGCGCCGCTCTGTCGGCCGACAGCACCGAGGAACTGGCCGCCGCCTGCCACCACTTGCTTCCCGCCGCCACCGCGACGGCCCGCTTCGGCAGCGACCTGACCGCTGTCGTCACCGGCACGCCCGCCGCGCGGCTGGTCACGCTGCTGGACTCGGTCGCCGACCGGGAGACCAGCGGCACGGCCTCGCTGTGGCGGTTCAGCCCGGCGAGCGTCCGCCGCGCCGTGGACGCCGGCCATCGCCCGGACTCCATCGAGGCCGACTTGGGTGCCGTCGCCGCGGGCCCGGTGCCCCAGCTCCTGTCCTACCTGATCACGGACACGGCACGCAGCCACGGCCGGATCCGCATCGCCTCGGCCGCCTGCGTCATCCACGGCGAGGAACCCGCCCTCCTCACCGAGATCGCCGCCCACCGCAAACTCTCCAGACTGGGCCTGCGGCACCTTGCGCCGACCGTCCTCGTCAGCCGCACCCCGCTGGAGAAAACCCTCGCCGCACTGCGGACCGAGGGATACGCGCCGGTCGCGGAGACAGCCGACGGAACCGTGCGCGTCGAACGACCCCGCAGCCCCCGGGCGACCGCGCCGGTACCGCCCCCGCGCAGAGCGGTCAGCAGGCCCAGCACCCCATCCCGCACGACCGCCACCCCGAAGCAGGCCGAGCTGGCCGCGCTGGCCACCCGACTCGCGGGCGCCCCACTGACCCATCCCGCCCCCGACCCCTGCAACGACATCCCCTTCGCCACCGATACCGAAGAAACCATCGCCGGATACGCGACCCAGATCCCCCACGCCGATGTCCGCCAACTCGCCCACGCCGTCGACAGTGGGACGGCGGTCACCATCGAGTACGTCGCCACCACGGGCAGCCGCACGATCCGCACCATCAGCGGCCTCGACCTCGACCCTCCGTATCTGTACGCCTGGTGTCATCTACGCGGTGCGGAGCGGGTGTTCACCCTGTCCCGGATCCACACGGTGATGCCCCCGGCATAACGCCCGGGCGACTGAAGGGCAGGTGGATCGCCCCCAAGTACGCGGGGTCGACATTTCCTCCGCCGCCTCAAGGGTGACACCGTACGGACTATCCCCACGTGGGCAGGGCCGACTTGACCGTCTCGGACCCCTCGACGCCAGCCTTGGACCTATCTCCGCAAGCGCGGGGCCGAATACGAGACCGTACCGGTCTCGCGCTGGATGACGGGGCTATACCCGCGAGCGCGGGGATAGCCCCGTGCAGGTACAGCGGCACGGTTGGGCCACGTCGTCGGCCCCACGCACGCGGGGATGACTCCACGTTGAGGCTGCCACGGATGTTCGTCTTGGCGTGAGCCCCGTGCACGCGGGGATAGCTCGCCGATGGCCGCCAGGCCCGGTAGGAACCGCCTTGGCCCAAGCGATCCCGCGATCCACGAGGAGGCCCGTGGCGCGCGGTGGTGCGTACAGTCGGCCCCATTACCAGAAGGACGGCTGGTGCGCTCCAGGAGACATCGATCACCGAGGTCAGAGGCCGACCGACGTGACCTGCCTTCGGAGATCAGGCTCGTGCGTCTCGCTGCTGAACTTCCTTGAGGACTCCGGCCACCGTCGCGAAGTCATTGTCCACGTGGAGGACGGTGTGCCCATGGTGTACAGCTGTCGCACACACCAACAGGTCGATCGCTCCCGCCGCCCGATGCTGGCCCCTCTGGGTCAGTTTGTACTGGGCGGTGTCGACCCACCGCCAGGCGCTCTTCGGAACCGGAGAGAGCAGACAGAGCGCGTCCAGTTCCTCGGCCAGCTCATCTCGGTGAGAGGGGCTGGTCGCCGAGTAGAGGAATTCGGCTCGTGTCGGCTCACAGACGTGGAACACCCCGGCGGCGATGTGTCCCTCCCAGGGGCGCAGCGCACCTGGGGTACGGAACAGATGCCACAGAGCCGAGGTGTCGACCAGATACGTGATCACTCGAAGGCCTCGCGCCGCGCACGCTTCTCGGCTTCATGCGCCGCTGCGGCCTGCTCAAACTCGCCGCGCTCACCTCGCGCGGCCAGCTTCTCCGCGGCCTCGAGCCTCCTGATCCGCGCTACGTAGTCCCGAAGGGCCGCGTTGACGGTCTCCTTCTTCGTCGTGGCACCCATGAGCCGCATGGCCTCGGCCAGTGCCTCGTCGTCGAGATCAATCTGCGTGACGGACATCGCACACCTCCAACGTCCACGATGTATGCACCCAGGATACATCACCAACATCGAGCGCGACCATCAATCACAAACAGACCACGCAGGGGAGGCGCGCCGGCGTCAAGGCGTTCACATGGGCCCACTTCTCACTGCGGGACGAGCTAGTGGAGACTTATCCGACGCCGACACGAAACACCCCATCAGCGCGATGCCCGACTTAACCGGAATCGGCGTCCAGACTTTGTCCAGACGATCAAGAAATCATGATCACCACGGGCCGCCAGGACCCTCCGACTCTCACCCTGACCGGGAAAACGCCTGGTCAGACGGTTTCTCCTCGCGTAGCGAGTGGTGGGGCGGGTGGGACTCGAACCCACGGCCGACGGATTATGAGTCCTTTGAGGATCTTGGCGACCCTTGTCGATCAATGCCCATCTTGGTCGTTTCCCCAGGTCAGACGATGCTTGACGCCTCAGACCTTCTCGGCCCTTGTCAGTCTTTTCCGATCCTTGTGTCCAACCTGCGTCCAGAACGCGTCCCGGAGGGACAAGCCCAACCGGTTCGGTGGCCGTCTCTCCTGCTCGGAAAGGGCCCTCCGAAGCGTCCGCAGCGGATTGTCCTTCCCTCGCGCAAGAGCATCGATCCGTTGTCCGGAACAGAGCCTCGACAGCCCACGTCGAAGGCCGGGATGTCTCCCCGGAGAGAAGACCGGGTACGTCACGCCATCCCCGCCGGCGTCCGCAGGAGAGCCCGGGTCGCCGAGTGGCTCGGAGTGGTGAAGACGGTTGCCGTGGGGCCGGTCTCGACGGTGAGACCGGCGTCGAGGACGGTGACCGTGTCGGTGCGGTCGGCGATGAGCGGGAGGTCGTGGCTGATGAGGACGAGGGCCATGCCGCGCTCCTTTCGCAGCCGGACCAGCAGGTCCATGACCGCCTCAGCGGTGGCGGAGTCCAGCGCCGAGGTCACCTCGTCGCAGATCAGCACGTCCGGATCGGCCGCCAGCGCCCGCGCGATGGCCACCCGCTGACGCTGTCCGCCGGACAGTTCGTGCGGGTAGCGGGAGGCGAACTCGGGAGGCAGCCCCACCTGTTCGAGCAGGCCCGCCACCCGGGCCGGCACCTCACCGGACGCGCACCGCCGGTGCAGCCGCAGCGGCCTGCCGAGCGCGGCGCCGACCGTGCGGCTGGGGTTGAGCGCGCCGAGCGGGTTCTGTGTGACCAACTGGATGCGGCGGCGCTGTTCGCGGCTGCGGCCGCGCAGACCGGTGCTCAGCGGCACCCCGTCGAGGCGGATCGTCCCGGCGGTCATCGGTTGCAGCCCGACCACGGCGCGGACGAGGGTGGTCTTTCCGGATCCCGAGGCGCCGACAATGCCGGTCGCCGATCCACGAGCGACAGTCAGCGAGACGCTGTCCAGCGTGGGGACGTCCGAGCGTCGGCCGAAGGTGACTCGGAGATCGCACACGTCGAGCACGGGTACGTCCGCCGATCCGGTCTTGTGTGGCCGACGCTCCACCAGGTCCTCGGTCGGCGCGTCGATCGCGCGGGACGAACGCGGCCGTGGGACCTGCGTGCGGAGTTCCACCACCTCGTCCGCGATCCGCTCGACGAGTTCGGGGTCGTGGCAGGAGAGTGCGACGGCCAGCTGGTGCTCGCGGGTGAGGTGGCGCAGCAACTCGCTGATTGCATCCCGGAGTTCGGGGTGCAGGCCGGCGGTCGGCTCGTCGAGGAGGAGGATCCGGGGGCGGCGGGCCAGGGCGCGGGCGAGGGCCACCCGGCGCTGCTGTCCGCCGGACAGGGCCGCCGGCCGCCGGGTGACGAGGCGGCCGGCGTCAGGGAGCCGCACCTCGGCGAGGAGTGCCCGCACCGCCTCCGGGGTGCGGTCGTCGCTGAGTTCGCGCAGGAGGGAGCGGACGCGCATACGGGGGTTCAGCCCCGAGCCTGGGTCCTGGCCGACGTAGGCGAGCCGCTCGCGGCGCAGGGCTCGCAGCTCCCGTTCGGACAGGGCGAACACGTCGCTGCCGAGGACTTCCACGCGCCCGGACGTGTGCTCGGTGCCGGGCGGCAGGAGCCCGGTGAGGGCGCGCAGCAGCGTGGTCTTGCCTGAGCCGGAGGGGCCGGTCAGCGCGACCAGTCTGCCCGGCCGCAGAGTGAGCCGGGCGCCTTGTAGCAGGGTCCGCCCGTCGGGTGCGGCCACGGTGAGGTCGGTGACCCGGGCCGCCGGGGTGGTGGCGGGCATCGGGGAGTGGTCCTTCCGGTACGGGTCGGGTGTGCTCACAGGACGGTCACCGCCTTCCGGCCGGTCTGGGGGGCGAGGGCGGCCGCCGCGAGGTTGACGCAGAGGGCGAGGAGGCCGACGGCGGCGCTGGGTGCGACGACGGACCAGGGGTTGAGGAGGATGCCGGAGGAGTTCTCGCGGATCATCAGCGCCCAGTCGGCGGCGGGGGGTTGGGGCCCGACCTGGAGGAAGCCCGCGGTGGCGACCAGGTAGACGGCGGCGACGAAGCGCAGCCCGAACAGGGCGAGCAGGGTGGCTCGCAGGTTGGGCAGGACCTCGCGCAGCACGAGGTGCCACAGCCGTTCGCCGCCCGCTGCCGCGGCCTCGACATAGCCGGAGGCGGCCACCGGGGCCGCCGCACCGGCCGCGAGCCGCACCGCGTACGGCACACCGAGGACGACGGCGGCGACGATCACGGCGAGCCGGCCGCCGTCCGGCCACGACAGGGTGACGAGCAGGATGCCGAGCACGGCGGGCAGCAGCATCAGCAGGTCGGCGACCCGTTCCACCAGACGTCCCACGCGCGGGCGCAGGGCGCCGATCGCGCCGAGGACCGCGGCGCTGCCGGTGACCAGTGCGGCGACGAGCAGCGAGGAGAGGACCAGGTCACGTCCACCGGCCAGCAGCCTGCTCAGCACGTCCCGGCCCAGTTGGTCACCGCCGAGCAGGGCGTCCCCGCCGGGTTCCGCGTACGGGGCGGCGACCGGGGCGTCGATGGGATGCGGGGCCAGCCAGGGCCCGGCGAGGGCGAGAGCGACCAGCAGCAGCGCGGGCAGCACGCGGAGGGCTGTCGCCCGGGTGCGGGGGCTCATCGGCGTACTCCTGCCATCAGGTCCCGTACCAGGTCGGCCAGCAGCAGTACGCCCGTGATGACCGCTCCCGACAGGGCTGTCACGCCGGCGATGACGGGGCTGTCTCGGTCGGTCACGGCGGAGGCCAGGACCGAACCGATGCCGGGGTAGTTGAAGATGGTTTCGACCACGACCGCGCCGCCGAGGAGCATGCCGGTGGAGGTGGCGAGTCCCGCGGTGATGGTGGGCAGGGCGCCCGGCAGGACGTGGTGGGTGAGGACGCGGTGGGGCGGGAGGCCGTCGAGGACGGCGGTCTCCACGTGCGGGGCGCGGGCCTCGTCGGCGAGGGCGGCGCGCACGATGCGTACGTTCCAGCCGGCCTGCGGGACGGTCAGGGCGAGCACGGGCAGGATCAGCATGGTCCAGTCGGCGGGTGTTCCGTCGGCGTCGGTGAGGGTGACGGCGGGCAGCCAGCCGGTCCACAGCGAGAGCACCAAGACCAGGGCGACGGCGACGACGAACTCGGGCAGTGCGAGGACCGCGGTGGCGGTGCCGGAGACCGCGCGGTCGACGCGTCCGCCGGGCCGGAGCGCGGCCCAGCAGCCGAGGGAGAGGGAGAGCACCGCGGTCAGCAGCAGCGCGAGTCCGCCGAGGAGGAGGGTGTTGGGGAACGCCGACGACAGCAGGTCGGTGACCTTCTCTCCGCGCGCCGACACTCCCAGGTCCCCCGTGGGCAGGCCGCCCATCCAGTCCCAGAAGCGTTCCAGGACCGGCCGGTCGAGGCCGAGCAGTTTCCGCCGCGCCTCGGTGTCGGCGGCGCTCTCGCCGCGCTCCGAGGTGGCGTCGGCGGCATCGCCCGGCAGCAGTTCGACCGTGCCGAAGACCAGCGCCAGGAGCACCGCGAGCAGCATCGCCCGTTTCAGTACGACGAGACCGATCCGGGCAGCGAGCAGCGGGACAGCGGCACGCGGTCGCCGGGCCCTCTCCGTCTCGGGAGAGGGCCCGGCGGGTGCGGCCGTGTCAGCGGTCAACGGGCCAGCCATGCCCGCTCGAGCTGGACCCTGCCGTAACCGGGGAGCGTGGGCAGCCCGTTGACCTTGGCGCCGGCGAGGTCGATGCCGTCGGCCATGCCCCACAGCAGGTAGCCGGAGCTGTCGTACTCGATCTGCTGGAGTTCCCTCAGCAGTGCGGTGCGCTCGCTCGCGTCGGCGGTGCCGATGGCCTTCTCGTACGCCGTGTCGAAGGCCTTGTCCTTCCAGCCGGCCTCGTTGGTGCCGCTTTCGGAGACCATGGTCTTGCTGGCGAAGAAGACCACCGAGTCGTTGGTGCCCCAGTAGGTGGTGTAGAGGTCGCCCTTGAGCCAGGTCTTGTCCCAGAATGTGGCCGACTCCTGCTTGACGACCTTTACCTTCACGCCCGCCTCACGGACCTGGGTGGCGAAGAGGGTGGCCGACTCGGCGAGGCCGGCGATGTCCTCGGCGGTGTAGAGCTCGTACGTCTTGGAGGTGTCGAACTTGGCTTCCTTCAGCAGCTCCTTGGCCTTGGCGAGGTCGCGGGTGCGCTGGGGGATGCTCTTGTCGTAGGCGGGGTCGCCGGTGCCGAGGATGTCGTTGGCGACGGTGCCGTAGCCGGACAGGACCTGCTTGACCATGGCCTCGCGGTCGACGGCCAGGCGCAGCGCCTCGCGGACCTTCGGGTCGGCGAACGGGCCGCCGGCGGTCCGCATGACGATGGGCATCGCCATGTCGTTGGGGCGGCGGACGGTCCGGATGTCCTTGCGGCTCTCGGCCGTGCGGGCGGCGACGGCGCCGACGTTGGAGGCGAGGTCGATCTGGCCGGCTAGCAGGGCGCTCGCCATGGCCTGCGGGCTCTCGAAGATCTTGACCTCGATGGCGTCGAGGTACACGTCGCCGCCGTACCAGTCGTCGTTGCGGACGAGGCGCGCGTTGCCGCCGCGGAACCAGTCGAGCTTGAAGGGGCCCGTGCCGGGGGCCTTGGCTATGTTCTTGTCGGTGGTGCCCTGGGGGATGACGAAGGTGGTGAGCCGGACCAGCAGGGGCAGTTCGGCGTTGGCGTAGTCGGAGACGATCACGACGGTGTCGGTGCCCTCGGCGGAGATGTTCTTCTCCTGGATACCGGGCAGCCGGGAGGCGCCGGCCGGGGTCGCGCGCAGCCGCTTCAGTGAGAAGACGACGTCCTCGGCGGTGACGGGGGAACCGTCGTGGAACTTCGCGCCCTTGGCGATGGTGAACCGCCAGGTCTTCAGGTCGTCCGAGGCCTTCCAGCTCGCGGCGAGGCGGGGCTCGGTGTTGGGCTTTTCACCGGGGACGGTCAGGGTGTCGTAGATCAGGCTGAGGATGAGGTAGTCACTCTCGTTGGCCTGGCTGCCGTGGGGGTCCCGGGTGATGGCGCCGGCCCTGCCGAGCGCGCCGACCCGCAGGGTGCCGCCCTTGACCGGCTTGGCCGAACCGCCGGTGGCGGATGCGTTCGGCTCCTCGCCGCCGCCACCGCAAGCGGTGAGCAGGGCGCCTGCGCCGATGGCGCCGCCGAGCCAGAGCATGTGACGTCGCGTCAGCTCCACTTGTTCCTCGTTCTCCCGCAGTTGGCCGATTTTGCTTAGCCTTACCTATCTTGCGTGACTCCTGTGTGACAAGACCGCCTCGACGTGACCTAGGTCCTACTTAGGTAAGCCTTGCCTGATATCTAAGAGCTGGCTATGTTTCAGCAGGGCTTCCCGGTGCCGCACCACGACCACGCGGCCCGCCCCGGAAGGCCTTCTTCCCCATGCCCGTAGACCACTGCACGGACCCCGCACCGCACCCCGCACTGGAACGGACAGATCCCCCATGCCCACGGGAACCGCACCCGTACGTCTGCTCGATCCCGACTCGGCGGCCGAACTGATCTCCGCCGCCCGCACCCTCCTCACCGAGTACGACGGCTCGGCCACCCACCCCGGCCTGCTGGCAGAAGTCCCCTCCGCCGCCGCCTCGCTGAGCGAGGGAATACGCCACGCCTGCCGCCCCGTGGACACCGCCGACGGCCTGTTCGTGCTGCGCGGTCTGCCCGTCGACGACACCGAGATCGGCCCCACCCCCGGCCACTGGTCGACCGCCGGTGACGCCGGCGCCGTGTACGACGTGGTCCTGCTGCTGCTCTCGACGGTGATGGGCACCCCCCTCGCCTGGGAGGGCCAACAGGAAGGCCGTTTCGTACACAACATCGTGCCGTCTCCCGGCCACGAGGAGGAACAGACCGGTGCCAGCAGCAGCGTGCTGCTCAGCCCGCACACCGAGGACGCCTTCCATCCCGGCCGGGCCCATCTGCTGGTCCTCGGCTGCCTGCGCAACCACGACTCGGTCGCCACCACGGCGGCCAGCATTCGCCAGGTCGAACTCGACGCCGGTGAAGTGGAGTTGCTCAGCCGTCCGATCCTGCCGATTCTGCCCGACGACGCCTACGAAAAGGCCCAGGGCTACACGGGCGCGCCACCGGCCGTGCCCACGCTGTGGCAGTCGGAGGAGGGCCTGACCCTGCGCTTCGACCCCGCCTACACCCCACTGGACCAGGCACCCGAGGAGCATCGCGCGGCCTACGCCCGGCTGGAGGACGAACTCGCCCGCGTCAGCGTCGCGGTGAGCCTGAACCCCGGTGAGGTCCTGGTCGTGGACAACGATCTGGTCGTTCACGGCCGGGTCCCCTTCAAGGCCCGCTACGACGGCACGGACCGCTGGCTGAAACGTTCCTCCGTGCGGGTCGAGGGCCGCCGTACCAGGCCGCCCGCCGAGGAGGCAGAGCACGGCTACGGCCAGGCCGCCGTGGAGGCGTACGCATGACCCGCATCGACAGCCCCGGAGGGAACGCCGTGACGCCCGACGACAAGACCCTGCGCGTCCTCAGCACCAGCGACGTCGCCGGTATCGACATCACGCTGCCCGACGTCGTCTCCGTGGTGGAACAGGCCTACCGCACACTGGCCGAGGGCCGCTCCGACAATCCGCGCAAGCTCACCGTCAAGCCCGAGGACGGCCACTCCGTGGCCTACGCGATGCTCGGCCGGGACGGGGAGCGCGGGGTCGTCGCGGTCAAGACCTCGTACAAGTACGGCCTCCACGAGGACCGCGACAAGCAGCACTACTACACGACGCTGACCCTCTACGACGACGCCACGGGCCTGCCGGTCGCGATGATGGACTGCGGACGCGTCGGGGCCCTGCGCACCCCGGCCGTCTCCGCGCTCCTCGCCCGCGAACTCGCCGCCCCCGGCAGCCGCAGCGCCCTCGTCATCGGCACCGGAATCCAGGGCCGGCTCGCTCTTCCCTTCCTGCTGACCACGCTGCCGGACCTGGACCGGCTGATGCTCTTCGGGACCCACCCCGACGGCATCCGGGCCGTACGCGAACAGCTCCACGCGTACTTCCCCGAGCGGGAGTTGGAGATCGTCACGGACCTGAGGGCCGCCGCCGAGGACGCGGACATCGTCCTCGCCACCGCCGGACCGGGCACCCCCGCGTCCGTCGAGGCCGAGTGGCTCAAGTCCTCCGCACTGTCGGTGCTGATCGGGTACGGCATCGCGCCCTCCACCCTGCACACCGCCGACCGGGTCATCGCCACCAGCGAGGCCCAGATGCGGGTCACCGGCACGGACATGGCCGACTCCGACGGCGAACTGCGGGCCGTGCACGCCGAGTTCCCGGAGGTGCTGGCGGGCCGCGCCGAGGGCCGCACGGACCCGGGGCAGCGGATCTTCGCCTACAACAGCGGGCTGGTCGTCACCGACATCGCCCTCGGCCACCGGTTCGCCCAGCTCGCGCTCGCCCAGGGACTGGGCACGGCGGTGCCGCTGTGGACGTGACCTGCTCCCTGGCCTCGCACACCACCGAGGAGGTGCGCGCGCTCCTCGACCCGCCCGGCAGCGCCCTCCTGCACGAGCTGGGCCACGCCCTCGGCGGGCCGTACCACGTGCTGTTCCCGCAGCGGTTCGACGCCAACGCCTGCGCTTTCCGGCGAGCGTTCGCCGAGGCGGGCGTGGACGGCCGCGTGTACTACGCCAAGAAGGCCAACAAGGCCGCCGTCTTCGCCGAGCGGGCCGCCGTCGCGGGCCTGGGCGTGGACGTGGCGAGCCACGGGGAGCTGCGCGAGGCGCTGGCGGCCGGAGTGCGCGGCACGGATTTGGTCGTCACCGGCCCGGCCAAGGACGACCGTCTACTACGGGTCGCCGTACTGCACGGCGCACTCGTCGCCGTGGACGCCCTCGACGAACTGGACGGCGTCCTCGCCCTGGCCGGCGAACTCGGCCGCACCGCCCAGGTGTTGCTGCGTCTCCTACCCCCCGGTCAGCCGCACAGCCGTTTCGGTCTGGACGACACCGAGCTGGGGACGGCCCTGGACCGCTGCCGCACCGAGCACGTGGACATGGCGGGGTTCAGCTTCCACCTCTCTGGCTACGACATCCGTGAACGGGCCGATCTCGCCGCCGAGTCGGTACGGCTGTGCGCGCGGGCCCGTACGTTGGGGCTGCGGGCCGACCGGATCAGCGTCGGCGGCGGCTTCGCGGTGGACTACGTAACCGCGGAGGACTGGCGCCGCTTCCACGACAGCACCCGCCCCGAGCACTTCCACCGGCACAGGACCTTCTCCGGCTACTACCCGTACCACTCCCCCGTCGCCGGTGCCGACGCCCTCGCCGCCCTGCTCGCGATGACCCCGGCGGGGGAGAAGTCGAGCCTGGCCGACCTCGTACGGACGGCCGGTGTGACGCTGCTCGTCGAGCCGGGCAGGGCGCTGCTGGACCAGGCGGGCTGCACCGTCTTCCGGGTCCAGGGCGTCAAGGAACGGGACGGCTACGACATCCTCACCGTGGACGGCAGCAGCCTCAGCCTCTCCGAGCAGTGGTTCGAGAGCGAGTTCCTGCCCGATCCGGCGCTCGTGCCGACCGACCGGGCGGACGTCGCCGACGCGGGCCCGTATCCGGCCTGTGTGGGCGCCGCCACCTGCCTGGAGTCGGACATGCTCACCTGGCGCAAGATCCCCTTCCCCGTCCGCCCGGCCACCGGTGACCTGCTCGTCTACCTCAACACGGCGGGGTACCAGATGGACTCCAACGAGTCCCCGTTCCACGAGCTGCCGCTGCCGCCCAAGGTCGTCATCGAGGCCGCCGCGTACGACTCCCCCTCCGTCCGCCCCCGCTGGCGTCTCGACCGCCACCCGTAGGGAGTTCCCAGCCATGAACCACCCGGACCCCCACCCCCTGCACCGCCCGCCTGTCGTCCGCCAGGTCTCCGAACTCATCGGCGCCACACCGCTGTTCGAGCTGTGCCGCACGGAGAGCGACGCCCGGCTGCTGCTGAAACTGGAGCAGTTCAACCCGACTGGGACGGCGAAGATACGCATGGCCCGGCAGATGGTCGTCGACGCCGAGGAGCGCGGGCTGCTGCGTCCGGGCGGGCGGATCATCGAGTCCACCTCCGGCAACACCGGCCTCGGCCTCGCGGTGGTCGCCGCCGAGCGCGGCTACACGTTCACCGCCGTCGTCGACCACCACGCGTCCAAGGACAAGCTGCGCGCCATGAAGGCCATGGGCGCCGAACTGGTCTACGTGGCCGACGCGGGCGACGAGGACCTCGCCACGGCGGCGCGCGAGGAACTGGCGGAGCGGATGGCCGCCGAGTCGGGCAACGCGTACTTCACCGAGCAGCACAACAACCTCGCCAACGGCGTCGGCTACCACCCGGTGGCCCGGGAGCTGGACACCGCGCTGGACGGCCGTATCGACATCCTGATCGGGGCTGTCGGCACCGGCGGCGGGCTGTTCGGCACCGGGGGCGAGTTGCGCCGGACCGTGCCCGGCGTCCGGATCGTCGGGGTCGAGCCCAAGGGGTCCATCGCCTTCGGGCCGCCCGCGCACGACTACCACCAGTCCGGCACCGGCACTCCGGAGGGCGCGACGATCGGCGCCATGGTCGACTACGGCCTGCTGGACGAGGGCGCGAAGGTCGGTGACGTCGAGGCGTTCGCCACCGCCCGCGCCGTGGCCCGCCGCACGGGGCTCATGCTCGGCGGCTCGGCAGGCGGGGTGGTGTACGAGGCGCTGACCCGGATGACCTCGCTGGCGCCGGGTACGACTATGGTCGCCCTGATCAACGACGGCGGGGAGAAGTACCTGGACACCGTCTTCGACGACGACTGGATGAGCGCCCGGGACCTGCTCTCCCCAGACGCCGAACGCGAGGTGGACGAGCTGCTGGCCAAGCTCCGCCGCGTCGCACCGGAAGTCCAGGGGTAGCTCCCCCGTCGTAAGCCTCCTCCTCCACTCAGGAACGGAAGTCGATGCCGCCCGCCCTCGCCCGCCTCGTAGGCGACAGCCGCGCCCTCGCCTCGCTGGCCGTGCCACTGGCTCTCACCCAGCTCGCGCAGGTCGCCCTCACCACCACCGACACCGTCATGATGGGCCTGCTCGGCACCGAGGCCCTGGCGGCGGGCGGCCTCGCCATGGTGATCTTCAACCAGTTGCGCACGATGGGCGTCGGCATGGTCACCGCCGTCGGCAACCAGGTCGCGGCGGCCGACGCACGGGCGGAGTCGGCCGAGTCACCAGGGGGCGCCGAGGACGAGGTCCGGGATCTCGTCCGGGCGAGCCTGCTGCTGTCGACCCTCGTGGGCGTCGTGGGCGCCGTGCTGATGGTGCTCATCGGGCACGCCGTGATCTGGCTCGGCCAGGACCCGGAGGTGGTCGACGCCGCGAAACCCGTCCTCTACACGATGGCGCCCGGACTGATCCCCTGCCTGTGGTTCCAGGCGATACGGCAGTTCACCGTCGGCATGCGCCGCCCGCAGGCCCTGCTGCGCATCACCCTCGCCTCGATCGCCGTCAACGCGGGCCTCAACTGGGCCCTCATCCACGGCACCTGGATCCTCCCCGAGCTGGGCCTGCCCGGCATCGGCCTGTCCACCAGCCTGGTGTACGCCCTGTCCTGCCTGGCCCTGTACCTCACCGCCCGGCGCGACCCCCGGCTGGCCCCCGTACTGTCGCTGAGCATCTGGAAGACCCGCCCGGCCACCCTGCGCAGACTCACCGGCCTGGGTACGCCGATCGCCGCCACGTACGGATCCGAGGCGGGCTTCTTCTTCGTCGTCGCGCTCTTCGCCGGCAGCTTCGGCACGGCCGCGCTGGCCGCGCACACCGCCGTCAACCAGCTCGTCTACATCGTCTTCCAGATCGCCGTCGGCCTCTCCCACGCCGCGTCCATCGGCGTCAGCCGGGAGCTGGCACTGCACAACCTGGCCGCGGCCCAGCGGCTGAAGACCACAGCCCTGGCCTGCGCGGCGGCGGTGATGGCCGTGGTCGGCCTGGTGTACGTGACCGTGCCCGGCCTGGTGCTCGCCCCCTTCCTCGGCAGCGGTGACGACAGGGCGGTCGACATCGCCACGCAACTGCTCCTGGTCGCCGCGGTGCTGCAGTTCTTCGACTGCGCCCAGAACATCGGCGTGGGCCTGCTGCGCGGCCTCGACGACACGAAGGGCGGCTTCCGCGTCACCCTCGTCGGCTACTGGCTCGTGGGCCTGCCCGCCGCGGCCCTCCTCGGCCCCGCCCTCGACCTGGACACCCTCGGCATCTGGCTCGGCCTCCTCACCGGCCTCGCCACCACCGCGATACTCCTCCTACGCCGCTTCGACCGGGGCCTCGGCCAACTGCCCCGGGCCACGGAACCGGAGCCGTCCCAGGCCTGACCGCCGGCACCGTGGAGCGGCAATCCGGCATCGCGCTGCGCTCTCACCCCCGTCGCCCACTCCTGGAATCCGGAACACGGAGAGTCCCTGGGAACCCGGCCGTGCGCACGCTCTCCTGCGCGCAGCTACGAGGCGTTCAACCCTGCGACACGCTGGGCGAGTTCGGACGCGAGGCGCTGCACCTGCGCCATGTCCCCGGCATCGGCCGCCGCGCGGAGCTTCTTCAGGTGCGTGTCCACCGACGCGGCGCCCTGGGCCTCGAGCCGCACCCGGTCCCACACGAGCTGCAGGCTGGTGACGTCGCCCGCCACGGCGCCCTCGTTCTCTGCCTTCGCGTCGATCGTCAACTGGCGCGTCCAGAGGGCGAGTCGGTCGCGGTCGACCGTCGGCAGGGGTTCGTAGCGGAGCCGCAGGTCCGTCACGTTCTGGGCGACGCGCAGGGCGAGGTCCACCGCCTTCTTGCCGTCTGCGGCGTTCCCCAGGGCGGCGAGGTCACGCTCCATCTGCTGCTCCAGCAGGTCCGGTACGGCGTCGGAGGCACGGTAGGCGTCCCACGCGGTGCGGACCTCGAACACGACATCTACGCAGGTCAGAGCGATGCGACCTCACACCGACCGCAACGGAGCCGAACTCACGAGCAGCGGATTCACTCCGTTCAAGCAAAGTTGACCAACCGACAGAACAAATTGAACGTTTCCGCAGGTCACAGCCTTGCTGAAGTGGGGCGGGTGAGACTCGAACCCACGGCCGACGGATGATGAGTCCTTTTCGGATCTTCCGCTTGCGGCCGGATCCTGCCCCGATCTTCCCATTTCAGCAGGTCAGCGGCGTGCAACCCTGCGGACCCGCGCGTGACCTTCCTAGTCCTTCAGGATCCTTCCGTCCACTGCGTGTCCACTACGGTGCACGACAAGCCATCCACGGCGGCCACCGGGACCTCGCCGAGAGCAGGTGTGCAGGCAGAGGCCTCGTGACTCGAAGAGTCGAGCAGCAGAGTGCCTTACCGGCGAAGCAAGGGCTCGCCCTCTTGGCCCGAGGGTGGGGCTCCGCACGTCTTGGCAGTCAGGTGCGCAGGCACCGGACCACGCGCCGGATGCGGGGACCTCACGGTCGGCAGCGGGCAGGTGGCTCCAGAGGAACCGGGCGCGAGGCAGGTCGCCGCCCTCGCTGTGCGCGAGCACCTGCTCTCGAACCTCGTCCGGTCTCGCCTTCCGGCCAAGAAGCCCGCCGATCAGGACCAGACTGGAGCCCGCCCCTCGATATACAGTGGAGCAGGCATACTGATATACATTGCCGTATACACAGGGAGTCGCAGTGAGCCGAACCGTCATCGACCTCGACGACGAGGCACTGGAGGCAGCCGCCAGGGAACTCGGCACCACCACCAAGCGCGACACGATCAACACCGCCCTACGCGAGGTCACCGCTCGCTACCGGCGCCTGCGCGCACTCGAGGACTCCCGGCAACTGGTGGCCGACGGAGCCCTGGACATCAACATCCTCCTGGACAAGAGCCAGTACCGGCCGTGACCGTCGCCGACTACCTCATCGACACCTCCGCCCTCGCCCGCGTCCTTCTCGCCCAGAACACGGCCGAGTGGGACGACAGGATCGCCGCCGGCCTCGTCGCGATCTGCGACCTCACGGAACTTGAGGTCCTCTACTCCGCCCGCTCTTCCACGGACCGCGCTCGGCTGAAGGCGGCACTCGACGCCCACTACGTCTGGTGTCCGATGCCGGACGGCATCTACCGCCGCTCCCGCGTGGTCCAGGAGCAGCTCACCGCGAAGGGGGAACACCGCAGCGCGGGCCCGGTCGACCTCCTCGTCGCAGCCGCCGCCGAAGAAGCGGGCCTCACCCTGCTCCACTACGACCGCGACTTCGAAACCATCGCCCGGACCACGGGACAGCCAGTACGCACGATCGACCTCAGACAGTGATCCTTTCCAACCTGACACGGAAGCGTGGCGAAGGACGAGGACCGGTCCCGGAGCCGCGCTCGGTGAGCGAACTGACCGAACGCCTGCAACGCCCGGGCTCGGTCGTGCTCGCGCCGCCCCGGCTCCCGCTGCCCGCCGTGCAGCAGCCGAAGCACTGGCCGCGCTGAGTGCGTCGGCCTCTCGGGACGTCCTGGCGGATTCGCTGGACGCGACGGCGGACGAGGCCGCGCGCGACCTGGACCCTCCGCATCTGTACGCCTGGTGTCATCTGCGCGATGCGAAGCGGGTGTTCACGCTGTCGCGGATCCACGGTGTGATGCCCCCGGCATACCGCGGGCGGCGGGCCAGGGCATGCGGGGCGCTCGTATCCAGGCTGTAGTGGACCGCCCGGCTGCTGCCGCTGCACCACTCGAACGAGCCATGCCGCTCTGTATGCAGCTCCAGGCCCTCGCGTCCACTATGCGTCCACTGGATCTTGGAGCACGGAGCCGCGAGGTGGTTTCCTGCGCACTCGATCGCTCGCATCACTGCAGGTAGGGGCCCTGCCTGGATCTGTCAGGTCACTCTCTACGGCTTCCAACTGCGCCCCTGAGCAGCGGATTCTCTCCGTTGAGTCAGAGTTCCTTCTCTCCCTGCCAGGAAGAGACGTTTCCGCAGGTCAGGGTGCGCTACTGGTGGGGCGGGTGGGACTCGAACCCACGGCCGACGGATTATGAGTCCGCTGCTCTAACCGGCTGAGCTACCGCCCCGTAGCGGCGTGTCGCGTACATGTGTGCGCGCCGTCTGCCGCAGCATAGCCGCTCATACGATCTCCTGCTTCGGCTGGGCGGCTTCGCACGGCCTACGTGACCTTGAGGACTGCGCCCGGTGCCGCGCGGTTCCCGGACCAGGGAAACGGACATGAAAAAGGACCCCTGAGAGGGGTCCTCGTTCATCCTGCTCCCCCGACTGGACTCGAACCAGTAACCTGCCGGTTAACAGCCGGCTGCTCTGCCAATTGAGCTACGGAGGACCGAGCTCCCCGGACTGGACTCGAACCAGTAACCTGCCGGTTAACAGCCGGCTGCTCTGCCAATTGAGCTACCGAGGAAGGTCTCGTTGTGCATCGAACGTACCTACCTGGGTATCCGCCAGGGGGCGCTCGTTCGCTGCGACACATACATTAGCGCAAGCAGGGGGGTGCTCCGCCAATCGGTACTCCCCGGCACCGACGCCGCACCGGAGACCTACGCAAGGAAAGGGTGGCCGCCATGCGTTACCGGCTCACGTTCGTCGCCGGAGTCGTCCTGGGTTACGTGCTGGGCACGAGGGCCGGACGCGAGCGTTACGAGCAGCTCAAGACATCAGCCCGGCAGTTCGCTCAGAACCCCGCCGTCCGCAACACCGCGGAGACGGCGGCCCACCAGGGCCGCGAGTTCGCGGGCAAGGCGTACCACATGGTGAGCGACAAGGTCGGCGACCGCGTGCCCGACTCGGTGGCGGAACGAGTCCGCCACCTCCGCGACCGAGCCACCCACAACGGCGGCGAGGACGACTGGGGTACGAGCAATACCTGATCTTCTTGATGCCGAGCAGCCCCGCGCCCCTGGAAAGGGGCGCGGGGCTGTATCGATGTGCGGCTCCGCCGCGCGGGCGCGACCAGCCACGACGAGCCCGCACCCGAAACCCGGCGACACCCCCCACGGCGCCCACGGCTCCGGCCGGCGCAGCGGTACGGCAGAATTTTGGCCATGGGGATAGTCGCCGGGTTGGACAGTTCACCCGATTTCACTCGTATCGTCGTCTGTGACACGGACTCCGGAGCCGTGCTCAGGCAGGGATATGCACCGCATCCGGTGGAGAGCCCCGAGGGCGGCGGCCGGCCGTCGGACGTCGATCCGCAGGCCTGGCTGCTCTCCCTGGGCGAGGCCGCGGGCGGCGGGCTGCTGGAGGGCGTGCAGGCAATCGGCGTCTCGGCGCAGCAGAACGCCGTCGTGCCGCTGGACGCGCAGGGCAACACCGTGCGGCCTGCGATGGTCGGCGGCGACAAGCGCACGCAGGTGGCCGCGGCCGATCTGGTCGACGCACTCGGCGGGCGCGAGGCGTGGGCGCAGGCGGTGGGCTGTGTGCCGCAGGCCGCTCAGCCGGTCACCAAGCTGCGCTGGCTGGCCCGGACCGAGCCGGAGAACGCCCAGCGCACCGCGATCCTCCTCCAGGCGCACGACTGGCTGGTGTGGCAGTTGCTGGGCCGGCCGGTCAGGAGAACCACCGACCGGGGCGGGGCGTCCGGCACCGGCTACTGGTCGGCGGCGACCGGCGGCTACCGGCCCGACCTCGTGGAACTGGCCCTCGGGCACCAGGTGATGCTGCCGGAGGTGATCGGCCCGGCGGACGCCGCCGGTACGACACCGGAGGGGCTGCTCATCTCCGTGGGCACCGGCGAGACCATGGCGGCGGCGTTCGGTCTCGGCATCGGCCTCGGCGACGCGGTGGTGTCGCTGGGCGCGTCCGGGTCCGTGATGGCCGTGCACCCCGAGGCGCTGGTCGACGGGTCCGGGATGATCACCGCGCTCGCGGACGCGACCGGCATGCACCTGCCCGTCGTCACGACGCTGAACGCCGTACGGACGCTGCGCGGGGCCGCCGAGCTGCTGGGGCTGCCCGATCTGGAGAGTCTGTCCGACCTCGCGATGAAGTCGACGCCCGGGTCGCACGGGCTGGTGCTGCTGCCCTATCTGGAAGGTGAGCGGACGCCGAACCTGCCGCACACCGCCGGGACGCTCGCCGGGCTCAGGCGCGAGTCGATGAAGGCGGAGCATCTGGCGCGGGCGGCGTTCGAGGGGATGCTGTGCGGGCTCGCGGACGCGCTGGACGTGCTGCGCGGCCGGGGGGTGGAGGTGCGGCGGGTGTTCCTGCTCGGGCCGGCCGCCGAACTGCCCGCCGTGCAGGCCGCCGCGCCCGCGCTGTTCGGGACGCAGGTCGTGGTGCCGCAGCCCGCCGACTACGCGGCGATCGGCGCCGCCCGCCAGGCGGCCTGGGCGCTCGGGGCGTCCCAGGGCACGCTCGATGTGCGCAACCCGCCGGCCTGGCAGGGCGCGGTGGCGCAGGTGCTGGAGCCCGGGGACGAGCTGGCCGTGGGGCAGGCGGTGCGGCAGCAGTTCGTGGCGGTGCGGGAGCAGACGCACCCCGGGGCCCTCTGACGGGTTTGACCGCCTGTCGGGTTAATTCGCTTGAGGTAACGCCGGTGGAGTGTTCGACGATAGGGGCCAGGGGCAACCACGCCCCGTCGTCCACTCCGAGAGAAGCAGCGTGCTCATACGACTCCTGCGGACCTGTCTCAGGCCCTACAAGAGACCCATCGCTCTCCTGGTGCTGCTGCAGTTCCTGCAGACCTGCGCCACGCTCTACCTGCCCACGCTGAACGCGGACATCATCGACCAGGGTGTCGTGAACGGCGACACCGGCTACATCCTGGGCTACGGCGGTCTGATGATCGGCATCTCGCTGGTCCAGGTCGTGTGCAACATCGGCGCCGTGTACTACGGCGCCCGTACGGCCTCGGCGCTGGGGCGGGACCTGCGGGCGTCCGTGTTCGACCGGGTGCAGTCGTTCTCCGCGCGTGAGGTCGGTCACTTCGGGGCGCCGTCGCTGATCACGCGGACGACCAACGACGTCCAGCAGGTGCAGATGCTGGCGCTGATGACGTTCACGCTGCTGGTGTCGGCGCCGATCATGTGCGTGGGCGGCATCGTGCTCGCGCTCGGTCTCGACGTGCCGCTGTCCGGGGTGCTGGTGGCGGTGGTGCCGGTGCTGGGCATCTGCGTGACGCTGATCGTGCGGCGGCTGCGGCCGCTGTTCCGGTCGATGCAGGAGCGGCTGGACTCGGTGAACCAGGTGCTGCGCGAGCAGATCACCGGCAACCGCGTGATCCGTGCCTTCGTCCGGGACGAGTACGAGCAGCAGCGCTTCCGGAAGGCCAACACCGATCTCACCGACTTCGCGCTGGGCACCGGCAACCTGCTCGCGCTGATGTTCCCGATCGTCATGACGGTGGTGAACCTGTCGTCGATCGCCGTGGTGTGGTTCGGCGCGCACCGGATCGACAGCGGCGGGATGCAGATCGGCGATCTGACGGCGTTCCTGGCCTATCTGATGCAGATCGTCATGTCCGTGATGATGGCCACCTTCATGTTCATGATGGTGCCGCGCGCGGAGGTGTGCGCCGAGCGCATCCAGGAGGTGCTGGACACCTCCTCCAGCGTCGTACCGCCGTCGGCGCCGGTGCGGGAGCTGCGTCGGCACGGGCATCTGGAGATCCGCGGGGCGGGCTTCCGCTATCCGGGTGCCGAGGAGCCGGTGCTGCGGGCCGTGGACCTGGTGGCCCGGCCGGGTGAGACGACCGCTGTCATCGGCTCGACCGGCAGCGGCAAGTCCACGCTGCTCGGGCTGGTCCCGCGGCTGTTCGACACGACCGAGGGGCAGGTGCTCGTCGACGGTGTCGAGGTGGCGGAGATCGAGCCGAAGCTGCTCGCGAAGACCGTCGGGATGGTGCCGCAGAAGCCGTACCTGTTCGCGGGGACGGTGGCGACCAACCTGCGCTACGGCAATCCGGACGCCACCGACGAGGAGCTGTGGCACGCGCTGGAGGTGGCGCAGGCCATGGACTTCGTGGAGCGGCTGGAGAGCGGTCTCGACTCGCCGATCGCGCAGGGCGGAACGAATGTCTCGGGTGGTCAGCGCCAACGGCTCGCGATCGCCCGGACGCTGGTGCAGCGACCCGAGATCTACCTCTTCGACGACTCCTTCTCCGCGCTCGACCACGCCACGGACGCCGCCCTGCGGGCGGCGCTGGGGCAGGAGACCGCGGAGGCGACGGTGGTGATCGTCGCCCAGCGGGTGGCGACCATCCGGGACGCCGACCGGATCGTCGTCCTGGACGAGGGCCGGGTCGTCGGCACCGGCCGGCACCACGAGCTGATGGCGGACAACGAGACCTACCGGGAGATCGTTCTCTCCCAGCTGACGGAAGCGGAGGCTGCCTGATGGCGGGGCCCATGGGGCGGATGACGGCCGGGGGCGGCCCCGACCAGCGCTCGCTCGACTTCAAGGGGTCGGGCAAACGGCTCGTCGCGCAGTTCCGGCCGGAGCGGATCACCATCTACGTGCTGCTGCTGTGCGTGGTGCTCAGCGTCGGCCTCAGCGTCGTCGGGCCGAAGATCCTCGGCAGGGCGACCGACCTGGTCTTCGCCGGCATCGTCGGGCGCGGCATGCCGGAGGGGGCGACCAAGGAGCAGGTCCTCGACTCGATGCGGCAGCGCGGGGACGGTGACGTGGCCGACATGCTGCGCGGCACCGACTTCACCCCGGGCGAGGGCATCGACTTCACGGCCGTCGGGCATGTGCTGCTGCTCGCGCTGGGTGTGTTCACGGTGGCCGGGCTGCTGATGGCGGTGGCGACGCGGCTGGTGAACCGGGCCGTGAACCGGACCATGTTCCGGATGCGCGAGGACGTCCAGACGAAGCTGTCGCGGCTGCCGCTGTCGTACTTCGACAAGCGCCAGCGCGGTGAGGTGCTGTCCCGGGCGACCAACGACATCGACAACATCGGGCAGACGCTCCAGCAGTCGATGGGGCAGCTCATCAACTCGGTGCTGACCATCATCGGCGTGCTCGCCATGATGTTCTGGGTCTCCTGGATCCTGGCGCTGGTCGCGCTGGTGACCGTGCCGCTGTCGTTCGTCGTGGCCACGCGCGTGGGCAAGCGGTCGCAGCCGCACTTCGTGCAGCAGTGGCGCTCGACGGGCCGGCTGAACGCGCACATCGAGGAGATGTACACGGGCCACACCCTGGTGAAGGTGTTCGGCCGGCAGGAGGAGTCGGCGCGGCAGTTCGCCGAGCAGAACGACGCGCTGTACGAGGCGGGGTTCAAGGCGCAGTTCAACAGCGGGGTCATGCAGCCGCTGATGATGTTCGTGTCGAACCTCAACTACGTGCTGGTGGCGGTGGTCGGCGGGCTGCGGGTCGCCTCGGGCTCGCTGTCCATCGGCGATGTGCAGGCCTTCATCCAGTACTCGCGGCAGTTCTCGATGCCGCTGACACAGGTCGCGTCCATGGCGAACCTGGTGCAGTCGGGCGTCGCCTCGGCGGAGCGGGTCTTCGAGCTGCTCGACGCGGAGGAGCAGAGCGCCGACCCGGTGCCGGGCCTGCGGCCCGAGGAGCTGCGCGGGCAGGTGGCGCTGGAGCACGTGTCGTTCCGCTACGACCCCGACAAGCCGCTCATCGAGGACCTGTCGCTGAAGGTCGAGCCGGGGCACACGGTCGCCATCGTCGGCCCCACGGGTGCCGGCAAGACGACCCTGGTGAACCTGCTGATGCGGTTCTACGACGTCACCGGCGGGCGCATCACCCTCGACGGCGTCGACATCGCGCGGATGTCCCGGGACGAACTGCGGGCCGGGATCGGCATGGTGCTCCAGGACACCTGGCTGTTCGGCGGCACGATCGCGGAGAACATCGCGTACGGCGCGTCCCGCGAGGTCACCCGCGGGGAGATCGAGGAGGCGGCCCGGGCGGCGCACGCGGACCGGTTCGTCCGGACGCTGCCGGACGGGTACGACACGGTGATCGACGACGAGGGCACCGGGGTCAGTGCCGGTGAGAAGCAGCTGATCACCATCGCCCGGGCGTTCCTGTCCGACCCGGTGATCCTGGTGCTGGACGAGGCGACGAGTTCGGTCGACACGCGGACGGAGGTCCTCATTCAGAAGGCCATGGCGAAACTCGCCCACGGCCGGACGTCGTTCGTCATCGCGCACCGGTTGTCGACGATCCGGGACGCGGACGCGATCCTCGTGATGGAGAACGGGTCGATCGTGGAGCAGGGCACGCACGAGGAGCTGCTGGCGGCGGATGGTGCCTATGCGCGGCTGTATCAGGCACAGTTCGCGCAGGCGGTGGCGGAGGTGGACTGAGTCGCGGGCGGGGGGTGCTTCGGACTGTCGTGGGGCGGCTGCGGGCCGGTGAGGGCCGGTCGCGCGGTTCCCCGCGCCCCTTGAGGACGTGCAGCCGGCGCGCCTTCAGGGGCGCGGGGAACCGCGCGAATCACTCCCACCGGCCCGCACACGGCAATCAGTCCAGATACCCCCTCAGCTGGTCCGCGAAGGCGTGGTCCCTCAGTTTGTTCAGGGTCTTCGACTCGATCTGCCGTATCCGTTCCCGCGTGACGCCGAAGATCCTGCCTATCTCCTCCAGCGTGCGCGGGCGGCCGTCCGCCAAGCCGTAACGGAGTTGGACCACCTTCCGCTCCCGCTCCCCCAGCGTCGACAGGACCGCCTCGAGGTGCTCCCTGAGCAGCAGGAACGCCGCCGACTCCACCGGAGACGTCGCGTCGCCGTCCTCGATCAGGTCGCCGAGGGCGACGTCGTCCTCCTCGCCCACGGGCGCGTGCAGCGACACCGGCTCCTGGGCGAGGCGCAGGACCTCGCCGACCCGCTCCGGCGGCAGCTCCAGGTGGGCCGCGACCTCCTCGGGTGTCGGTTCGTAGCCGCGCTCCTGGAGCATGCGGCGCTGGACACGGACGACCCGGTTGATGAGCTCCACGACATGGACCGGGACCCTTATCGTGCGGGCCTGGTCGGCCAGGGCCCGGGACATGGCCTGCCGGATCCACCAGGTCGCGTACGTGGAGAACTTGTAGCCGCGGGCGTAGTCGAACTTCTCGACCGCCCTGATCAGACCGAGGTTGCCCTCCTGGACGAGGTCGAGCATGGTCAGGCCGCGGCCGACGTAGCGTTTGGCGACGGAGACGACCAGGCGCAGGTTCGCCTCGATCAGGCGGCGCTTGGCCACGCGGCCCATGACGACGAGGCGGTCCAGGTCCAGTGCGAGCTGGCTGTCCAGGTCGGGGGTGAGCCGCAGCTTCTCCTCCGCGAACAGGCCGGCCTCGACGCGGCGGGCGAGTTCGACCTCCTCGGCGGCGGTCAGCAGGGGGATGCGGCCGATCTCCCGCAGGTACTGGCGGAACAGGTCCGAGGAGGGGCTGCCGGACTCGGTGCGGGTCGGGATCGGTACGACGACCTCGGGGGGCTCGGCCGCCTCGACGGCCTCGGCGGGCGGCTCGTCCGGCTCCGGTTCCGATTCGGGGTGGTGCGCGGCGCGGCTCTGCGCCGGGACCGCGGACAGGACGTCGGCCTCCGCGTCCGGCACGGTGCCGTCGGCGCCGGGCGCGGCACCGGCGTCGGTCTGGGTGAGGGTCTGGGTCTGCACGGGGGCGACCTCCAGGATGATCGCTGCCAAGGAGTACGGCAGCGGTACTTCGGGGGCGGAGTCGGCCTCGCCGCTTTCCGTCCCGTACGCGATGAGCGGAACCGCGGGGGTCTGGGACCCGTGGGTGACGGATCGGCCGCGCTCCGAGGACTCAGGCACCGGAACCCAGTGTGGGGTAAGACACATCGTCGCCACGAGGGGCGTGCGATGACTTTTTGCTTCCGGTCCGTGACCGCGTGGTGACCTCAGAGCGCGGCGGCGCCATGCTCCCGGAGGGTCTGGTCGTACTGCTGGAGGACCCACAGTTCGTTCTGCACGGCGGCGAGCTCGGCCGGGTCGCCGTGGGTGCCGAGGCGGGTGAGCCGGCCCGTGATGTCGCGGATACGGCGCTCGACGGCCCGGCGGCGGACCGTCACCAACTGGGCGCCCGCGTACACCTCGTCGGCGCCCTTGACGCCCTTGTGCAGCATGATCGCCTCGACGGCCAGCTCCGTGACCATCGCGCGGACCGCGTCGTCGGGGGCGGCCTCGCGGACCCTGACCAGGTAGTCCTGGGGGTCGGCGACGCCCGGTTCGGCGCCGCCCGCGTCATGGATGGCCTGGCGGACGGCGGCGTAGGGCGGGGCGGTGAACTCGTCCACGCCGTAGGCGTCGAAGGCCGGGGAGACCAACTCGGGGCGCTGGAGGGCGAGTTTGAGGAGCTCCCGTTCGGTGGCGAAGACCGGGTTGCGGAGGTTGAGGGCCGGGCCGCGGGGGGCGGCGCTCTGGGGCGGGCCGGCGTACTGCTGCCCCTGGTGGTGCCGCTCCGGGGCGGGGCCCTTGCCGCCGCGGTCGCGGGCCCAGCGGGCCAGCTGGGCCACGCGCTTGACCACGAACTGGGTGTCGAGGATGCCGAGCATGCCGGCGAGCTGGACGGCCACCTCGTGCTGGGCGCCGCTGTTCTTGATGCGGGCGACGATCGGGGCCGCCTCGTCCAGCGCGGACGCGCGGCCCGCCGGGGTGTCGAGGTCGTAGCGGCTCACGATCTGGCGCAGCGCGAACTCGAAGAGCGGGGTGCGGGGTTCGACGAGGTCGGCGACGGCCTCGTCGCCCTTGGCGAGGCGCAGGTCGCAGGGGTCCATGCCGTCCGGGGCGATGGCGATGTACGTCTCGGCGGCGAACTTCTGGTCGTCCTCGAAGGCGCGCAGGGCCGCCTTCTGGCCGGCGGCGTCGCCGTCGAAGGTGAAGATGACGCGGGCCGAGCCGTTGTCCATGAGCAGCCGGCGGAGGATCTTGATGTGGTCGCCGCCGAAGGCGGTGCCACAGGTGGCGATGGCGGTCGTCACTCCGGCGAGGTGGCAGGCCATGACATCCGTGTAGCCCTCGACGACGACCGCGCGGGACGCCTTGGCGATGTCCTTCTTCGCCAGGTCGATGCCGTAGAGGACCTGGGACTTCTTGTAGATCGCCGTGTCGGGCGTGTTCAGGTACTTCGGGCCGTTGTCCGCCTCGTAGAGCTTGCGGGCGCCGAAGCCGACGACGTCGCCGCCGATGTCGCGGATGGGCCACATCAGACGGCCGCGGAAGCGGTCGATGGGGCCGCGGCGGCCCTCCTGGGAGAGGCCGGAGAGGACCAGCTCCTTGTCGGTGAAGCCCTTGCCGCGCAGGAAGCGCGTGAGGTGGTCCCAGCCCTGGGGGCTGTAGCCGACGGAGAAGTGCTGGGCGGCGGCCTGGTCGAAGCCGCGCTCGGCGAGGAACTGGCGGCCGGCGTCGGCCTCCGGGCTGGTCGCGAGCTGCTCCACGTACCAGTCGGCGGCGATCTTGTGGGCCTCGACCAGGCGGATCCGCTCGCCGCGCTGGTGGGAGGGGTTGTAGCCGCCCTCCTCGTAGCGCAGGGTGATGCCCGCCTGGCCGGCCAGGCGCTCGACCGCCTCCGAGAAGGTGAGGTGGTCGATCTTCATCACGAACGTGATGGTGTCGCCGCCCTCCTGGCAGCCGAAGCAGTGGAAGAACCCCTTGCTCGGGCTGACCTGGAAGGACGGCGACTTCTCATCGTGGAAGGGGCAGAGACCCTTGAGGTTTCCGCCGCCCGCGTTGCGCAGCTGGAGGTACTCGGACACCACGGCGTCGATCGGGACCGCGTCCCGTACCGCCTTCACGTCCTCGTCGTTGATCCGTCCTGCCACGAGGTGAGTCTACGGGGCCGAACTGACGCTCCTGAGACGAGACGGCTTTCCGGCCAGGGGTTGGGGGTTGCCCCCGGGAATTGCAGCACGGTGGCGGACCGGCACTCCTGACAGCCCCGGCGGCTATGAGGCGAGGCTGTCCAGCGGCACGTGCGGGTCCGCCAGGGCCTCGGTGTCCACCCGGGCCTTGGAGCGGACCAGGCGCTGGATCTTGTCCGTGACATCCCATACGTTCACGTTCATCCCGGCCAGCACCCGGCCGTCCTTCACCCAGAACGCGATGAACTCGCGCTTCCCGGCGTCCCCGCGGATCACCACCTGGTCGTAAGCGCCCGCGGGCGCCCAGCCGGAGTACTCCATGCCCAGGTCGTACTGGTCGGAGAAGAAGTACGGCACCCGGTCGTACGTCACCTCGCGGCCCAGCATGGAGCGCGCGGCCGCCGGTCCGCCGTTGAGGGCGTTGGCCCAGTGCTCGACGCGCACCCGCGTGCCGAGCAGGGGGTGCGGGAAGGAGACGACGTCGCCGGCCGCGTAGACGTCCGGGTCGGAGGTGCGCAGCCGCTCGTCGACGACGATGCCGCCGCCGTGGGCCCGGTCGGCGATCTCCAGGCCGGCCGCCTCCGCCAGGTGGGTGCGCGGGGCCGCGCCGATCGCCGCCAGCACGTCGTGCGCCGGGTGCTCCTCGCCGTCGTCCGTGCGGGCCGCGAGGACCATGCCGTCCTGGCCGACGATCTCCGTCAGCCGCCTGCCGAAGTGGAAGCGCACCCCGTGCTCGCGGTGCAGCTCGGCGAAGAGCCCGCCGAGTTCCGGGCCCAGCACGCCGTGCAGCGGGGTCGGCCCGTGTTCGACGACCGTGACCTCCGCGCCGTACTCG
Organism: Streptomyces sp. AK010; assembly: GCF_014207295.1. Classification (NCBI taxonomy): domain Bacteria; kingdom Bacillati; phylum Actinomycetota; class Actinomycetes; order Kitasatosporales; family Streptomycetaceae; genus Streptomyces; species Streptomyces sp. AK010. The sequence goes on from NZ_JACHCX010000015.1 coordinate 67,296, forward strand.
CGGGCCGCCGCCGCGACCTCCAGGCCGATCCAGCCGGCTCCGGCGATGACGAGGTGGCCGTTGTCCCGGCCCAGGTTGGTCAGGACGTGTTTGAGGCGCTCGGCGTGGGCGAGGCGGCGCAGGTGGTGCACGCCGGCCAGGTCCGTGCCCGGGATGTCCAGGCGGCGGGGTTCGGCGCCGGTCGCCAGGAGCAGCTTGTCGTAGCGGACGAGGGTGCCGTCCTCGCCGAAGCGGACCGTCTTCGCCGTACGGTCGATCGCGTCGACGGTCTGGCCGAGGTGCAGCTCGATGTCGTGGGCCGCGTACCAGGCGGGCTCGTGCACGAAGACGCTGTCGCGTTCCTCCTTGCCGAGGAGGTAGCCCTTGGACAGGGGCGGGCGCTCGTAGGGGTGGTCGCGTTCGTCGCAGATCAGTATCACGCGGCCGGTGAAGCCCTCCGCGCGGAGCGTCTCGGCCGCCTTGGCGCCGGCCAGTCCGCCTCCGACGATGACGAATGTCTGATCCGCGTCGACCACTTGTTGCCTCCTCGTCAGGGTGTCGCCACTTGCGAGCGTCCCGCACGGAGCGTGATGCGGGAAGAGGGAGTGACCCGATCAGGCCACGGAGGGTCACATTCGGGGGTGCTCGCGTCCCACCCGTCGCGTCAGTGTCATCCCTGCCCCGTCAGACGGGCGTGAAGCGAGCGGGCGGACATGTCGGTGAGGGAGGCGATCTGGTCGACGATCACCCGCTTGCGCGCCCTGTCGTCCGCCGCCCGGTCGAACAGGGCGCGGAACTGCGGGTCCAGGCCGTCCGGGGCGCGGGCGGTGAGCGCCTCGGCCAGTTCGGCGACGACGATCCGCTGGTCGGCGCGCAGCCGCTCCTGCTCGGCGCGCTGCATGACGTAGAGGTCGGCGACGGCCTTGAGGACGGCGCACTCCATCCGGGTCTCGCGCGGGACGACCAGCTCGGCGGTGTACCGGGTGAGCCGCCCGGCCCCGTACGCGGTGCGGGTCGCGGTCTCGGCGGCCAGGCAGAAGCGGCCGATGAGCTGGCTGGTGGCGTCCTTCAGGCGGGCCTGGGCGACGGCGGTGCCGTCGTAGCCGTGCGGCCACCACTCCTGGGCCAGGAGCCGGTCCAAAGCCTCGGCGAGCTCGGCGGGGTCGGTGTCGGCGGGCACGTACCGGCCGCGGGCGACCTCGAAGACGTCCCGGCGTTCGGGGTCGGCCTGGAGGCAGTTCGGGTCGATGTGGCCGGCGTGCAGGCCGTCCTCCACGTCGTGCACGGAGTAGGCCACGTCGTCGGACCAGTCCATGACCTGCGCCTCGAAGCAGGTGCGGGTGCCGGGGGCGTCCTTGCGGAGCCAGTCGAAGACCGGGCGGTCGTCCTCGTAGACGCCGAACTTGTTCGACGCCGGGTCGGTGGGGTGGGCGCCGCGGGGCCAGGGGTACTTGGTGGCGGCGTCGAGGGCGGCGCGGGTGAGGTTGAGGCCGACGGAGCCGTCCGGGGTGAACCGTTTGGGCTCGATGCGGGTGAGGAGTCTGAGGGACTGGGCGTTGCCCTCGAAGCCGCCGCAGTCCGCCGCGAACTCGTTGAGGGCCTGTTCGCCGTTGTGGCCGAAGGGTGGGTGGCCGAGGTCGTGGGAGAGGCAGGCGGCTTCCACGAGGTCGGGATCACAGCCGAGGGCCGCGCCCAGTTCGCGGCCGACCTGGGCGCATTCGAGGGAGTGGGTGAGGCGGGTGCGGGGGCTGGCGTCCCAGGCGGGGCCCATGGTGCCGGGCGTCACGACTTGGGTTTTGCCGGCGAGTCTTCTCAGGGCGGCGGAGTGGAGGACCCTTGCCCTGTCGCGTTGGAAGGCTGTGCGGCCGGGGCGTTTGTCGGGTTCCGGGGCCCAGCGGTCGACTGACGTCGGGTCGTAGGCGGTGGGGGTTTGTGCGGTGCCGTCCATGGCTCGACAGTAAGCGCCAACGCGCGTGCCGGGTGCCGCTGTGGGGCGTGTGCGGGTGGTTTGGGCTGGTCGCGCCCACGCGGCGCAGCCGCACATCGATACAGCCCCGCGCCCCGGAAGGGCATGCCCCCGCTCCCTGATGTCAGGCTGAGGCCAATTGCCTGATGGCCGCCTTCGCCACAGCCTCGTCGTAGCGGTGGAGGACGAGCTGGGCCATCGACGGGTGCGTGCCCAGCGGAGCCGCCGCTGTCCAGGGGGCCTTCTGGGCGGATTCCGTGGCGAAGCGGCCCGGGGCCGTGAAGTAGGACGCGAGGGCGATGTGGCGGCGGCCCCTCGCCAGGAGGGTGCGGACCGCGGCCTGGACCGTGGGGGTCGCGGCCGAGGCGTAGGCCGGGACGACCGGGACGCCGAGACGGGCCGCGAGGAGGTGGGCCGTGCGGGCGGTGTCCGTCTTCGCGTCCGGGTCGCGGGAGCCCGCCGCGGCGAGGACCACCGCACTCGTGCGCTGAGGTGTCCCGCCCCAGCCGGCCTCCGTCAGCCGGGCCTGGAGGGCGTCGACGAGGAGCGGGTGGGGGCCTAGGGGAGCCGCCAGGTGGGTGCGCGCCCGGGAGGCGGCGGCCATCTCGGGGATGTCCCGCTTGACGTGGTGGCCGCGGCTGAGGAGGAGGGGGACGAGGACCGCCTCCGTGTCGCCCAGGGCGGCGAGCGTGTCGGGGAGCAGGGGGGCGTTGAGTTCGATGTGACCCAGGTGCACCGGCACGTCGGGGCGCAGGGTCCGGACCCGGTCGAGGAGCGCGCTCACGGTGCTCAGCGCACGGGGGTCGCGGCTGCCGTGCGCCACGACCACGAGGGCGGGCGCGGCGGGGCGGCGCGGGGCGGGCGGCGGCACGAGGCTCAGCTGACGGGGCATGCACCGATGGTCGCGGCGTCACGTTGCCTTCCCGTTGCCTGGGCGTCACGGGTGTTTTCCAGCGGTTCACGATGGGGGACAGCGGTGTGTGAGGAGGCGTGACCTGCGGTTTCCGTAAATCGAGTGAAGCTGGTCACGCGGGGGCGGATGAACCGGGCACCCCGGGAGGACGTCCCTGACTGTCGAGGGGCCGACCTGGGGAGGGACCGTCCGATGCGTCGTATGACGTCGCGCAGACCGCGGTTGCCGCGTACCCGGCGGGGGCAGCGGCGGCTGGTGCAGGCCGTGATGGCCGGGTGCGTGCTCGCGCTGCTCCCGGCGACCTGGATGTACACCGTGGCGGGAGACCGGCTGCGTACGACGGCTGATGTGCCGCGTACCGATGTGGCGGTGGTGTTCGGCGCCGGGCTGTGGGAGGGGGAGCCCTCGCCGTACCTGGCGCACCGGCTGGACGCGGCGGCGAAGCTGTACCGGGAAGGGCGGGTGGAGGTGGTGCTCGTCACCGGGGACAACAGCCGCGAGGACTACGACGAGCCGGACGCGATGCGCGTGTACCTGACCCGGCACGGGGTGCCCGACGGGCGGATCGTCAGCGACTACGCGGGGTTCGACACCTGGGACTCGTGCGTGCGCGCGAAGAAGATCTTCGGGGTGGACCGGGCCGTGCTGATCAGCCAGGGCTTCCACATCCGGCGGGCGGTGGCGCTGTGCGAGGCGGCGGGGGTCGCGTCGTACGGGGTCGGGGTGGACGCCGTGCACGACGCGACCTGGTACTACGGGGGTACTCGGGAGATCTTCGCCGCCGGGAAGGCCGCACTGGACGCGGTGTTCCGGCCGGACCCGCGGTTCCTCGGTCCGCGGGAGCCGGGTGTGGAGAGGGCCTTGGCGTCGGCCGAAGACCCTCTCGGATAGCCGGGCCGCCGTCAGCGTCCGTGGAAGCGCGGGGGGCGCTTCTCCAGGAACGCCGTCATCCCCTCCTTCTGGTCGTCGGTGGCGAACAGGGCGTGGAAGACGCGGCGTTCGAAGCGGATGCCGTCGCGCAGGCCGGTCTCCAGGGCCATCCCGACGCACTCACGGGCCGCCCTGACCGCCGCGCGGCCGTGGGAGGCGATCGTCGACGCCGCTTCGAGGGCCTCGGGCAGGACCCGGTCGTCCGGGACCACGCGGGAGACGAGACCGCAGCGTCCGGCCTCCCGTGCGTCCATGGTGCGGCCGGTGAGGACCAGGTCCATGGCCGTGGCCCGGCCGACGAGCCGGGTCAGCCGCTGGGTGCCGCCGATGCCGGGGATCACACCCAGCTTGATCTCGGGCTGGCCGAAGACCGCCGACTCCCCCGCGACGACCAGGTCGCACATCATCGCCAGCTCGCAACCACCGCCCAGGGCAGGGCCGTTGACGGCCGCGATCTTCGGGGTGCGGAGGTCCGCGAACTCCTCCCAGGCGGCGAAGTAGTCCTCGGCCGCCATGTCGACGGCCGACTTCCCCGCCATCTCCTTGATGTCGGCGCCCGCCGCGAAGACCGTGTCCGAACCGGTGACGACGAAGCAGCCGACCTCGGGGTCCGCGTCCAACGGACGGAGGGTGTCGAGGAGTTCGGACAGCAGCGCCGAGCTGAGCGCGTTGCGGACGTGCGGGCGGTGCAGCCGTACGGTCACCACCCGGCCGTCCCGTTCCAGCCTCAGATTGTTCATCGGTATCCCCTTCTACGAGTCCCAGATCGCGCCGTACGCCGGGATGCCCCGCCGCTCCAGGCCGTGGACCACCTGCCAGGTCAGCTTCTTGTTGGAGATGCAGATGACCGCCTCGGCGCCGAAGTCCCGGCAGGCCTCGTGGGCGAGGCGCACCATGTCGGGCTTGCCGTGCCGGGAGGTGTCCCAGATCAGGGCGTGCGGCTGGACGGCGAGGATCTCGTCGACCAGGGCGTCGCCGTACGTCGCGCGGGGGTCGCGGGTCGCCCAGACGAGCCGGGAGGGCACCTGGGCGGCGAGCAGATGGGGCAGGCAGGGGCCGATGCCGCTGCCGGTGGCGACGTAGACCACCTTGGTGAACAGGACCTCGATGTTGGCGACGCCGGCCGTGGTGATGCCCTTGACCCACACCTGCCGGGGCAGGTCGTCGATGAAGGAGCCGGTCCAGTCGCCGGCCCGGGAGATCGTGAGCCGGAAGCCGGATTCGCCGGGGGCGGGGACGTTGGCGAAGGAGTGCCATTCCTTCAGCGGGCTGCGGCTGATCGCGGTGGAGGAGCCCGCGAAGGGGGTCTCGCCGTGGTCGAAGCGGGCCAGGACGACGTGGGAGGAGGGGCGTTCGAGGCGGACGTCCACCTTGCGCAGCCGCAGCCAGGGCAGGGCGACGCTGAAGGTGACCACCGCCAGGGTGCCGACCTCCCAGGGGCCCGGTGACGCCAGCAGCGTGTGCGTCCAGAACAGGGCCAGGGCCGTCCAGCCGCCGAAGCGGTGGATCTTCTCGAAGTGGTCGTGCCGGCGGGAGCGGAAGGGCGGCAGGGCGGTGGCGATGATCAGGGCGAGGAGGGCGGTCAGGGTCCAGCCGACGGCCCTGAGGGGACCGCTGGGTGTCGTGATCGTCAGCGCCAGGAACCAGGCCGTGCCCGCCAGCGCCCCGCCGACGTGCAGCCCGCCGAAGTGGTACACCTTGCCGAGCGTCCAGCGGACCCGCAGCGGCCAGCTGGTCGGCGCCGAAGTGGCCAGGCGGAACAGCAGGTTGACGACGTACTGCTGGCGCACGACGACGGCGAGGGCGAGGTTGGCGAGGGCGGCGTGCGCGAGGGTGGGCGCGGTCAGCGGCCAGGCGGTCGCCGCAAAGACCGTGTTGGCCAGCAGGACCAGGGCCGCGAGCCGGTTGTAGTGCATGAGGCGGGGGTGTTTGAGCAGGCGGCGCGGGCCGGACAGGAGCGGCGGGAGTCCGCCGGTGGCCTGCCGGCTCCGGGGCGGGGACGTGGTCATCGGGCCACCGCCACGCGCTCCTCGATCATGTGCAGCAGCGCCTGTTTGTCGACCTTGCCGCGGTCGGTCTCGGGCAGCAGCGCCAGCGGCAGGACCTGCTCGGGGACGCAGTAGTACGGCAGGGCGTCCGCGACCGCGCGGCGGGCCGCGTCCGGGTCGACGTCCGCCGGGCAGACGAAGGAGACCAGGGTGCGGGCGTCGCGTCTCAGGGTGACGGCGCGGGTGCAGCCGGCGGCCGACTCCAGGACCGAGGAGACGGAGTCCAGCTCGACGCGGAAGCCGCGCACCTTGACCTGGTCGTCGGTGCGGCCCAGGTGCTCCAGTTCGCCCCCGGGGGTCCAGCGGCCGAGGTCGCGGGTGCGGAACATGCGCCGGCCGCCGCCGAGGAACGGGTCGGGGGCGTAGCGCTCGGCGTTGAGGGTGTCGTCGCCGAGGTAGCCGGCGCAGACGCAGGCGCCGCCGGCCCACATCTCACCCACCTCGCCGATCGGCAGGGGGCGGCGGTCGGCGTCGAGGACGTAGACCGTGTTGTTGGGGGTGGGGCGGCCGATGGTGAGCAGCGGGGCCGACGGGTCATGGCGGCTCATCGTGTTGACGATCGTCGTCTCCGTCGGGCCGCAGCAGTTGAAGAAGGCGGCCTGCCGGGCCCACCGGTCGGCCAGCGGGCGCGGGCAGGGCTCCCCCGCGACGGCGACCGTGCGCACCCGCGGGCAGGCGGCCGGATCGAGACCGGACAGCACGGTCGGGGTCGCGACGAGCACGTCCGCCGTGCGGGCCGCCGCGGCGAGGTCCTTGCCCCGGATGACGAGCGTGCCGCCGTGGGCGAGGCAGCCGAGGATCTCCCAGGCGGCCATGTCGAAGGCGATGTTGAGGAGTTGGGCGACCCGGTCGCCGGGGCGGACGCCGAGGCCGCCCGGTTCCGTGAGCAGGAGGTTGGCGACGTTGCGGTGGGTGACCTTCACGCCGTTGGGGCGGCCGGTGGTGCCGGAGGTGAACAGGACGTAGGCGCCGTCGTCGCCGGTGACGCGGACGCGCGGGGCCGGGGCGTACGGCAGCGGCTCGTCGAGCGGGAGCAGCAGATGGCCGTCCGGCAGGGGCACGCGGTGGGCGTGCTCGGCGACCGTGAGGACGACCCGGGTGCGGGCGGTGCGGATGACGTGGGTGAGCTGGGCCGGGGGTGCGAGGCCGATGTCCTGCGGGACGTAGGCGGCGCCGGCCTTCAGGATGCCGAGCAGGCCGACCAGCATCGGGATCGAGCGGCGGACGAACAGGCCGACGTGGTCGCCGGGGCGTACGCCCTCGCGGACCAGGCGGGCGGCGAGGGCACCGGCGTACCCGTCGAGCTCGCCGTAGGTGATGCGGGCGCCCTGGTGTTCGGCGGCGACGGCGTGCGGGGCGGCCAGGGCGTGCCGGGCGACGGCGTGGTGCAGGAGCGGGTCGGGGACGGGGACGGTGGGGCCCCGTCCGTACTGCCGGAAGAGCTGCTGGTCGCGGGGGGTCAAGTGACGCAGAGGCATGGTCGGGTGGCCTCCTGGCTGTTTCGAGGTCGGATTGCCACCCGCGGCCATGCCGCGGGTGGATGCAGCCGTGAGCGGCGGGCATGCCCGGGTCGAACGCCGTGCGGAGTCGTGCGAGCGCTGCGCGTAGCGAGAGCGTAGTGCGGCTGATTCAACTCTCAACGAGGTTGGATCGGCCAAGAAAGGAACGCAATGAGCCACATGTGGCGTTTCTCGTCCCACGGGCAACGTCCGTGCCGGTCGGCGGCAACCTGAAGGAGGACGGGCCTGTGCCTGACCGGGGCGGCGGACTCCGGCCTCACGCGGGTGGGCCGGCGGCGGGGAGGTTGCCGTCCCGGCCGCGTAACAGGGAACCGTCCCGGGCGTAACACGGCCGACGCACGCTGAACGGTATGCAGAGCACCGTGACGCCCACGCACTGCCCGTACTGCGCCCTGCAGTGCGGGATGAACCTGACTCCCGCGCCGGACGGGACCGTCGAGGTGAGCGAGCGCGCGGACTTCCCGGTGAACCGGGGCGCCCTGTGCGGCAAGGGCCGGACGGCCGCGGCGGTGCTCGCGCCCGGCGTGCGGCTGACCTCGCCGCTGATGCGGGACGAGGGCGGCACGCTGGTGCCCGCCTCCTGGGACGAGGCGCTGGACCGGATCGCGGCGGAGCTGGGACGCACGCGCGCGGCATACGGGCCGGACGCGCTCGGGGTGTTCGGCGGGGGCGGGCTGACGAACGAGAAGGCCTACACGCTCGGCAAGTTCGCGCGGGTCGTGCTCGGCACGTCCCAGATCGACTACAACGGCCGCTTCTGCATGTCGTCGGCGGCGGCCGCCGGCATCAAGGCGTTCGGTCTCGACCGGGGGCTGCCGTTCCCGCTGGAGGACATCCCGAAGTCCGGCTGCGTGATCCTCGTCGGGTCGAACCTCGCGGAGACCATGCCGCCGTCGCTGCGGTTCTTCACCGAGCTGCGGGAGAACGGCGGCACGCTGATCGTCATCGACCCGCGCCGCACGAAGACCGCCGAGCAGGTGGACCTGCACCTGGCGCCCCGGCCGGGCACGGACCTGGCCCTCGCCCTGGGCCTGCTGCACCTGGTGATCGCCGAGGGCCGGGTGGACGAGGAGTACGTCCGGGAGCGCACGGCCGGCTGGGAGGACGCCCGGGCCGCGGCGATGGCGCACTGGCCGGAGTACGTGGAACGGATCACGGGGGTGTCCGTTCCTCAACTCCGCCAGACCGTGCGGATGTTCTGCGAGCCGGAGTCGGCGATGGTGCTCACTGCCCGAGGGCCGGAGCAGCAGTCCAAGGGCACGGACACGGTGGGCGCCTGGATCAACCTGTGCCTGGCGACCGGCCGGGCGGGCCGCCCGCTGTCCGGGTACGGCTGTCTGACCGGGCAGGGCAACGGGCAGGGCGGGCGGGAACACGGGCAGAAGGCCGACCAGTTGCCGGGCTACCGCAAGCTCGACGACCCGGCCGCGCGGGCGCATGTCGCCGAGGTGTGGGGAGTCGACCCGGACAGCCTGCCCGGCCCGGGGCGCAGTGCGTACGAGCTGCTGGACGCGCTGGGCAGCGACATCAGGTCGCTGCTGCTGATGGCGTCCAACCCGGTGGTGTCGGCGCCGCGTGCCGCGCACGTCGAGGAGCGCATCAGGTCGCTGGACTTCCTGGCGGTCTGCGACGTGGTGCTGTCGGAGACGGCGGCGCTCGCGGACGTGGTCCTGCCGGTCACCCAGTGGGCCGAGGAGACGGGCACGACGACGAACCTGGAGGGCAGGGTGCTGCTGCGGCGCCGGGCCGTCACCCCGCCGGACGGCATCCGCAGCGACCTGGAGGTGCTGCACGAACTGGCCGCCCGCCTCGGCGTGGAGAAGGGCTTCCCCACCGACCCGGAGGAGGTCTTCGAGGAACTGCGCCGGGCGTCGGCGGGCGGGGCGGCGGACTACTCGGGGATCACGTACCGGAGGCTGGCGGAGGAGGACGGGGTGTTCTGGCCCTGTCCGGCGGAAGGGGCGGAAGAGGCGCAGGGCCCTGAGGGCCGTCCCTCCGTGACGACGGGGTCCGGGGTCCCGGCGCCCGGCCTGCCCGGGCGTCCCGCGCCGGGCGAACCGGCCGGGTCCGACGACGCGGCGGGTGGCCCCGGCGCGCAAGGGCGCGCGCCGGGCCGCCCGGCCGTCACGACGGACGGTCCGGCAGGGGTCCACCCCGGCACGCCCCGCCTGTTCCTCGACCGCTTCGCCACGCCCGACGGCCGCGCCCGCTTCGTCCCCGTCTCCCACCGCGCGACCGCCGAGGAACCGGACGACGAGTACCCGGTGCTGCTGACCACCGGGCGGGTCGTGGCGCAGTACCAGTCCGGTGCGCAGACCCGGCGGGTGGCGGAGCTGAACGCCGCCGCGCCCGGTCCGTTCGTGGAGCTGCACCCGAGGCTGGCCGCCCGGCTGGGCGCGGCCGAGGGCGACCCGGTGGCCGTCGTGTCGCGGCGGGGCCGGGCCGTGGCGCCCGCGAGGATCACGGACGCCATCCGGCCCGACACCGTCTTCATGCCCTTCCACTGGCCGGGCGAGGGCCGCGCCAACACCCTCACCAACCCCGCGCTCGACCCGACCTCCCGGATGCCGGAGTTCAAGGCGTGCGCGGTGCGGCTGGAGACCGTCGAGACGTAGAGGTCAGCTCACGGCGACGGCCTTCCAGGCCGCCGCGACCGCCTTCTGCTCGGTGCTGTCGCCGCCGTAGAGGTCCTTCGCCGCGCTCAGGGTCGCCGTGCGGGCGGCCGCGTAGTTCGTCGAGGACGTCATGTAGACCGTCAGCGCGCGGTACCAGATCTTGCCCAGCTTGGCCCGGCCGATGCCGGTCACCGTGGAGCCGTCGCAGGTCGGGGAGTCGTAGGCGACGCCGCCCAGGGACTTCTTGCCGCTGCCCTCCGCGAGCAGGTAGGCGAAGTGGTTGCCGACGCCGGAGGAGTAGTGCACGTCGAGGTCGCCGAGCCTGGCGTTCCAGCAGTCCGCCGACTTGCCGTCCTTGGACGGCTTGTCCATGAAGCGCAGGGCCTCGCGGCCGAGGCCGGAGCGGACGACCTTCTCGCCGATGAGCCAGTCGCCCCGGTCCTCGGCGTTGGCCGCGTGGAACTCCACCAGCGTGCCGAAGATGTCCGACGTGGCCTCGTTCAGGCCGCCGGACTCGCCCGAGTAGGTCAGCGCCGCCGTCTTCGACGTCACGCCGTGGGACATCTCGTGCCCGGCGACGTCCAGTGACACCAGCGGGCCCATCAGCTTGCCGTCGCCGTCGCCGTACGTCATGCAGAAGCAGTTGTCGTCCCAGAAGGCGTTGTTGTAGTCCTTGCCGTAGTGGACGCGGTTGAAGGAGCCCTTGCCGTCGCCTGCGATGCCGGAACGGCCGTGGACCTTCTTGTAGTAGTCCCAGGTGACGTCCGTGCCGTACTGGGCGTCCACCGCCACCGTGGACCGGTCGGCCGTCGCGCCCGTCCCCCAGTGGTTGTCGGCGTCCGTGAAGAGCGTCGCGGGGGCGCGGGTCAGGCAGACGGTCAGCAGGCACTTGTCCGTCTTGTTCTCCGCGTCGCCGGTGTACGTGCCGCCGCGCGTCGCGTCCTTGAGCTGGTACGACGAGCCGGACGCCGTCGTCTGAAGCGGGACCGTGCCGCCGTAGAGGGACTTGCCGTCGCCCGAGGCCGACTCCATGGTGTCCCAGGCGTCGATCCGGGCGCCGGTCGTCGCGTCGGTCAGGACCGTGCGTCCGACGGGGTTGCCGATCTCGTCGTGGGCCACCGCGTCGGTCTGCCAGGCCAGCTTCGGAGCGCCGTGCAGGGCGTCGACGACCAGCCGCGGCTTGGCGGTCAGCCCCTTCAGGGTCTCGCCGAGGTGGGCCGCGCGCAGCAGGTTCGCCGCGAGGTCGGCGGCCCTGGGGGCGGTCACCTTCGGGGTGACGCTCGCCAGGGAGAGCGCGGACTTCGTGGCACGGCTCGTGCCGCGGTACGTGCCGTCCGGGTTCAGGTGGAGGACGAAGTCCCCGCCGAGAACCGGGAGCCGGTGGTAGGTGCGGTCGTAGCGGACGTGCCGGGTGCCGTCATCGTCGACGACGACGTCCCGGACCTTCGTCCGCTGGGCCGAGGTGAGGCCCAGCGCTCCGGCCCGGTCCGCGAGCACCGCCTCCGCGTCCTCGATCGCGGCCGACCTGGTCGGCCGGTCCGCCGCGCCGGCGGCCGGGGAGAGAACGGCGGCCAGCAGGGCGGTGGTGCCGGTGACGGCCGCACCGGCGAGGGCGAGACGGGAACCGCGGACATGACGTATCCGACTCATCGGTCTCCTCATACGGGCGCACCCGTTCGCGTGGGGTCGACCGGGGGCGGCGTTGATGTTGACCGCGAGTTAAGGCGGCGCGGACCTGGCATGTCCATAGCCCCGCTGTGGAGGTGTGTGAGGGTGCAGAATCGTTCCTGTGACCCTCCCTTTCTTCGTCTACGGCACCCTCCGTCCCGGGGAGGTCAACCACGGCCTCTTCCTGCGCGGCCGCACCCGTTCCGAGGAGCCGGGCAGGCTCGCGGACGCGGTGCTGTACGAGGGGCCGGGCTATCCGTACGCGGTCGAGGAGCCGGGCGGCGGCGTGGTCGGCGGGGAGCTGGTCACCGCGCTGCCGGAGGCGTACGAGGCGCTGCTCGCCGAGCTGGACCGGCTGGAGGAGTACGTGCCGGGGGATCCGCGCAGCCTGTACGTGCGCGTCGAGCGGCAGGTCGTACGGGAGACCGACGGGGCGGCCGTGCCGGCCTGGGTGTACCTGGCCGCGCCCGCCGTCGCCGCGCGGCTGCAGGCCCGGGGGCGGGCGATCGCGGGCGGGGACTGGCGGGCGCGGGTGTGAGAGGCGAGGTGCGGGAGGCGTGCTGAAGCGGGTTCAGCCCCCGTACGGCCGGTTCACCCGGGCCTCCCGCAACGCATGCCCCCACCACACCAGCTGGTCCAGCATGGTCTTCGCCGCCGTGTCCGGGCCGGACGGGTCGCGCAGGGCGCCCCGGTCGTCGAACAAGGCACCGGCGTTGTGGAAGGAGACGGTGTCGCGGACCGTCACCGCATGGAGCTCCGCGAAGACCTGACGCAGGTGCTCCACCGCGCGCAGGCCGCCGGACAGACCGCCGTAGGAGACCAGGCCGACGGGCTTGGCCTGCCATTCGGTGAAGTGCCAGTCGACGAGGTTCTTCAGGCCCGCGGGGAAGGAGTGGTTGTACTCGGGGGTGAGCACCACGAAGGCGTCCGCGCGGGCCAGCTTCGGGGTGATGCCGGACAGCGCGGCGGTCGCCTCCGGGGTCGGTTCGAGGGCCATGGGCAGGGCGGCCTCGGCGACGTCCACGACCTCGGCGACCACGTCGTCACGGTCCCGGATGCGGTCGAGGAGCCAGTCCGCGACCACGGGACCGAAGCGTCCGTGCCGGTTGCTGCCCACGACGAGGGTCAGGCGGAGGGGGTCGTCCGCGGCCTGCCGACGGGCGGACG
>NZ_JACHCX010000015.1:80199-169408 GCF_014207295.1 Streptomyces sp. AK010
CGGGTCCGTCGCGGCCTGCCGACGGGCGGACGGGTCCGTCGCGGCCTGCCGACGGGCGGACGGGTCCGTCGCGGCCTGCCGACGGGCGGACGGGTCCGTCGCGGCCTGCCGACGGGCGGACGGGTCGGTGGTGGTTGTGTTCATGCGGCACAGCCTCATACCTCAACCATCCTTGAGGTCAAGCGGCGGCCCGTGAACCCGGGTCACCCGTTCACACGCGCACCCCGCGCATTTCCGCACCCCGCCCGCCGAACGCCCGTGACCTGCCGATACGGCCGCGGGAAGCCACCGGTGCACCTCCCCCTGACACCCATTCACCCCAATTCTGACGCCCCCTCAGCAAGCGCGGCGGTCCCGCTGCCCGTTACCTCGGAAGGGCAGGCGCACGACCGACCCGCTCGAAGGGGGAGCACCGATGCGACGTACCGCCCGGCCGCTGACCGGCATCGCGCTCGCCGTCGCCGCCGCGGCTCTCGCCGCCGCCCCCGCGTACGGCGCGTCCGCCGGTGGCCTGGAGGTGTCCCCCGCCTCGGTCGTGCCCGGCGGTCAGGTCACGGTGCGCACGGCGGCCTGCGGCGACGGCGGCTCGGCGACGGGTGACGCCAGCGCGGTCGGGGCCGGTTCCCTCAGCCTGGCGCCGGACGCGCACGGGCAGCACGCGACCGGGCGGTTCAGGGTCCCGCCGAGCGCGCAGCCGGGGACGTACGAGATCACCGCCACCTGCGGCGGCAGCGGCCGGCGGACCACCGGGGACCTGGTGGTCACGCTGACGTCGATGCGCGGGCAGGTGCATCCACGGGGGAGCGTGAAGACGGGGGTCGGCGGCGCACTGGGCCCCGACCCCGTGCAGACCGCGGCCGGCGTGGCGGCCCTCGCCGTCGCCGCCGCGGGCGGTACCTGGCTCCTGCATCGCCGGGCGAGAGGCGACGGGATCTGACGGACCCCCTCCGCTGTCCGTCGCCGGTACCGCATGTCCCCTCCCCCTCCGGGTCCGACGCCCCTCGCGGCCCGGAGGGGGGTACGGGGCCGAAGCTCAGAAAGGGGTGGGTGTGCGCAGGCTCCCCAGGTTCGGCAGCGGCCTCCGCGATCCCGCGAACGCGGCCATGGCGGCCGTCACGGTGTTCGCCCTGTGCTCGGGGGTGTGGCTGCTGCGCGACGGCGCCGGGACGCACGCCCCGCCGCAGCCCTCCGCCGCGCAGGCCCGGGCCGGGCTGGACGGCCGGGCCGGCGAACGGCCCGCCGTGCCCGCGCTGGCGCCCTCACCACCCGACCGCATCCGCATCCCGGCGATCCGGGTGAACGCCCCGCTGACCGGGCTCGGCCTGACGAAGACCGGCAGCCTCGACGTACCGCCCGCGGCGGACGAGAACCTGGCCGGCTGGTACGAGGCCGGCACCACGCCCGGCGAGCCGGGCACGGCGATCGTCGCCGGCCACGTCGACAACGCCGACGGCCCCGCCGTCTTCTACGACCTCGGCGCCCTGGCCCGGGGCAGCACCATCGAGGTGGACCGGCGGGACGGCGGCGTCGCGGTGTTCACCGTGGACGCCGTCGAGGTGTACGCCGCGAAGGACTTCCCCGACGAGAAGGTCTACGGCGCCGCCCGCCGCCCCGAACTGCGGGTCATCACCTGCGGCGGCGGGTACTCACGCGGCACCGGGTACCAGGGGAACGTCGTCGTCTTCGCGCACCTGACCGGCAGCCGCTGACACGCCCGGGACATGGGTCCGCCCCCAGGCCCCCAGCGGCTCAAGTGCCTCGTTCAGTGACACGCCCCGGGGGCGTCAGCGAGTACTCCACCCGCGGCGGCACCTCGTCGTGGAACTCCCGGTGCACCAGGCCATCGGCCTCCATCTCACGGGAGCCTTGCGGGCCTACGTCACGGCCGCGCCGGTGGTGCCGACGATGGCGACGGCCTTGTCGGTGCCGAGCGCGTGCGCGGCGGGTGTGTTCGCCGGCAGCACGGGCAGCAGCAGGCCGCCCCCGCCGACCACGGCGTCGATCCAGCCGGCGGCGAGGGCCGCGACGCAGAGCAGGACGAGCATGGTCAGCGATATGTCGGGCATGATCGCGACCCTGTGCGAGGCCGGTACGCCGCCTCTGCGACGCCCCTCACAACCCGCCGTCGCCCCGCTGCGGGATCCGTCACAGCCCGCGGTCGCCGCGTCGCGGGAGCCGGCACCGCCCGCCGTCCCCGCGTCGCAGGAGCCGGCACAGCCCGCCGTCCCACCGCACCGCGGAACCCCTCACCGCCCGCCGTCCCCGCGTCGCAGGAGCCGGCACAGCCCGCCGTCCCACCGCACCGCGGAACCCCTCACCGCCCGCGGTCGCCGTCGCAGGAGCCGGCACAGCCCGCCGTCCCACCGCACCGCGGAACCCCTCACAACCCGCCGTCCCACCGCACCGCGGAACCCCTCACCGCCCGCGGTCGCCGCGTCGCAGGAGCCGGCACCGCCCGCCGTCCCCGCACCGCGGAACCCCTCACAACCCGCCGTCCCACCGCACCGCGGAACCCCTCACAACCCGCCGTCCTCGCACTTCAGGAAGCCTCACACCCGGGCGCCCCGCCCGCTGAGGGCAGCGTTCCCCGCGGGAAACAGAGGTGATGCTGCCGGGTAACACCGGCACCGCACGCTCAAGGACATGACCTCGAATGAGCGTGTGGTGGTGATCGGCACCGGCCTCGCGGGCGTACGGCTCGCCCGGCGGCTCGGTGAGCTCGGCACGCCCGCGCTGCTGATCGGCGAGGAGGAACACCGGCCCTACAACCGGGTGCTGCTCGCCGAGGTGCTGGCCGGACGGTACAGCCCCGAGGTGATCGCCCTGCCCTCGCCCGCGGCACTGACCCGCGGCCGGGTCGCGGGAATCGACCGCGCGGCGCGGACCGTGCGGTGCGCGGACGGCGCGGTGATCGCATACGACACGCTCGTCCTGGCCACCGGATCCAACCCCGTGCTGCCGCCCCTGCGCGGCCTGTTCACCGAGAACCACCAACTGCCCGAGGGCGTGCACGCGTTCCGTACCATGGACGACTGCCTGGGGCTGTCCAAGGCGGTCCGGCCGGGCGCGAAGGCGGTCGTGATCGGCGGCGGGCTCCTCGGGGTCTCCGCCGCCCGGGCCCTCGCGCTGCGCGGCGCCCAGGTCGTACTCGCCCAGCAGTCCGAACGGCTGATGGAGCGCCAGCTCGACCCGGCCGCCTCGAAGCTGGTCCGGCGTCACCTCACCGACCTCGGCGTCGAGGTGCACACCCATCTGCGCGTCCGGGACGTGCGCTGCGTCGGCGGTGCGGTCCGCTCGGTGGAGATGGCCGACGGATACGCCCTCGACGCCGACCTCGTGGTCCTGGCCTGCGGGGTCCACCCGAGGGTGGGTCTGGCCCAGGCGGCCGGCCTGGAGGTGGGCAAGGGCATCGTCGTCGACGACGAGCTGCGCACCTCCGACCCGCACATCCACGCCCTCGGGGACTGCGTCCAGCACCACGGCACGGTGTACGGCCTCGCCACTCCGGCGCTCGAACAGGCCGATGCACTGGCCGAGTTGCTGTCCGGTGACCCCACCGCCCGGTACACCGGCACGCGTTCCCTGACGCGGCTCACGCTCAACGGGCACGACAGCCCCTTCGACCTCGCCGCGTTCGGCGAGACCGAGGCCCTCCCGGGCGACGACGTCGTCCAGCTCGCCGACGCCACCCGCGGCACCTACCGCAAGGTCGTCGTCCGCGACGACCGCCTGGTCGGCGGGGTCCTCGTCGGCGAACTCGGCACCGTCGGCGCGCTCGCCCGCGCCTGGGAGGGAGCAGAGCCGCTCCCCACCGACGGCGGCCCGCTGCTCCACCTGCTCACCAACGATGGAGGCTCCTGATGACCGCCACCCCGGAGGCCACGGAGGCCACCCCCACGATCGTGCTCGTCGGACACGGCATGGTCGGCCAGCGCTTCCTCGAGGCGCTCGCCGAGCGCGGCCTGACCGCCACGCACCGCGTGGTCGTGCTCTGCGAGGAGCCGCGCCCGGCCTACGACCGCGTCGCCCTCACCTCGTACTTCTCGGGGAAGACCCCCGAGGACCTCTCCATGACGGACATGGAGTTCATCACCACGCACGGCATCGAGCTGCGCGTCGGCGACCCGGCGGTCTCCGTCGACCGCGAGGCCCGCGAGGTCACCGCCCGGTCCGGTGAGGTCTTCTCGTACGACACCCTCGTGCTCGCCACCGGCTCCTACCCCTTCGTCCCGCCGGTCCCGGGCAAGGACGCCGAGGGCTGTTTCGTCTACCGCACGATCGAGGACCTCCTCGCGATCGAGGAGTACGCGAAGTCGAAGGCCAAGGTGGGTGCCGTGGTCGGCGGCGGTCTGCTCGGGCTGGAGGCCGCCGGTGCGCTGAAGGGCCTCGGACTCACCTCGCACATCGTGGAGTTCGCGCCCCGGCTGATGCCCGTCCAGGTGGACGACGGCGGCGGTGCCGCGCTGCTGCGCACCATCGAGGAGATGGGCCTGAGCGTCCACACCGGCGTGGGCACGCAGGAGATCCTGGTCGACGCCGAGGGCGCCGTCACCGGCATGAAGCTCTCCGACGGTTCCGAACTCGCCACCGACATGGTGGTGTTCTCCGCCGGTGTGCGCCCCCGCGACCAGCTGGCCCGCGACTGCGGCCTGACGGTCGCGGAGCGCGGCGGCATCACCGTCGACGAGCAGTGCCGTACGATCGCCGACCCGCACGTCTTCGCGATCGGCGAGTGCGCGCTGGCCGCCGACGGCCGGGTGTACGGCCTGGTGGCCCCGGGCTACGAGCAGGCCGAGACGGCCGCGGCCACGATCGCCTCGGACGAGGCGTCCTTCACCGGCGCCGACCTGTCCACCAAGCTGAAGCTGCTCGGCGTGGACGTGGCGTCCTTCGGTGACGCGCACGGCACCGCCGAGGACTGCCTGGACGTCGTCTACTCCGACTCCCGCGCGGGCCTGTACAAGAAGCTGGTCATCGGCCGGGACGGCACGCTGCTCGGCGGCATCCTGGTCGGCGACGCGGAGGCCTACGGCACGCTGAAGGCGTTCACCGGCTCGGTCCCGCCGGTCTCGCCCGAGTCGCTGGTGCTGCCCGCGGGGGCCGGGGAGTCCGTGCAGCTCGGCCCGTCCGCGCTGCCGGACGAGGCGATCGTCTGCTCCTGCCACAACGTCTCCAAGGGCACGATCCGCGGCGCGGTCACCGACCACCAGTGCACGACGGTGCCCGAGGTGAAGAAGTGCACCAAGGCCGGCACCGGCTGCGGCTCCTGCGTCAAGGTCCTCGGCCAGCTCGTCAACGCCGAGCTGGAGGCGAGCGGCGTCGAGGTCGACAAGGGCCTGTGCGGCTGCTTCGGGCAGACCCGCGAGGAGCTCTACGAGATCGTCCACGCCCTGCGCATCACCTCCTACCAGGACCTGCTGGACCGGCACGGCCGCGAGGAGGCCCGGGGCGGTGACGGCTGCGAGGTCTGCAAGCCGGCCGTCGGCTCGATCATCGCCTCCCTCGCCCCGACGATCGGCGCGAGCGGCTACGTCCTGGACGGCGAGCAGGCGGCCCTTCAGGACACCAACGACCACTTCCTGGCCAACCTGCAGAAGAACGGCTCGTACTCGGTCGTGCCGCGCATCCCCGGCGGCGAGATCGCCCCGGAGAAGCTGATCGTGATCGGCGAGATCGCCCGCGACTTCGGCCTCTACACGAAGATCACCGGCGGTCAGCGGATCGACATGTTCGGTGCCCGCGTCGAGCAACTGCCGCTGATCTGGGCCCGGCTGGTGGACGCCGGCTTCGAGTCCGGCCACGCCTACGGCAAGTCGCTGCGCACGGTGAAGTCCTGCGTCGGCCAGACCTGGTGCCGCTACGGCGTCCAGGACTCCGTGAAGATGGCGATCGACCTGGAGCTGCGCTACCGGGGCCTGCGCTCGCCGCACAAGCTGAAGTCGGCGGTCTCCGGCTGCCAGCGCGAGTGCGCCGAGGCCCAGTCGAAGGACTTCGGCGTGATCGCCACGGCCAACGGCTGGAACCTCTACGTCGGCGGCAACGGCGGCGCGACCCCGCGTCACGCGGACCTGCTCGCGCAGGACCTGTCGGACGCCGAACTGGTCCGCCTGATCGACCGGTTCCTGATGTTCTACATCCGCACCGCCGACCGCCTGGAGCGCACCTCGACCTGGCTGGAGCGGATCCCGGGCGGCCTCGACCACGTGCGGGACGTCGTCGTCCACGACTCGCTCGGCATCTGTGACGAGCTGGAGCAGCTGATGCGGGCGCACGTCGCGCACTACCGCGACGAGTGGGCCGAGACCGTCAACGACCCCGAGAAGCTGTCCCGGTTCGTGTCCTTCGTGAACGCCCCGGACACCCCGGACCCCGTCGTCGCCTTCGTGCCCGAGCGCGACCAGATGAAGCCCGACCTGCCGCTGCTGTCCATCGGCATGCGACCCGCCGCTGACGTACTGGAAGGAAGCGCCCAGCGATGACCCTGGCACTCGAGACCACCGACCTCAAGATCGAAATCGCCCTGGACGACGACTGGTTCACGGTCTGCGACCTGACGGCGCTGCTGCCGGGCCGCGGAGTGGCCGCACTGCTGCCGGACGGCCGGCAGGCCGCGATCTTCCGCGACCGCTCCGGCGACCTCTTCGCCATCGACAACCGCGACCCCTTCACCGGCGCGGCGGTCCTCTCCCGAGGCCTCACCGGCACCCACCAGGGCCGCCCCTTCGTCGCCTCCCCCCTGCTGAAGCAGCGCTTCGACCTGGCGTCGGGCGAGTGCCTGGACGACGAGACGGTCCGGGTGACGGCGTACAAGGTGCGCGTCTCGTAGCAACCTTTCTTGACCGATCGTTCTTGACAGACCTGGGCTGCGGCGCGTGGCCAGGACCAAGGAGTTCGATCCGGACACCGCGCTCCAGGCAGCTCTCGAGCTTCTGGCGGCGCGGCTACGAGGCGAGCGGGCAGCTGCGGCTGATCCGGCCCCGGCACGAACGCGGTGGCGTGCACGCCTGCTCGGGCGTGCACGCCACCTCGGTATGTCCCCTGTGGACGGGTCAGCCCACGAGGGGTGAGCGCGCGTGCTCCTCCGGCAGGGGCCTGGTGTCGAGGTAGAACCACTCGGCGTCCGCGGGGGGCCAGGGCGGCGGCTCCGCCGCGGCCTCCTCGGTGGCGGTGACCGGACGCCTGGGCAGCGGCGCCGTCGCCGGACCCTCGAAGGCGGGCGGCGCGGCACCGGCCTGCTTCGCCTCCCCCGGCATCAGCAGCTCCACCCGCAGCCCCAGTCCCCGCTGCTGGGCGGTGAACTCCTCGACCTGCTGGCGGCAGGCGTGGTCCAGGTGGGTCACGCCGGTCAGGTCGAGCCGGATCCGCGGCTTCCCGGACGCGGCGGCCGCCTCCAGCGCGTCGATCACCTTCGGCAGCCGCAGGAACGTGGCGTTGCCCGCCATGACGACCTTCGCCGAGTCCTGCTCCACGTGCTGGCGGATCACGGTCTGCGACATGCGCAGCGCGGCCAGCACGATCCCAGCGGCGAGACCGAACAGCACGCCCTCCAGCAGCGCGGTCGCCACGATGACCAGCATGGTCAGCGTCATCACCGCGAACTCGCCCCTGTCCTGCCGCCACATCTTGGGGAACTCGGCGGGCCCGAAGAGCTTCCAGCCGCTGTGCACGAGGACGCCGGCGAGCACGGAGACCGGGATCAGCGCGAGCACCTGCGGCAGCAGCAGCGCGAACAGGAGCAGCCACAGGCCGTGCAGGGTGCGCGAGAGCCGGGTCTTGGCCCCGGCCTGGACGTTCGCCGAACTGCGCGCCACCACCGCGGTGATGGGGAGCGCGCCGAGGATGCCCGCGACGGTGTTGCCCGCGCCCTGGGCGATCAGCTCGGTGTTGTAGCGGGTGCGCGGGCCGCTGTGCATCCGGTCCACGGCGGCGGCCGTGAACAGGCTCTCCGCGGACGCGATGACCGTGAAGGTGAGGATCGCGGTGATGATCGTCCCGTCGGCGAGCGCGGCGAACTGGGAGGCGCCGGGCACCTGGACGGAGTTGAGCAGGTTGCCCACCTGGAGCGTCTTCACGTCCACGCCGGGCAGCGCGGCGACGACCATGCCGATGCCCACGGCGACCAGGGCGGCGGGGATCCTCCCGGCCGGCCCGGGCACCTTCTTCCACACGAAGCTGAGCACGATCGTGACGACGCCGAGCAGGGTGGCGATCATCGCCTGCGGGTTCGTCAGGACACCGGCCAGCAGCCCGGGGATGCCGGCCATGTTCTCGAGCGCGGTGCCGGGGGCCTTGGCGTCGGCCATCGGATAGGCCTGGCTGAACATCAGCGGCACACCGATGCCGGCGAGCATGCCCTGCACCACGGCGACCGAGATGGCCTGGAACATCCGGCCGAGCCGGACCAGCCCCAGGATGATCTGGAGGAGGCCGGCGAACAGCACGATCACGCCGAGCATGGCCACGCCGACCTCGGCGACGGTCTCCGCGACCAGCGCGGCGAGACCGGCGGCCGGGCCGCTGACCTGGAGCGTGCTGCCCCGGACCGCACCCACGACCAGGCCGCCGATCACCCCGGAGATGATCCCCAGTTCGGCGGGGACGCCGGAGGCCACGGCGACACCGATGCACAGCGGCAGGGCGACGAGGAAGACGACGAGGGAGGCGGTGATGTCGGTGGCGAGGTCCCCCCTGGCGCCGCCTTTGCCCCCGAGGCCCTTGCCGCCGGGCACTTCACCACCGAGACCCTTGCCACCGGGCCCATCACCACCGAGACCCTTGCCACCGGGCCCATCACCACCGAGACCCTTGCCGCCGGGCCCTTCGCCACGGAGGCCCTTGCCACCGAGACCCTTGCCGCCGGGCCCTTCACCACCGAGGCCCTTGCCCCCCAGGCCCTTGGCGCCGCTCATCGCTCCGCGGATCAGCCCGCCCAGGGCACCACCGCCGGCACGGCCTGCGACCGGGCCGCCGGGAGGATTCCCGCCCGTTCCGCGGGCCGAGCGCCCCCCTTCTGCCGACCCGCCCGTCCCCCAGCCGCCTGCCCCGCCGGCCAGGCCTCCCCCGACGCCGCCGGCCCCGGTGAAGTCCCCGCCAAAGCCCTCGGGGAAGCCCCCCGGACCACTCGGCGCACCTCCCGGTGTCCCACCCCCCGGACCCCAGGCGGCTCCCGCGCCCCCCGCAGGATCACCCGCCGGCCAACCCCCGGATCCTCCCTCCCCTCGGGCCGTCCCCCATCCCCCGGCCCCCTCCAGGGGCTCCGGCGGTCCCCAGCCCGTGGTGTCGGCTGTGCCCCAACCCGCGGTGTCGGCCGTCCCCCAGCCCCCGGTGTCGGCGGCCCCCCGGTCCGCAGCGCCCCCCGCCGGGAAGGTCGGCCGCCCGCCCCGTCCCCTCCCCCGCGCATGCGCCCCGCTCACGCGGCGTGCACCCGGAAGTCGCCGTCATCGCCGAGTTCGTAGACGAAGCCGGTGTCGACCTCGTAGTACCAGCCGTGCAGCCGGAGCCGGCCCGAGTCGAGGCGTTGCCGCACCACGGGGTAACTCCGCAGTGCCGCCAGCTGGTTGACGACATTGCCCTGGGAGACCTCCGGCAGGGACGGGTCGTCCGGCGCGCTCTCCAGTACGGAGGTCAGCTCCGGGCGGGCGAGGCGGAGCCAGGCGTCCACGCCGGGCAGGGACGAGAGGTCGTCGCCGGACTTCAGCGCCCCCATCGCACCGCAGTGTGAGTGACCGCACACCACGATGTCCTGAACCCCGAGCACCTCCAGCGCGTACTCGATGGTGGCCGCCTCTCCGCAGGCCCCGGGCCGTCCGTAGGACGGCACGATATTGCCCGCGTTCCGTAGCTCGAATATCTCACCGGGCTGTGCACCTGTGATCATCGCGGGTATGACGCGCGAGTCCGAGCAGGTAATGAACAGCACCTCCGGATATTGCCCTTCGGCCAGTTTCCGGTATGCGACGCTGTCGAAATCTGCGCGCGTCCTGAACGTGCGGGCACGATCCAGCAGATCCTTCAATGCAACCTCCTGAGCTGGGAGTTCATCCTGTGCACCCCACCGTAGACCGCCGACCTACAGCAGAAGGTTAAGCAAACTCCAGAGCCCGGCCAGTAATTGAACATTCTTTGCCCGGATTCCCAGACGCAGCGTCTTCTTGTAGCGTGTGAACTCCGGGGCGGGGAATGCGAATTCACCCTGCCCGGATTCATGCCGGCTTCACGGAGAGACAGGACGTATGGGCCTACGAGTGCTGCTCATCGAAGACGACGAGACGATCGCCGAGCCGCTCATGGAAGGGCTCGGCAACTTCGGACTGGCGGTCGACCACGTCGCCACCGGCACGGACGGGCTGAGAGGCCCGTACAACGACGTCGTCCTGCTCGACCTGGGGCTGCCGGACATGGACGGCATCGACGTCTGCCGCGGCATCCGGCGGGTCTCGGACGTGCCCATCGTCATCCTCAGCGCACGCGGCGAGGAGGCCGACCGCGTGCTGGGCCTGGAACTGGGCGCCGACGACTACCTGGCGAAACCATTCAGCGTGCGGGAACTGGTCGCCCGGGTCCGCGCGGTGACCCGTCGCACGCAACGCTCCCAGCAGGCGTTTCCCGAGGCCCTGGGCGCCCGGAGCGTCCCCGGGCCACCGCCGTTCGAACCGGCTCCGGCCCCCGCCTACGAACCGACTCCGTCACCCGCCTACGAACCTGCTCCCGCCCCCTCGTACGAACCGGCCCCCGCCCTCTCCTACGAACTCCCCGCGACCGCCGCGCACGACCCCGCCCCCGAAGCGCCGCACGACCCGGGCCCTCTCGTCGTGGACCGCCGTACCCGCCAGGTCTGGGTCGGCGACGCCCCCGTCCTGCTCACGCCCAAGGAGTTCGACCTGCTGGCGCTGCTCAGCGAGGACCCGGGCGCGGTCTACTCGCGGCAGCAGATCCTCGACCGGGTCTGGGACCCGCACTACGACGGCCCGACCAAGACCCTGGACGTCCATGTGGCCGCGCTGCGCCGCAAGTTGGGGCACCCGGCGTGGATCAGGACGCTGCGGGGCGTCGGTTTCCGGCTGGCGGTGCACACGGGGCCGACCGCGCAGGTGGCCTCTCCGTGACCCGCCGGCTGCTGCTCAGCTACCTCAGCCTCGCGGCGCTGGTGCTGCTCTGCCTGGAGATCCCGCTGGGTTTCGTGTACTCGCGCGGTGAGCGGGAGCGGGTCGTCAACGCGGCGAAGGACGAGGCCGAGTCGGTGTCCGCGTACGCCGCGCTGTCCCTCGCGGCGGGGCGGGCCGAGCGGGACCTGCCCGGGCGTGTGGCGCACTGTGCGCAGCGCATCGGAGGCAAGGTCGTGATCGTCGACGCGGCCGGCACGCTGCTCGCCGCCTCGCACCGGCTGGATGCCGGGATCTCCGGCAGCCTGGCCGCCCGGCCGGGCATCGCGGCCGCGCTGCGCGGCACGTCGACGGTGGACGTTAGGACCTCCACGATCGGCGGGGTGGAGTATCTGTCGGTGGCCGCCCCGGTCGGCCAGGAGGCGCGGCCGGTGGGTGCGGTGTGGCTGACGGTGCCGACGAGGACGGTCCACGAGCGGGTGCACCACGTCTGGCTGCTGCTCGCGCTGGGCGGGTTCGCCGTGCTGACGGCGGTCGCCGTGGTCGGTTTCGCCTTCGCCCGCTGGGCGGGCCGCCCCATCCGTGAACTGGAGCAGGCCACGCACGACTTGGCCGAGGGCGGCCGGTTCGCTCCGGTGACGATCACGAAGGGGCCGCCGGAAGTACGCAGTCTGGCCGCCGCGTTCAACCACACGGCGGCCCGCCTCGCCCATCTGCTGGCGTCCCAGCGGGCGTTCGCGGGCGAGGCCTCGCACCAGCTGAAGACCCCGCTGGCGGCGCTGCGGCTGCGCCTGGAGAACCTGGAGCCGGACATCGCCGCCCGGGCCCGGGGCAGCCTCACCGCCGCCGTCACCGAGACGGACCGGCTGGCCCGCATGGTCGAGCACCTGCTGGCCATGGCCCGGATGGAGGAGCACGCGGCCATCCCCACCACCGTCGACCTGGGCGCGGTCTGCGCGGAGCGGCACCGCACCTGGCAGCCCCTGTTCGTCCGGGAGGACGTCTCCCTCGTGCTCTTCGCGGGGAGCGTGGGCCCGGTGCTCGCGGTGCCGGGGGCCGTCGAGCAGATCATGGACAACCTGCTGTCCAACGCCCTGCGGGCGTCCCCGGCGGGCAGCACCGTCACGATCGAGCTGCGGCTGCAGGCCCCGCCCCGGCGGGCGTTGCGCGACAGCCGGCCCCGCTGGGTCGACCTGCATGTCACCGACGAGGGGCCGGGCATGACGGAGGAGCAGCGGGCCCGGGCCTTCGACCGCTTCTGGCGCGCCCCGGGCGCCCCCAAGGGGGGTACGGGTCTCGGTCTCGCCCTGGTGCAGCGCCTCGCCCACGCCAGCGGCGGCGAGGCGGCGCTGCGCGCGGCGGCGACCGGCGGTCTGCAGGTGGTGATCCGGCTGCCGTCCGCGCGACCGCCGGGCGAGGGCACCCCCGAGCCGGGCGGCGACCGCCCGAGGAGGCCGAGACGGGAGGCCCCGGCGTTGCCGGCGTAGGCGAGCGCGGAAGGTCGCCGCGCGGCCGGATCGGGCGGTGGGGCACAGCAGGCGGTACACAGCATGCCGCCCCACGGCCACGAGTTGTCCATGCCCCGTCAATCCGGTGCCCCTAGCGTCCTTTCCGCCTCCCCCCACGCACCACCCTGCCGTCGACCGGCGGCGGGGCGATACGGCACCTCTTGGAGCGAGAGTGGAACGTCGTAGCCTCCTGCGTGCGGCCGTCCTCGGCGGCACATCGGCCGCTCTGGGCGGAACCCTGTGGCGGGGCGCCGCGTACGCGGCCCCGGCCCAGCCCGGCACCGGCCCCTACGGGCCGCCGGGTTCCCCGGACACCAACGGCATCAGACTCCCCGCCGGCTTCACCAGCCGCGTCATCGCCCGGTCGGGCCAGCGGGTCGGGACCACGTCGTACACCTGGCACAACGCCCCGGACGGCGGTGCCTGTTACGCCGACGGCACGGGCTGGATCTATGTCTCCAACTCCGAGATCAACCCCTCGGGCGGAGCGAGCGCGGTGAAGTTCTCGTCGACGGGCGCGATCACCGGCGCGTACCGCATCCTCTCGGGCACCCGGCAGAACTGCGCGGGCGGCAAGACGCCGTGGAACACCTGGCTGTCCTGCGAGGAGGTGTCCCTCGGCTACGTCTACGAGACCGACCCGTGGGGCGCCAACGCGGCGGTGCAGCGCGCGGCGATGGGCCGCTTCAAGCACGAGGCGGCGGCGGCCGACCCGGTGCGCAGGGTGATCTACCTGACCGAGGACGAGACGAACGGCCGCTTCTACCGCTTCGTGCCGACGACCTGGGGCAACCTGTCGTCCGGCACACTCCAGGTGATGGTCGCGGGCGGCGCCACCAGCGGCTCCTTCACCTGGGCCGACATCCCCGACCCGGACGGCTCCCCCACCGCCACCCGCTCCCAGGTATCCGGCTCGAAGTCCTTCAACGGCGGCGAGGGCTGCCACTACGCGAACGACACGGTCTGGTTCACCACCAAGGGCGACAACCGCGTCTGGCAGCTCAACCTCCTCGACAACACCTACGAGCTGGCCTACGACGACTCCCTCGTCAACGGCACGGCCCCGCTCACCGGCGTCGACAACATCACCGGCACCTCCTCCGGCGACCTGTTCGTCGCCGAGGACGGCGGGAACATGGAGATCTGCGTGATCACCCCGGACGACGTCGTCGCCTCGTTCCTGCGCATCGACGGCCAGTCGGCCTCGGAGATCACGGGCCCGGCCTTCTCCCCGGACGGCACCCGCCTCTACTTCTCGAGCCAGCGCGGCACCAGCGGCTCGTCCTCGGCCGGCATCACGTATGAGGTGACGGGCCCGTTCCGCTCGTAGCCGACGAGTCGGGCTTCACGTAACCATCACAGATTGGCCACTCCCCCCTCACGCCGGGCTGCCCGGTCCTACGGTCATCCCCTCACGTACCAGCCCTGGGGGGATGACCATGACCAATCCGTACACCGGCCCTCACAACAGCCCGTACCCGGCCCCGCCGCTGCCGCAGCCCGGCGGACCGGCACCCCGCTGGGCCCGGAAGCGCTACGTGTTGCCCGCCCTCGGGCTCGCCCTGTTCATCGGCATCGGCATCGGCGCGAGCGGCGGTAAGACCACGGACGACGCGAAGCCCGCGTCCGCCGAGCCCCGGCCGACCGTCACGGTCACCACGACGGCCACCGCCACCGCGACGCCGCCCGCGAAGGAGCCGGAGCCCGCTCCCGCCGTCACCGCCACGAAGACCGTCACGGTCACCACCACCCTCACCGCACAGCCGGCGGCGGACGGCGGGTTGGACGACGGCGGCTCAGGGGGCGGCGCGGACGTGTACTACGGCAACTGCGGCGAGGTCCGGGCCGCCGGGGCCGCCCCCATCCACCGGGGTGAGCCCGGATACGCCTCCCACCTGGACCGGGACAACGACGGGGTCGCCTGCGACACCTGAGCCCGACGTGCCGGTGACCATCGGCGGGCCCGGCCGTTCCACCGTTCGGGGCAGCTCGTTCCGGGCTGCCCGGCCGACGGAAGGAACACCACCGTGGACATGACCGTGCCCGTCCCGAACGCGCCGGGTGTGCTGCCCCGCGCCGAGTGGGTCAAGACGCTGCCGCAGACCGTCGTCGCGTCCTGCGTCCTGCTGCTCGACACCGAGGACCGGCTCCTGCTGCTGCGCTACGCCGGGGGCCGGCCCGCCGCGGGCCTCTGGGGGCTGCCGGGCGGCATGCTCGACCACGGCGAGGACCCAGCCGGCGCCGCCCGGCGGGAGCTGCACGAGGAGACCGGTATCGCCCTCGAAGGGGATCTGCCGTTCATCGGGTACGACCATCGGGCGGATGTGCTGGGCACCGGGCCGGTGATCGACTTCTACTTCCACGGCGGCCGGCTCCCGGCCGGGCAGCCCGTCCTGCGCAGCTCGGAGCACGACCAGCACGGCCTGTTCGCCCTCGCCGACCTGGAGTCCACCCCGCTGGCGACCGGACTGCCCACGCTCGCCGCCCTGCTGAGCGCGGCCCGCACCGGCACGGTCGTGTGCCTGCGCGACGGCCTGCCGCGGTGACCGTCGCCGGAACCTGAACGGAACACGGGAACGAACGCGCGAGAGCGGGGCGGCCCCTCCGCACAGGTGCCGCCCCGCTCTCCTCGTGCGCCGGAGCCGCCGCGATCGGTGAGGGTCGGGGACCGCCGACGGCTCCGGGTTCTCTCCCCCCGGGTCAGCGGTGGTCGCTGCCCTGGGACTGGACCGCCGCCCGGCCCGCCTCCAGGCGGGCCACCGGGATGCGGAACGGGGAGCAGGAGACGTAGTCGAGTCCGACCTCGTGGAAGAAGTGGACCGACTCGGGATCACCGCCGTGCTCGCCGCATACGCCGAGCTTGAGGTCGGGGCGGGTCTCGCGGCCGGCCTTGGCGGCCAGCTTCACGAGGGAGCCCACGCCGTCCTTGTCGATCGTCTCGAACGGGGAGACACCGAAGATGCCCTTCTCCAGGTACGCCGTGAAGAAGCTCGCCTCCACGTCGTCCCGGCTGAAGCCCCACACCGTCTGGGTCAGGTCGTTCGTGCCGAAGGAGAAGAACTGCGCCGCCTCGGCGATCTGACCGGCGGTCAGCGCGGCGCGCGGCAGCTCGATCATCGTGCCGATGGACAGCTTCAGCTGCGTGCCCGAGGCCGCCTCGACCTCGGCGATGACCGCGTCGGCCTCCTCGCGCACGATCTCCAGCTCCTGGACCGTGCCCACGAGCGGGATCATGATCTCGGCACGCGGGTCTCCCTTGGCGGCCCTGCGCTCGGCCGCGGCCTCGGCGATCGCGCGGACCTGCATGGTGAACAGGCCGGGGATGACCAGGCCGAGACGCACACCGCGCAGACCCAGCATCGGGTTCTGCTCGTGCAGGCGGTGGACCGCCTGGAGCAGGCGCAGTTCGTTCTCGTGCGGCTCCTGGCGGGACTCGGCGAGGGCCACGCGGACGGACAGCTCGGTGATGTCCGGGAGGAACTCGTGCAGCGGCGGGTCCAGGAGGCGGACGGTGACCGGAAGGCCGTCCATCGACTCGAAGAGCTGGACGAAGTCCTGCTTCTGCAGCGGGAGCAGCTGCTTGAGGGACTCCTCGCGCTCGGTGTCCGTGTCGGCCAGGATCAGCCGCTCCACCAGCTCGCGCCGGTCGCCGAGGAACATGTGCTCGGTGCGGCACAGGCCGATGCCCTGGGCGCCGAAGCGGCGGGCGCGCAGCGCGTCCTCGGCGTTGTCGGCGTTGGCGCGCACCCGCAGGCGGCGCTTGCGGTCGGCGAAGGCCATCATCCGGTGGACGGCCTCGACGAGCTCGTCGGCGTCGTCGGCGCCCGGGTGCATCCGGCCCTCGAAGTACTCCACGACCGGCGACGGCACGACGGGTACCTCACCGAGGTAGACCTTGCCGGAGGAGCCGTCGATGGAGACGACGTCGCCCTCCTCGACGACGTGCCCGCCCGGCACGGTCATCCGGCGGCGCTTGGTGTCGACCTCCAGCTCCTCGGCGCCGCAGACACAGGTCTTGCCCATGCCGCGCGCGACGACGGCCGCGTGGGAGGTCTTGCCGCCGCGGGAGGTCAGGATGCCCTCGGCGGCGATCATGCCGTCCAGGTCGTCGGGGTTGGTCTCGCGGCGGATGAGGATGACCTTCTCGCCGGACCGCGACCACTTCACGGCCGTGTAGGAGTCGAAGACGGCCTTGCCGACGGCCGCGCCCGGGGAGGCGGCGATGCCCCGGCCGACCTGGGAGACCTTCGCGTCCTCGTCGAAGCGCGGGAACATCAGCTGCGCGAGCTGGGCGCCGTTGACGCGGGTGAGCGCCTCGGCCTCGTCGATCAGGCCCTGGTCCACCAGCTGGGTCGCGATGCGGAAGGCCGCGCCCGCGGTGCGCTTGCCGACGCGGGTCTGGAGCATCCACAGCACACCGCGCTCGATGGTGAACTCGATGTCGCAGAGGTCCTTGTAGTGGTTCTCCAGCGTCTCCATGATCTGCATCAGCTGGTCGTACGACTTCTTGTCGATCTGCTCCAGCTCGGCGAGCGGCACGGTGTTGCGGATGCCCGCGACGACGTCCTCGCCCTGCGCGTTCTGGAGGTAGTCGCCGTAGACGCCCTGGTGGCCGGAGGCGGGGTCGCGGGTGAAGGCGACGCCGGTGCCGGAGTCGGGTCCCAGGTTGCCGAAGACCATGGAGCAGACGTTGACCGCGGTGCCGAGGTCGCCGGGGATGCGCTCCTGGCGGCGGTAGAGCTTGGCCCGGTCGGTGTTCCAGGAGTCGAAGACCGCGTGGATGGCGAGGTCCATCTGCTCGCGCGGGTCCTGCGGGAAGTCCCGGCCGGCCTCGGTCTTGACGATCTTCTTGAACTTGGTGACGAGCTTCTTGAGGTCGGCGGCCTCCAGCTCGGTGTCGACCGTGACCTTCTTGGCGGCCTTGGCCGCGTCCAGCGCGTCCTCGAACAGCTCGCCGTCGACGCCCAGGACGGTCTTGCCGAACATCTGGATGAGCCGGCGGTAGGAGTCCCACGCGAACCGGTCGTCGCCGGCCTGCTTGGCCAGGCCCTGCACCGACTTGTCGGAGAGGCCGATGTTGAGGACGGTGTCCATCATGCCGGGCATGGAGAACTTGGCGCCCGAGCGCACCGACACCAGCAGCGGGTCGTCGGCCTGGCCGAGCTTCTTGCCCATGCGGGCCTCGAGCGCGTCGAGGTGTGCACTCACCTCGTCACGCAGTGCCGCCGGCTCCTCGCCGCTGTCCAGGTAGACCTTGCAGGCCTCGGTGGTGATGGTGAAGCCGGGAGGGACCGGAAGGCCCAGGTTCGTCATCTCCGCGAGGTTCGCGCCCTTGCCACCGAGGAGGTCCTTGAGGTCCTTGTTGCCCTCGGTGAAGTCATAGACGAACTTCACGCCCTCAACGCTGGTGCCGTGCTCAGCTACCTGAAGATCTTTGTTTTCCGACACGGGTCTCGACTCCTCGAGGACGCGGTGGCTGCCCTGACGGGCAGGAACATACCCAGATCAAAGGCGTCTGGGTACGTCCACTCGTGCGTCATGCGCCTGTAACCACTCGTCCGCCAGCGGATCGAAAGTCAAGGCTGAGCAAGCGATCGCAGCCGCATGTTTTCACTTCTTGAACGCAAGAGCCTCCCTGAGGCAACGCGAGCGCTCATCTGAGCGAAGTTTCCGCACATTTGATTTCGCTCGATGAACGATCAAAGGGTGGCACTCAGTGCCACCCTTTGGAGAAGTGCAGCCGCTCACGATCCGCTCATCTGAGCGCAACCCTTATCAGGGGTGGCGAGAATCACGCTGCCACAGCCGCCGGGATTTCACCATGCGGACGCGTCCCGAAACCGAAACACGGCCGTCACACCCCGAGCACGCGCAGCCGCTCCTCGACCCGCTCGGGCGCGTAGAGGTGCTCCACGACCATGGCACCGGCTCCCACCAGCGCGGCCCGCTCGCCCAGCCGCGCGGTGACCACCTCCAGGTGGGCCGTGGAGCGGGGCAGCGCCCGCTGGTACAGCAGTTCGCGCACCCCTGTCAGGAAGGGAGTTCCGGCCAGATCCCCGGCGATCATCAGCACGCCGGGGTTGAGCAGCGTCACGACCGTCGCGAGGACGTCCCCGACCCGGCGCCCGGCCTCCCGGGCGAGTCCGACCGCCTCCGGGTGCCCGGACGCCAGCAGATCCCGTACGTCCGAGCCGGAGGCCGCCGGCACCCCGGCCTCCGCCAGCCGCCGCGCCACGGCGCCGCCGCTCGCGACGGCGGCCAGGCAGCCGTAGGAACCGCACCGGCACAGCGCCCCGGCGCCCTCCGGCACCCGGATGTGCCCGATGTCGCCGGCGCCGCCGTCGATGCCCCGGAACAGCGCGCCGTCCACCACGACCCCGGCGCCGATGCCGGTGGAGACCTTCACCAGCACGAAGGCGGAGCAGTCCGGGTGGCCGGTGCGCTGTTCGCCGTAGGCCATGAGGTTGGCGTCGTTGTCCACCAGCACCGGCACCCCGGCGGCGCCCGCGTGCTCGGTGAGCGCCCGGGCCATCCGGGTTCTTATGTCGTAGCCGTCCCAGCCGGGCATGATCGGCGGCTGGACGACACGGCCGGTCTCGGTGTCGACCGGGCCGGGCACCGCGAGCCCGACCCCGCAGACCGCCTCGGCCCCGTGCCCGGTCTTGACCAGCAACTCGGCGAACCAGCCGCCGAGTTCGCCGAGCACGGCGTCCGGTCCGTCCTCGATGACGAGGGTGCCCGAGTGCTCGGCGAGGATCTCACCGCTCAGCGACAGCACGGCCGCCCGGGCGTGCCGGGTGTCCAGGTCGGCGGCCAGGACCACCGCGTGCTCGTCGTCGAACTCCAGGGTGATGGAGGGCCGCCCGCCCAGCGGGGAGTCGACCGGCCCCCCGGCGCCCTCGCGCAGCCAGCCCGCGCGAAAGAGCCGGTCCAGCCGCTGCCCGACGGTGGCCCGGGACAGTCCGGTCACCTGCTGCAGGGCACCCCGGGTCACGGCGCGTCGGCTGCGCACCAGTTCCAGCAGGTCGCCGGCGCTCGCCTGGCCCGCGCCTCGTCCGGTTCTCCCGGGCTGTCCGGTCATGCACACCCCCTTGTGTTTCCCAACCTTGCCTTACATAGTGGGTTTTGCGTGTTAAATAGACGTAACCCCACGGTAGCCGCAGCCGAACCGGCCCGGCCGGACGTCTTTTCGGAGAGCCCCGAGTGGACCGCATCGCCCAACGCCCCCCGCGTCCCCCAGGACGCACCGTTGCATACGAACCGCCCGGCACCGCGCCGCCCCTGCACATGAGGGCCGCCGCCGTGCTGGAGGCCGGCTGGACGGGGACGTCCACGGTGCCCTCGCGCGGCCTGTACCCGCACCAGTGGTCGTGGGACTCGGCGTTCATCGCGATCGGCCTGCGGCACCTCTCACCGTTACGGGCCCAGACCGAGCTGGAGACACTGCTGGCGGCCCAGTGGGCGGACGGGCGGATCCCGCACATCGTCTTCAACCCCTCCGTCCCGCTCGACGCGTACTTCCCGAGCCCCGACTTCTGGTGCTCGTCGACCGCCGGGCGCACCGCCGGAGCCCCGCGCACCGTACAGACCTCCGGGATCGTGCAGCCACCGGTCCACGCCCTGGCCGCGTGGCTGGTGCACCTCGCCGACCCGGGCCTGTCCAGGGCGCGCGGCTTCCTCACCCGTGCCTACCCCCGGCTGGCCGCCTGGCACGACTACCTCCTGCACCGGCGTGACCTCGGCGGGGGCGGGCTGGTCTCCGTGGTGCACCCCTGGGAACAGGGTATGGACAACAGTCCCTGCTGGGACCGCCCGTTGTCCCGGGTCACCCCCGCCCCGGCCCGCTCCTTCCGCCGGGCCGACCTCGACCACGGCGCCCCCGAGGACCGGCCGACGGATCTGGACTACGGGCGGTACGTGCGGCTGGCGGCCGACTACCGGGACCGCGGATACGCCGACGGCCCCGGCGACTTCGCCGTGGAGGACCCGGCGTTCAACGCGCTGCTCGCCGCCTCCGAGTACGCCCTGGACCGGATCGCCCACGAGCTCGGCGTGACCGGCGCGGCGCGGCGGGCCCGTGCGGAGCGCCTGACGGCGGCCCTGGCGGAGCGGCTGTGGGACCCGGCGTCGGGGATGTTCCTGTGCCGGGACGTGCGCGCCGGGGAACTGATCCCTCAGCGCGGTGTCTCCGGGCTGGTCCCCCTGCTGCTGCCGGACCTGCCCCGCGACCTCGCGGCCACCCTGGTCCGCACGATGTGCGGCCCGCACTTCGGCCTCGGCGGCACGACCCGCCTGGTCCCGAGCTACGACCTGCTCGGCGAGGCCTTCGACCCGCACCGCTACTGGCGCGGCCCGGCCTGGTTCAACACCAACTGGCTGCTGGAGCGCGGGCTGCGGCGGCACGGCGAGCGCGGCCGGGCCGACGCCCTGCGCAAGGGCATGCTGCACACCGCCGGCGCCTCCGGCTTCGCGGAGTACGTCGACCCGTACACGGCACAGGCCTGCGGCGTCACCGGCTTCGGCTGGACCGCCGCGCTCACGCTCGACCTGCTGCACGACCGGCCCGCACGGGGCAGGAACGGCCTCACGGCGATCAAGGGAGAGGACCCGGCATGACGGACCGGCATCATCTGCTCGTGCACGGCCGGACGTTCGCCGCCGTCGGCGATCGCGGCGACATCAGCGGCTACCGGGGCGGCAGCGCCCCGGACGGCCTGTTCGTACGGGACGCCCGGCATCTGAGCCGGTGGCAGCTCACCGTCGACGGGGCGGTGCCCGACACACTGACTCCGGTGGCCGACGGGGACACCGCGCGCTGTGTGCTCGTCCCGCGCGGCGGCCGCGACGAACCGCCCGCGTACACGCTCTTCCGTGAACAGGCCGTCGGGGACTCCTCGTTCGTGGAGTCGCTGCGCGTCACCAGCAACCGGCCGGTGCCGACGACGGTCCATCTCGCGGTCACCGCCGACGCCGACTTCACCGACCAGTTCGAGCTGCGCTCCGACCACCGCACCTACACCAAGGCCGGGGCCGTCCGCTCCCGCCACACGCTCACCCACGGTGTGGAGTTCGCCTACCGGCGCGGCGAGTGGTGCTCCGTCACGACCGTGACGGCGGAGCCCCGGCCGGACGCCGTGGAGGAGACCGGCACCGGCGCCCGCCGTCTGTCGTGGACCCTGGACCTCGAACCGCACGGCACCGCCGAGCTGACCCTGCGGGTCATGGCCCGTCCGCACGGCGACCGGCGCGCCCTGCGCGTGCCCCGCTCCCCCGCCGCCGCCCGGGAGCAACTGCGCTCCCGAGAGGACGAGTTCGTCGAGGGTGTCGCCTTCCCGGAGGGGTGGCCCGAGCTGGCCGCCGCCTGCACCCGGGGGCTCGCCGACCTCGCCGCCCTCCAGGTCCCGGCGACCGGCCCGGACGGCGAGGAGCTGCGCGTCCCGGCCGCCGGCGCCCCCTGGTTCCTGACCCTGCTGGGCCGGGACGCCCTGCTGACCTCGCT
Source organism: Streptomyces sp. AK010 (assembly GCF_014207295.1). Lineage (NCBI taxonomy): Bacteria > Bacillati > Actinomycetota > Actinomycetes > Kitasatosporales > Streptomycetaceae > Streptomyces > Streptomyces sp. AK010. The sequence goes on from NZ_JACHCX010000015.1 coordinate 102,309, forward strand.
GTTCGCCCTGCCCTACCGTCCGCGGCCGGCCGCCGCCACCCTGGCCGCGCTCGCCGCGACCCAGGCCACCGGGGCCGGCCCCGACGGGATCGCCCAGCCCGGCAAGATCGTGCACGAGGTGCGCCACGGCGAACTGGCCCACTTCGGCCAGGTCCCCTACGGCCGCTACTACGGCTCGGTCGACGCCACCCCGCTGTTCCTCGTCCTGCTCGGCGCGTACACCGAGCACACCGGCGACACGGGCCCGGCCCACCGCCTCGAACGCCACGCCCGGGCCGCCGTCACCTGGATGCTCGACCACGGCGGCCTCACCTCGCGCGGCTACCTCGTCTACCGCGCCGACCAGGGCGGCCTCGCCAACCAGAACTGGAAGGACTCCCCCGGCGCCATCTGTTCCGCCGAAGGCACCCGCCCGCACGGTCCGGTGACGGCCGCGGGCGCCCAGGGCTACGCCTACGACGCCCTGCGCCGCACGGCGGGCCTCGCCCGCACGGTGTGGCAGGACACCACGTACGCCCACCTGCTGGAGCAGACGGCCGGTGACCTGCGTGACCGTTTCCAGCGGGACTTCTGGATGCCGGAGCAGTCCTTCCCCGCCCTCGCGCTGGACGGCCGGGGCAAGCAGGTCGACGCGCTGGCCTCCGACGCCGGGCACCTGCTCTGGTCGGGGCTGCTGGACAAGGAGTACGGCGAACTCGTCGGACGGCGGCTCCTCGAGGCGGACTTCTTCTCCGGCTGGGGCGTGCGCACCCTGGCCGCCGGGCAGCCGGCGTACCACCCGCTCTCCTACCATCGCGGCTCGGTATGGCCGCACGACAACGCGCTGATCGCGCTGGGCCTGGCCCGCTACGGGCTGCACGACGAGGCTCGCGCGATCGCCCGCGGCCTGGTCGACGCGGCGGGCGCGACCGGCCACCGGCTCCCGGAGGTCCTGGCGGGCTACGGCCGCGACACCCACCCGGAGCCGGTGCCGTACCCGTACGCGTGCGTGCGTGAATCCCGTTCCGCGTCCGCCCCGTTGGCGCTTCTCACGGCGGTCGGCGTGGTCTGAGGGCCGGTTGGTCCGCCGTTTGCCGGGTGTTTGCCGAGCGCCGGCCCGGCGGGCTGAACACACCTGGCCGGCGCACCGTAGGGAACAGTGGCGGACCCGCACCCCCACCCGGGTCCGCCACCTCACCTGTTCCGTACGGGAAGGACCTCCGGGTGCCTGTCTTCACACGCTCCAGCGATGCGTCGCAGCCGGGCGACGGCGTGTCCGAGGCCGAGGAGGAGCAGGCGGGCGGGGAGAGCGGGGAGGACGAGAGGGAGGCAGCGGCGGCATCCGGTCCGGGCCCTGCCCCCTCACGAACGCTGCTCGGCCACTGCCTCACCCGCCTCCGCGCCTGGCGCACCCGCCACCCCCGGACCGCACGCGCCCTCCGCCTCGCCACCACCGCCCTCGCCGCCGCCCTGGTCCTCGGGGCGCTGCTGCTGCCCAACACCCTCCCCGCCCTCAAGGCGGCCGGCTTCGCGCGGATCCCGGCCGAGGCGGTCATCGGGGCCGTCGTCGTGCTGGCGCTGCCGCGCCGGCCCCGGCTGGTGGCGGCGGTGCTGTACGGGCTCGGTCTCACCGTCCTGACCATGGTGAACCTGCTCGACATGGGGTTCAACGAGTACCTCGGCCGGGGTTTCAACGCCGCACTCGACTGGGACCTGCTGCCCGATGCGCAGGCGTACGTCGAGGACACGCTGGGCGGGGGCGTCGCCACCGCCGTCAGCGTCGGCGCGGTGGTGCTCGTGCTGCTCGTGGCGGCCGTCATGGTCGCGGCGACGACCCGGCTCGCGACCGTGCTGGCCCGCCACCGGGCGCGGGCGACCAAGGGCGCTTTGATCGCCGGCACCGTCTGGGTCACCTGCTCCGCACTGGGCCTGACCCTGTTCGGCGGCCCGATCGCCTCCGAGCGCGGGGCCGGCGCCCTCCGGGTGCACGCGCAGCGGACGGTGGAGTCGCTGCGGGACGAGGCCGCGTTCGCGCGGCAGTCGAAGGCGGACGCCTTCGGCAACACCCCGCCCGGCGAACTGCTGCCGGACCTGCGCGGCAAGGACGTGATCTTCACGTTCATCGAGAGCTACGGCCGCAGCGCCATCGAGGACCCGGTCATGGCACCCGGCGTCGACCGCACCCTGGACGCGAGCACCGCCGCCCTGCACAAGGCCGGGTTCGCCGCCCGCAGCGGCTGGCTGACCTCGGCGACGTACGGCGGCAGCAGCTGGCTCGGCCACTCCACGACCATGTCCGGCCTGTGGATCGACAACCAGCGGCGCTACCGCACGGTCAGCGCCGGCGACCACCTCACCCTCACCAAGGCCTTCCAGAGGACCGGCGCCTGGGACACGGTCGGCGTCATGCCGGGCGTGCAGAAGGGCTGGCCGGAGGAGAAGTGGTACGGCCTCGACAAGCTCTACGACGCCTTCGACCTGGGCTACGAGGGGCCGAAGTTCAGCTGGTCGACCATGCCCGACCAGTACGCGCTGGAGGCCTTCCAGCGGCAGGTGCACGGCAAGAAGCGGGACAAGCCGCTGATGTCGTTCGTCATCCTGACCTCCAGCCACCAGCCCTGGGCGCCCATCCCGAAGATGGTCGGCTGGGACGAACTCGGCGACGGCTCGGTCTTCGACGCGATCCAGAAGGCCGGCAACAAGGCGTCGGACGTCATCACCGACACCACCAAGTCCCGCGAGGAGTACGGCAAGTCCATCCAGTACTCGGTGACCAGCCTCACCCAGTGGCTGGAGCGCTACGGCACCGACGACACCGTCCTGGTGTTCCTCGGCGACCACCAGCCCATCGCCCGGGTCAGCGGGACCGGCGCCGGCCGGGACGTGCCGGTGTCGATCGTCGCGAAGGACCCGAAGGTCCTGGACAAGGTCGCCGACTGGAAGTGGACGGAGGGGCTGAAGCCGGACCGGGACGCGCCCGTGTGGAAGATGAGCTCCTTCCGCGACCGCTTCCTCAAGGCGTTCGGCTCCACACCGCGCCCCTCCAAGGGCTGATCAGCCGCCCGAGGTGTCGAGCTCGGCGTCCTCGCCGACCCCGGCACAGTCGTAGGGGTCCTTCAGCCAGCCGTCCGGCAGCACCACGCGGTTGTTGCCGGAGGTCCGGCCCCGGGGCCCGTCGGCGCCGGTGGGCCAGGGCTGGTCGAGGTCCAGCTCGTCCAGGCCGGAGCGCAGTTCCTCCAGGGACGAGGTGATCGCGAGGCGCTTACGCATCTCGGAGCCGACCGCGAAGCCCTTGAGGTACCAGGCGACGTGCTTGCGGAAGTCGATCACGCCCCGGGCCTCGTCGCCGATCCACTCACCGAGCAGGGTGGCGTGCCGGACCATGACGTCGGCGACCTCGCGCAGAGCGGGGCGGGCGATGTCCTCGGCGCGGCCCTCGAAGGCGGCGACCAGGTCGGAGAAGAGCCAGGGCCGCCCCAGGCAGCCGCGGCCCACGACCACCCCGTCGCAGCCGGTCTCGCGCACCATCCGCAGGGCGTCCTTCGCCGACCAGATGTCGCCGTTGCCGAGCACCGGGATCTCCGGCACGTGCTCCTTCAGCCGGGCGATGGCGTCCCAGTCGGCGGTGCCGCCGTAGTGCTGGGCGGCGGTGCGGCCGTGCAGGGCGATGGCGGTGACGCCCTCCTCGACGGCGATCCGGCCGGCGTCGAGGAAGGTGATGTGGTCGTCGTCGATGCCCTTGCGCATCTTCATCGTCACGGGCAGGTCGCCGGCGCCGCTGACGGCCTCGCGCAGGATGGCCCGCAGCAGGTTCCGCTTGTACGGCAGCGCGGAGCCGCCGCCCCTGCGGGTGACCTTGGGCACGGGGCAGCCGAAGTTCAGGTCGATGTGGTCGGCGAGGTCCTCCTCCGCGATCATGCGGACGGCCTTGCCGACGGTCGCGGGGTCCACGCCGTACAGCTGGATGGAGCGGGGGCGCTCACTCGCGTCGAAGTGAATGAGCTGCATGGTCTTCTCGTTGCGCTCGACCAGCGCCCTGGTCGTGATCATCTCGCTGACGAACAGGCCCTTGCCGCCGCTGAACTCCCTGCACAAGGTGCGGAAGGGCGCGTTGGTGATCCCGGCCATGGGGGCCAGGACGACGGGGGGCCGGACGGTGTGCGGACCGATCTGGAGGGGCGTGGACATGCCTCCATTGTGCCGTGCAATGAGATGGCAAAATTCATTAGTTAGCAACACTATCGAAGTCGGCGTACGATGGTCCGCATGCCCGAGCTCAGCCCCCGCCGCCGCAAGCTGGTGCTCGCGATCTGCTGCATGAGCCTGCTGATCGTGAGCCTCGACAACACGGTCCTGAACGTGGCCCTGCCGTCCATGCAGCAGGACCTGCACGCGAGCACCTCGGGCCTGCAGTGGGCGATCGACGCGTACACGCTGGTCCTCGCCTCCCTGCTGATGCTCGCGGGCTCCACGGCCGACCGGATCGGCCGCAAGCGGGTCTTCATGGCGGGCCTGGTCGTCTTCACCCTCGGCTCGGTCCTGTGCTCCCTCGCGCCGAACCTGGAGGCGCTGATCGCGTTCCGGACGGTGCAGGCGGTGGGCGGCTCGATGCTGAACCCGGTCGCCATGTCGATCATCACCAACACCTTCACCGACCCGCGCGAGCGGGCCCGGGCCATCGGCGCCTGGGGCGCGGTCGTCGGCCTGTCGATGGCCGCCGGCCCGCTGGTCGGCGGGCTCCTGGTCGACTCCGTCGGCTGGCGCTCCATCTTCTGGATCAACCTGCCGGTGGGCCTCGCGGCCCTGCTGCTCACCCTGCGCTTCGTGCCCGAGTCCCGCGCGCCGCGCGCCCGCCGCCCCGACCCCGTCGGGCAGGTGCTGGTGATCGCGCTGTTCGGCTCGCTCACGTACGCGATCATCGAGGCGCCGAGCACCCCGTTCGGGTCGATCGCGCCGCTGGCCGTCGTCGCCCTCGCCGCCCTCGTGGGGTTGCTCCTCTACGAGCCGCGCCGCAAGGAACCTCTGATCGACCTGCGCTTCTTCCGCTCGGCGCCGTTCAGCGGCGCGACGGTCATCGCGATCAGCGCGTTCGCCGCGCTCGGCGGCTTCCTGTTCCTGTCGACGCTGTACCTGCAGAACGTCCGCGGACTGACCGCCCTGGAGGCGGGCCTGTGGATGCTGCCGATGGCGGTCCCGACGTTCCTGTGCGCGCCGCTCTCGGGCCGCCTCGTGGGCTCGCGCGGCCCACGCCTGCCGCTGCTGATCGCGGGCTTCGCGATGACGGCGAGCGGTGTCCTGTTCGCCGCGTTCGAGGCCGAGACCTCCAACGTCACACTCTTCGCCGGTTACGTCCTGTTCGGCATCGGCTTCGGTTTCGTCAACGCGCCCATCACCAACACGGCGGTGTCCGGGATGCCGCGCGCCCAGGCGGGCGTCGCCGCCGCGGTCGCCTCCACGAGCCGGCAGCTCGGGCAGACGCTGGGCGTGGCCGTGGTGGGCGCGGTCCTCGCCTCGGGCGTCGGCTCCTCCTCGTACCCGGAGGTGTTCGTGTCCGCGGCCCGGCCCGGGTGGTGGATCCTCGCCGTGTGCGGGTTCGCGGTGCTGGCGCTGGGAGCGGTGACGAACGGGCGGTGGGCCCGGGGCACGGCCGAACGGGCCGCGCGGCGCCTGGAGTCGGCGGAGGTGCGGGACGTGGTGGTGGCCGCGGACCACTGATGGTCGGTGCCGTGCGCTTCACTGTCCGCCCTGGAGCTCACGCAAGCGACCGTCAACGACCAGCTGGACCGGCTCGAACCGGAGAACGGCCACCTCTGTCTGCCGGATGACCTCGACCGGCAGGACCTGACCGATCTGCTCGACGGCAGGTACGGCGCTCCGCGCACGCTCGTTCTCGACGGCTTCACCGACCCGACGGCCGACGACTCCAGGGGCGCAGCCCTCCTCGCCCCTTTCGGCGACCGGGCCGTGACCGTCCGGGCGTGGGCCCAGGGGGACCAGTGGGTCGGCAACCGATCTGCTCGACAGCAGGTACGGCGCTCCGCGCACGCTCGTTCTCGACGGCTTCACCGACCCGACGGCCGACGAGTCCAGGGGCTCGGCCCTCCTCGCCCCTTTCGGCGACCGGGCCGTGACCGTCCGGGCGTGGGCCCAGGGGGACCAGTGGGTCGGCACCAGTACGGCGCGGGACGGTGCGGGGATCGGGTGGCCGGCCGCTGGTGCCGCCGAGCCTGTTCGCGCTCACCTCGCTGCAGCGCGGGCTGCTGCCGGCGCTGCCGTTCTCGATCGGCTTCAGCGGCTTCGTGTTCGTGATCGCGGTGGCGTTGCAGCAGGGCGCCGGGCTCGGTTCGGTGGCGGCGGGGCCGGCACTGGCGCCGCTGGCGGTGGTGTTCTTCGTGTTCTCGCTGCTGGGCCCGCGCCCGGCCGCCCGGTACGGCACCCGCGTGGTGACGGCCGGTGCCGCCCTCCAGGGCGTGGGGCTGGCCCTGATGGCACTGGCCGCCTGGCGGTTCTGACCACACCTCGCTTCGTCGAGTTGCTCCGGGCGCGGCGGCCGCCGGTGCGGGCCAGGCGCTGCAACTCCCCGTCGCCTACCGGGTGGTCTTCTCCGGGGTGCCGCCCGCCCGGGCCGGTGTCGGCAGCGGCGTGACGATCACCACCAGCAGTCGGCGCTGGCCCTCGGCGTGGCGACCCTGGGCACGCTGTTGCTGTCCCTGGTCCCCGGGATGGGCGTGCGGGACGCCCTGGTCACGCCCCTGCTGGTGCAGCTCGGCGGCGTCCTGCTGACCGGCCTGCTGAGCCTGCGGCTGCCCCGCACCGTCGCCTGAGGTCGCTCACGGCCTGATAACTCATCTCCGGGGAAACCCTGTTGATGTCGGTCTTGCTGCACACTCCTTGCTGCGAGCAGACCGGAACGCCGGATTTCTCGACGCGTGAGGGGCCATGACGCAGATCGACACGAGCAAGGTCAGCCGGTGGGACATGCACGGCCGGGAGCATGTGGTGCGGGTGCACCGGACGGGCGTCCAGCGCACGATCAGATGTGACACCTGCGGCTGGCACAGAGGCGCCCAGTTCCTGCCCTGGCTGAAGGCGGAGGAACACCTGGCAGAGGCCCACCAGGCCACGGTGGACCCGACGGCGGCGTGAGGACACGCGCGGCTCGGGCCGCCGTCGCCCCCGGGGGGGGCATTGCGTCGCCGTCGCCCCCGGGAGGTACTGCGGCTACCGCGCCGTGACCGCCAGCTTCGCGCCCAGGGCCACGAACGAGCCCGCGAAGCCCCGCCGCCGCCAGGCCGTCACCCGCGGGCGGCCCACGACGTGCCGGCGCACCGACGCGGCCAACACATCGTACGCGGCGAACACCACGAAGGTCGCCGGCAGGAAGACCCCTCCGAGCCCCGCCATACGCACCACCGCGTGCGGCTCCCCGGGGCTCACGAACTGCGGCAGGTACGCGAAGAAGAAGATCGTCAGCTTCGGGTTGAGGATGTTGATCAGCACGCCGCGCACGATCACCCGGCGCGCCGACACCTCCGGCGCCGCCTCCCGCTCCTCCACCACGAGCGCCTCCTTGTCCCGCACCGTCGCCCACGCCATGCACAGCAGGCAGGCGACGCCCGCGTACTTCAGCACCTGGAAGGCGGTCGCGCTCGCGTGCAGCAGCGCGGCGACGCCGGCACCAGGACCCGCGCCTCGCCGCGCTCCTCAAGAAGCACCGCGTGCACGACTCGCGCCGGGACAGGCCGTTCTTCGTCAACGAGACGCGCGGCCAGGGCACGCTCTTCAAGACGAAGGGCAGCGGCGACAACGTCACCTTCGAGCTCGTGGCCAAGGGCCGGTCGGGGTGGACGGGCTGGGTGGAACTGGTCCGTGACGGCCTCGGCTGGAACCGCGCCTCGGACCACGCGGCGGTCTACGCCGACCTCGACCGGTGAAACGCAGCGGTCTACGCCGACCTCGACCGGTGAAACGCAGCGGTCTACGCCGACCTCGACCGGTGAAACGCGGCGGTCTACGCCGACCTCGACCTGTGAAACGCGGCGGTGCCGGGCCCCTCCGAGGAGGAACCCGGCACCGTGGCGCGGCGAACGGCGGTCAGCAGCCGATCAGGCGGGAGGCCAGGTAGCCCTCGATCTGGTCGAGGGAGACGCGCTCCTGCTTCATCGTGTCGCGCTCGCGGACGGTCACCGCGTTGTCCTCGAGCGTGTCGAAGTCGACGGTCACGCAGAACGGCGTGCCGATCTCGTCCTGGCGGCGGTAGCGGCGGCCGATGGCGCCGGCGTCGTCGAACTCGATGTTCCAGTTCTGCCGGAGCGCCTGGGCGAGGCCCTTGGCCTTCGGGGACAGCTCCGGGTTGCGGGACAGCGGCAGCACCGCGACCTTCACCGGGGCGAGACGGTGGTCGAGGCGCAGCACGGTGCGCTTCTCCAACTTGCCCTTGGCGTTGGGGGCCTCGTCCTCGATGTAGGCGTCCAGCAGGAACGCCAGCATCGCGCGGCCGACACCGGCGGCGGGCTCGATGACGTACGGAGTCCAGCGCTCGCCGGCCTCCTGGTCGAAGTAGGTGAGGTCCTGGCCGGAGGCCTTGGAGTGGGCGCCGAGGTCGTAGTCGGTGCGGTTGGCCACACCCTCGAGCTCGCCCCACTCACTGCCGCCGAACTGGAAGCGGTACTCGATGTCGGCGGTGCGCTTGGAGTAGTGGGAGAGCTTCTCCTTCGGGTGCTCGTACCACCGCATGTTCTCCTCGCGCAGGCCCAGGCCGGTGTACCAGTTCCAGCGCTGCTCCATCCAGTACTCCTGCCACTTCTCGTCCTCGCCCGGCTTGACGAAGAACTCCATCTCCATCTGCTCGAACTCGCGGGTGCGGAAGATGAAGTTGCCGGGCGTGATCTCGTTGCGGAAGGACTTGCCCATCTGGGCGATGCCGAACGGCGGCTTGCGGCGCGAGGTGGTCTGCACCTGGGAGAAGTTGGTGAAGATGCCCTGCGCGGTCTCGGGCCGCAGGTAGGCGACGGAGCCGGAGTCCTGGGTCGGGCCGAGGTGGGTGGACAGCAGGCCCGAGAACTGCTTGGGCTCGGTGAACTGGCCCTTGTTGCCGCAGTTGGGGCAGTTGACGTCGGCCAGGCCGTTCTCCGGCAGGCGCTTGTGCTTGGCCTCGTAGGCCTCCTCCAGGTGGTCCGCGCGGAACCGCTTGTGGCAGGAGGTGCACTCGGTCAGCGGGTCCGTGAAGGTGGCGACGTGGCCGGAGGCGACCCAGACCTCGGGGGCCAGGATCACGGACGAGTCGATACCCACGACGTCCTCGCGCGACGTCACCATGTAGCGCCACCACTGGCGCTTGAGGTTCTCCTTGAGCTCGACACCCAGGGGGCCGTAGTCCCAAGCGGCGCGCTGGCCGCCGTAGATCTCACTACAGGGGAATACGAAGCCACGGCGCTTGCTCAGGCTGACGATGGTGTCGATCTTGTCGGCGGCCACGGTGCTCTCTTCATTACGACGACGAATACTGACGGTGCGGCGCGGAGCGCCTCGATGAGGGGTGATGGTCGGGCGGCGGGCGGGCGAAGCGAGGTGCTTCCAGCGAATGCTTCAGGTTACCGGCGGGGGCGCCCTCTCAATCAAATCGCTCCCCCCGCGGCGCCTTCAAGGTCCCGGTCAGGGCGTTTGTTGACAACGGTTTCCATATTTGTTGAAAATGAGTGTCATGAACGTACGACGACGCCTCATACCCGCCGCCCTGGCCTCCGCTCTCGGCCTGGGCGCCCTGACCGCCTGCTCCAGCGACAGCGCGGCCACGGGCAACACGGACAAGTTCGACGTCGTCGCGTCGTTCTACCCGATGGCCTTCCTCGCCGAGCAGATCGGCGGCGACCACGCGAACGTCACCAGCCTGACCGAGCCCGGCCAGGAGCCGCACGACCTGGAGATCAGCACCCAGCAGCGCGCGCAGCTGGAGGAGGCCGACGCGGCGCTCTACCTCAAGGGCCTCCAGCCGGCCGTCGACGAGGCCGTCGGCCAGACCGGCATCAAGACCAAGATCGACGCGGCCACGCTGACCCACCTCGAGGACCACGGCACCGGCGGCCACACCCACGAGGGCGAGGAAGGCCACTCCGAGGAGGACCACTCCGAGGAGGACGAGCACGGCCGCGACCCGCACGTCTGGCTCGACCCGGTGAAGTACGCCGAGATCGCCCAGGGCGTCGGCAAGGCCTTCGAGAAGGCCGACCCGGACCACGCGGCCGACTACAAGAAGAACACCGAAGCCCTGGTCACGAAGCTGAAGGGCCTCGACGGCGACTTCGAGAGCGGCCTGAAGAACACCAAGTCCAAGGTCTTCTTCACCAACCACGCCGCCTTCGGCTACCTCGCCGAGCGCTACGGCCTCACCCAGGAGGCCATCTCCGGCGTCGACCCCGACAGCGAGCCCAGCGGCGCCCGCGTCCGGGAGCTCCAGCAGGAGGCGAAGGCCGACGGCGTCACCACCGTCTTCTACGAGACACTGGTCTCCGACAAGACCGCGAAGACCCTGGCCCGCGACGCGAACCTGAAGACCGACGTCCTCGACCCGATCGAGGGCATCACGGACAAGTCCCGCGGCGACGACTACTTCCAGGTCATGGAAGCCAACCTCAGGGCCCTGCAGACGGCCCTGGGAGCCAAGTGATCGACCCATCGGAGGACGGCATGACCGAGCCCGTCGTATCCCTGCGCGGCGTCCGCGCGGACCTGGGCTCGCGCCCCGTGCTGCGCGGCATCGACCTCACCGTGCACCGCGGCGAGGTCGTCGCGCTGCTCGGCGCGAACGGCTCGGGCAAGTCCACGGCGGTGCGCAGCATCATCGGCCAGGTGCAGACCGGCGCCGGCGCCATCGAGCTGTTCGGCACGGACCGCGGGCGGTTCCGCGACTGGCACCGCGTGGGCTACGTCCCGCAGCGCACCACGGCCGCCGGCGGCGTGCCCGCCACGGTGACCGAGGTGGTCTCCTCCGGCCGCCTGTCCCGGGCCCGCTTCGGCGTCCTGCGCAAGGCCGACCACGCGGCCGTACGACGCGCCCTGGACCTCGTCGGCATGGCCGACCGGGCCAAGGACTCCGTCGACGCCCTCTCCGGCGGCCAGCACCAGCGTGTCCTGATCGCCCGCGCGCTCGCCTGCGAACCCGAGCTGCTGATCATGGACGAGCCGATGGCCGGCGTCGACCTGGCCAGCCAGGAAGTCCTCGCGCACACCCTCACCGAGCAGGTCTCCCAGGGCACGACGGTGCTGCTCGTGCTGCACGAACTGGGCCCCCTGGAGCCCCTCATCGACCGGGCGGTCGTCCTGCGCGACGGCTGCGTCGTCCACGACGGGCCGCCCCCGAAGGCCGTCGGCCAGCACGCCCTGCCCGGCCACGACCACGTACACCCGCACGCACCGGCGGGCGCCGAACCGATCCGCACGGGACTGCTGAGCTGATGGACTTCCTCGACTACGCCTTCATGCAGCGGGCGCTGCTCGCCGCCGTCCTGGTCGGCATCACCGCCCCCGCGGTGGGGATCTACCTGGTCCAGCGCCGTCAGGCCCTGATGGGCGACGGCATCGGCCACGTCGCGATGACCGGCGTCGGCCTCGGCTTCCTGCTGACCTGGTCCCCGGTGTGGATGGCGACCCTCGTCTCCGTCCTCGGCGCGGTCCTCATGGAGCTGATCCGCTGGTACGGCAAGACCCGCGGCGACATCGCCCTCGCGATGCTGTTCTACGGGGGCATGGCCGGCGGTGTGATGTTCATCAACCTCGCGCCGACGGGCTCCAACGCCAATCTGACGTCCTACCTGTTCGGCTCCCTGTCGACGGTGTCCCAGTCGGACGTCACCGCGATCTGCGTCCTGGCCGCGTTCGTCGTCCTGGTCACCCTCGGCCTGCGGCGGCAGCTGTTCGCCGTCAGCCAGGACGAGGAGTTCGCCCGGGTGACGGGCCTGCCGGTGCGCTTCCTGAACCTGCTGACGGCCGTCACCGCGGCCGTCACGGTGACCGTGGCGATGCGGGTGGTCGGGCTTCTGCTGGTCAGTGCGCTGATGGTGGTGCCGGTCGCGGCCGCCCAGCAGATCACCCGCAGCTTCGCCGCCACGTTCGCGATCGCCGTCGCCATCGGCGTCAGCGTGACGATCGGCGGTACGGTCACCTCGTACTACCAGGACGTGCCGCCCGGCGCGACGATCGTGCTGCTGACCATCGGCGCGTTCATCGTGCTGACGGCGATCGCGGCCCCGCTGGCCCGGCGCCGCGCCCGTGCGGCGGCAGCCTCGGACACGACGGCCGACCCCGCCGAGTGCGCGATCCCGGGCAGCCGGGCGGCGGCCGACGAAGTCGGCGTCTGACCGCCCCCGTCCCGGGCTGGCACAATGGCCCGGGCAAGGCAGACGTGAGGAGGCAACGGTGACGACCGCTGGACCGTCCGTGAAGGGCCGCGCCACCAAGCAGCGGGCCGCTGTGGCGGCCGCCCTGCAGGAGGTCGACGAGTTCCGCAGCGCGCAGGAACTGCACGACATGCTCAAGCACAAGGGCGACTCGGTCGGGCTCACCACGGTCTACCGCACCCTGCAGTCCCTCGCCGACGCCGGTGAGGTCGACGTCCTTCGCACGGCCGACGGTGAGTCGGTGTACCGGCGTTGTTCCACGGACGATCATCACCACCACCTGGTGTGCCGCGGGTGCGGCAAGGCCGTCGAGGTCGAGGGGCCGGCGGTGGAGAAGTGGGCCGAGTCGATCGCCGCGGAGCACGGGTATGTGAACGTGGCTCATACGGTGGAGATCTTCGGGACCTGCGCCGACTGTGCGGGGGCCTCCGGCGGTTGAGCGGTTGATCACCGTGGGGGTGCGGGTTCGTTGCCGGGTGCGGGTGCGTGGGGGTTGTTCGCGCAGTTCCCCGCGCCCCTGAGGCCGGAAGCCTCCTGGCCCCCTACGCGCCCCGGGCGCTGAGCCGTCGGCGGACCAGCGGGGACAGGGCGGTGGAGGCCAGGATCACGGTGCCGCCGGCGCGCAGGATGAGGCCGTAGGCGCGTTCCGGGCCGGTCTCGGGGGTGAGTGAGGTGATGGCCGCCGCGACGGCCGCCAGGCCGATGGCGCCGAGCGTGACGAGGGCGGTGAGGACGACGCCCGATGCCTCTCCGGCGCGGGCGGGCGAGACGACCTGCTGGGTGGCGACACGGGTGAAGGTCCAGCCGAGGACCAGCCCGAGCGCGCACCAGGTGAAGACGGGCAGGTAGACCCACCAGGACCAGGCGAAGCTCAGCCCGATCATGCCGGTGCCGGCGATGGTCCCGGCCAGGGCCATGACGCTGGTGGCGCGCATCCGGCCGGACAGCCGGGCGCCGAATGGGCCCCGAGCAGGCCACCATAACGGCCGGGGCAGCCCGGTCCCGGCCAGCAGGACCGGACGCCGGCCGAGGAGATCACCCAGCCGCCCGCCGACGATGAACAGGCAGCCTACGGCGAGCATGTACGCGGACAGCGTCCACTGGGCCGCGGAGACGGTTGTGTCCAGCTCGTTCGCGATCCCGGGGATGGCCAGGTTGAGCGCGAAGAAGTCCAGCTGGATGCAGAGCAGGGCCAGCGAGGCCGCGGTGAAGACCCCGGCCTGTCCCGTGGTCCGCCGGGGTGCGCCGACGGCGGTCGAACCCATGCCCCCAGGACATCGCCACCGCGGCCCGGCTGCCACGGGAGGGGCCTGCCGGGCCGCAGTGGCGGCTGTGACGGGGGGACGCTCCCGGGCCTCGGCGTCGGCTGCGACGGAGGGGAGACCCCGGGGTCGGCGTGTTACTGCTGCTCGCCCTCCATGGCCAGCAGCTCCTCGTTCGGGACGGCTCCGCCGAAGCGCCGGTCGCGTGAGGCGAACTCCAGGCAGGCCCGCCACAGGTCACGCCGGTCGAAGTCCGGCCACAGCACGTCCTGGAAGACCATCTCGGCGTAGGCGCTCTGCCAGATCAGGTAGTTGGAGGTGCGCTGCTCGCCGCTGGGCCGCAGGAACAGGTCCACGTCCGGCATGTCCGGGTAGTACAAGTACTTCGCGAAGGTCTTCTCGCTGACCTTGGAGGGGTCGAGCTTTCCGCTCTTCACGTCCTCCGCCATGGCCTTGGCCGCGTCGGCGATCTCGGCCCGGCCCCCGTAGTTCATGCAGAAGTACAGGGTCAGCCGGTCGTTGTCCTTGGTCTGCTCCTGGGCGATCTGGAGCTCCTTGGCGACCGAGCGCCACAGCTTGGGCATACGGCCGACCCAGCGCACGCGGATGCCCAGCTCGTCGAGCTGGTCGCGGGTCTTGCGGATGAAGTCCCGGTTGAAGTTCATCAGGAAGCGCACCTCGTCGGGCGACCGCTTCCAGTTCTCGGTGGAGAAGGCGTACAGGGAGATGGCGCCCACGCCCATCTCGACGGCCCCCTGGAGCACGTCCAGCACGCGCTCGGCGCCGACCTTGTGCCCCTCGGTGCGCGGCAGCCCCCGGTCCTTGGCCCAACGGCCGTTGCCGTCCATGACGATCGCCACATGCTGCGGTACGAACTCCCCGGGGATCTTCGGGGGCCGCGCGCCGGACGGGTGCGGCTCCGGCGTCCTGTACTCCCGGCGCTGGCGCCCCAGGATCCCGCGTACGGCCATGTGTTTCTCGTCTCCTCGTGCTCGCTTGCTTCTGTGCTGCTCTGCTCCGCCGCCGCGCTACTTCTCGACGTAGCGCAGGGAGCGCAGCCCGCGCTCCATGTGCCAGTGCAGATACGCGGACACCAGCCCGCTGCCCTCCCGGACGTAGCGCGCCTCGCACGCGTCCGCGGTCTCCCAGTCTCCCGTAAGCAGGGCGCCGAGGAGTTCCAGGGCCTGGGGCGAGGGTACGACGCTACCGGGTGCGCGGCAGTCCACGCAGACGGATCCGCCCGAGGCGACCGAGAAGAACCGGTTGGGCCCGGGCATCCCGCACTTCGCGCAGTCGGTGAAGCTCGGGGCGTACCCGTTGACGGCGAGGGAGCGGAGCAGGAACGCGTCGAGCACGAGGTGCGGTGCGTGCTCGCCCCGGGCGAGGGTCCGCAGCCCGCCGACCAGCAGCAGGTACTGCTGCACGGCCGGCTCCCCCTCGTGGTCGGTGAACCGCTCGGCGGTCTCCAGCATGACGGTCCCGGCCGTGTACCGGGCGTAGTCGGTGACGATCCCGCCGCCGTACGGCGCGATGGTCTCGCTCTGGGTGCACAGCGGCAGCCCCCGCCCGACGAGCTCACTGCCCTTGGCGAAGAACTGCACGTCGACATGGGAGAACGGCTCGAGACGCGCGCCGAACTTCGACTTCGTCCGGCGCACGCCCCGGGCCACCGCGCGTACCCGTCCGTGACCGCGCGTGAGCAGCGTGATGATCCGGTCCGCCTCACCCAGCTTCTGGGTGCGCAGCACGATGCCGTCGTCGCGGAACAGGCTCATGGAGCCATTCTGGCAGGGCCGTCACGTCAGGGGACCTCACCCCTGCTGCGGGCGTTGGCGTACGCGGTGGCCGCGCGCAGCCGCTCGGCCGGGGTGGCGTGCCTCACGGCCCCGGGGTCGGCGTCCCACTCCCGGCCGCCCCCGTACGGCCGCAACTGCGTGTAGGGCCCCTCATGCCCCATGACGATGCCGATGCGTCCGCTGCGGGTGTCCACGACGTAGGCGCCGACGGGAGGCTTCATCGCCGCACCGCCGCGAGCCGCCGGGCGGTCTCCGGGGTACGCCGGGCCGATGCGACGAGCGGGCAGGGCGCTTCCCGCACAAGACTCACCGGGTCAAGTCCCAGTGAGGGCAGAATAATTCCGGCCTTGGCGAGTTCTGCCCGCAATTCTTTCACCGCGTCCTCCGCTTCTCCGGCGCAGAGCGCCGAGTGTCGTGCCTCCACCGTGCTCCCCTTCTTTACGCGGTTTCACTCTTCGCATCTCTGCGGTAACGCTCAGCGACTACACTTCGGAGGGGGCCGTGTCCTACACCTGCGCGGCGGCACAGAGGGGTTCGGCACGGGGCGTCTCAAACCGGGGGTATTTTCGAGCGGTTGGGCGGGCAGCCGATTGACGAAATGCGGCACGCGCCGGGCGCATGGGAGACCGCGGACGACAGGGCACCACCAGCCCTTGAAACAATCCGGCCGTGGGAACGTCAGAGGGTCACCCGGAACCGGAATGGGACATCCGCCCCGCGCGGCCGGCGGATGTCGAGGCGACAGCGGAACTGCGGGCTGTGGTGATGCGCCCCGGACCTGGAGGGGGTCGACCGTAGGGGCGGAGCGACAGCGGCCCGATCGGCGTCCGTCCGCAGCGCGCCCCAGTACTGCAACCGCTTCTGGGGACTGTGGCCTCGGCTTTTGCAGGGGGAGCGGCGGGCACGGGCCTGACTGCGTCTGCGGAAGCGTGACCAGTACAGAAGGGATGAGGCGCCGGGCCGAAGGAGAGGCTCATCCCTCCCCGAACCGGCGGACGTACCGCCGCTGCCAGGGCGTTTCCACGGCGTGCCGGTCGTAGTGCCGGCGGACGTACGCCACCGCCTCCTTCCCCGGCACCCCGTCCAGCACCGCCAGGCAGGCCAGTGCCGTGCCCGTGCGGCCGCGCCCTCCGCCGCAGGCGATCTCCACCCGCTCCCCCGCGGCCCGCTCCCGTACGGCGGCCAGCTGCGCGCGGGCGGCCGCCGGGTCCGACGGGAGGCGGAAGTCGGGCCAGCGGATCCAGTCCGACTCCCATGGCACCTCGGGCGGCTGCCGGCCGAGCAGGTAGACGCCGCAGGAGGGAAGGGGCGCGGTGGGGTCCAGGGGGTGGCGCAGGCCCCGGCCCCGGACCAGCAGGCCGGAGGGCAGCCTCAGGACGCCCGTGTCCCTCTCGCTCCACAGCTCGCTCACGCCCTCATCATGCTCCGTGTCCGCTTGCCGGGGGCGGTATCAGCCCACCCCCCGGGACTCCTGCCCCGCCCCCGCCTCGATCCCCCGGAAGTGCACCGCCATCGCCCGCTGGCGGTACCCGGCCCCGGCCCTGCCCTGATAACGCGTCAACTCGACACGCACACAGCACCATAGGTCCGACCTGTGGCAGATACGCCATCCGTGTGCGAGCCCTTGACCGCCCCCGAGCCCCCTCCTATGGTCGCGCTGACCGCAGGACGTAGGACGTCGTATCTCCTGGCCCGTCCCTTCCCCCCGGACCTCGCTGGAGGACCCGTGCGCGACGAGACCCCCGACGTGCCGGCGCTGCACCGCCGGTCGTTCCTGAAGTACACCGGCGCCCTGGGCGCGGCCGCCGCCGTCTCCGCGTCGCTGTCGGCCTGTTCGTCCGGGCCGGAGTCCACCAACGACACCGGTTCGGGCAGTGGCCGGGACCGGACCCTCACCGCGGTGATCGGCTACGGCAACGACGGCAGCTGGGACCCCACCCAGACGGCGTCCGCGTTCTGCATGGCTGCCAACAACCACATCTACGAGGGCCTGCTGGACACGGATCCGATCTCCCGTGAGCCGTACGCGGCCCTGGCGACCGAGGTGCCGAAGGACCCAAACAGCACGTCGTGGACGTTCGCTCTGCGGGCGGGCGCGACGTTCCACGACGGCAAGCCGGTCACCGCCGACGACGTGGTCTTCGTCTTCCGGCGGATCCTCGACCCGGACACCCAGACCCTCGCCAAGGGCTTCTTCGCGAGCTGGCTGAAGGAGGTCCGGAAGATCGACGCGCGGCACGTGGAGCTGGTGCTGAAGTTCCCGTTCCCGGACGGGCTTTCGCGGCTGACGCTCGCGAAGATCATGCCGGAGCACGTGTTCTCCCGGCCGGGCGCCTGGGACGACGCCATCAAGGGCAAGGCGATCGGCTCGGGGCCGTACCGGCAGACCGCGCATCACCCGAAGTCGAACACGACCTTCGAGGCGTTCGACGGTTACAACGGCCCCCGCAAGCCCGCCTTCCGGAAGATGAACTGGCTGACCATCGTGGACGCGGCCCCGCGCGTCGCGAAGATCTCGGGTTCCAGTGCCGGCGCGCAGATCGCGGACAACATCCCGTACGCCAACATCGGCCGGCTGGAGAGCGGCGGGATGACGGTGGCCGGCGGAGCCGGGATGAACAACCTGTTCCTGATGTTCAACACCAGGCACAAGCCGTTCGACGACGTGCGGGTGCGCCAGGCCCTGCACTACGCCATCGACACCGAGAAGATGGTGGAGGTCGCGCTCAAGGGCCACGGCAAGCCGTCCAGTTCCTTCCTCGACGAGGCCAACCCGTCCTACCGCCGGGCGAAGACGGTCTACGACCACGACCCGGACAAGGCGAAGGCGCTGCTGAAGGAGGCCGGGGTCAAGGGGCTGAGCATCGAGATCCTGGCCGTGAACGTCAGCTGGATCGTCGACTGCCTGCCGACCGTCAAGGCGTCCTGGGACGCGATCGGGGTGCGCACGACCCTGTCCCCGCAGGAGACCACGGCCGTGTTCACCAAGATGGACCAGAAGCAGGACTACCAGGTCGTCGCCGCCGCCTCGAACCCCAACCAGTTCGGCCTCGACGCCGACCTGATCATGCACTACAACTACGGGCCCGAGAACCTCTGGATGCAGTACACCCGCTGGGCCTCCGACCCCGTCGCCAAGCAGCTCTTCAAGGACATGGACCGGGCCACCCGGGAGCCGGACCCGGAGAAGAAGAAGGCGATCGTCCAGGACTACATCGACGTCGTCGCCGAACAGGCCGTGCTCTACCCGGTCGTCCACAACGAGCTGATGACCGCCTGGAACCCGGCGCGGCTCAGCGGGATAAGGGCACAGCCCTACCCGGGCATCAACCTGCTCCAGGCCAAGTGGGCCTAGCGCCGTGACGGCCGTCCTGCGGATCCTGCTCCGCCGTGTCGCCCTGCTCGTGCCGCTGATGCTCGGGATCGTGCTGTTCGTGTTCCTGGTGATGCGGTTCTCGGACGTCGACCCGGCGTCCGCGTTCTTCCAGGGCGCCAACCCGACGCCGCGACAACTGCACGACTTCCGCGAGGAGCACGGCCTGCTGGATCCGCTGCCGGTGCGCTACGCGGACTTCGTCTCCGCCCTGCTCCACGGCGACCTGGGCACCAGCGCGCTGACCCGGGCACCGGTGATCGACCAGGTCACCACCGCGCTGCCGCTCACCCTCCAGCTGACGTTCCTCGGTCTGGGCATCGCGGTCGTGCTGTCCCTCGTGGGCGGGGTGACCGCGGCGATCTACCGGGACCGGCCGCCCGACCAGATCATCCGGGTCGTGTCGCTGACCGGGGTCGCCGCGCCCGGCTTCTGGCTGGCCCTGCTGATGATCCAGTACCTGGCGGTCGACCTGGGCTGGTTCCCTACCGGCGGCTACATCAACCCGGCCGACTCCTTCACCGGCTGGCTGAGGACCATGACCCTGCCGGCCCTGGCGCTGTCGCTGCCGGTGGCGGCGCAGCTGACCCGGATCGTGCGCACGGCCGTGGTGGAGGAGCTGGACAAGGACTATGTGCGCACGGCGATCGGGAGCGGCCTGCCGCCGCGGGTGGTCGTCGGGCGGAACGTGCTGCGCAACGCGCTCATCAACCCGCTCACCGTGCTCGGGCTGCGCGTGGGCTATCTGCTGGGCGGCGCGGTCGTCATCGAGACGATCTTCTCGCTGCCCGGCATGGGCAAGCTGATGATCGACGCCGTGAAGAACGGCGATCCGGCCGTCGTCCAGGGTGTCGTGCTGACGACGGCGGCCGGGTTCGTCGTCGTGAACCTCGTCATCGACGTCCTCTATCTGCTGGTCAACCCGCGACTGAGGGATGCGACCACATGACGACCCGCAAGAGTCTCACCGCGGAGCTGTCCCGTCCCGGCATCCGGCTGCGCGGCTGGCGCAGGCTGCCGCCGCTGTCGAAGGTCGCCGTGTGCTTCCTGGCGGTCGTGGTCCTGATGGCGTTGCTCGCGCCGCTCCTCGCCCCGCACGACCCGCTCGACCAGCAGCCGCCGGCCGACGGCACCGGGCATCCGTCGGCCGGGCACTGGATGGGCCAGGACAGCCTCGGCCGGGACATCCTCAGCCGGCTGATGTACGGGGCGCGCTGGTCGCTCGCGATCGGGCTCGGCGCGACGGGGCTGGCCCTGGTGGCCGGTGCGCTGCTGGGGGCGGTCGCGGCGACCTCGCGCAAGGCGGTCGACGAGACGCTGATGCGCTGTCTGGACGTGGTGATGGCGTTCCCGGGCATCGCGCTGGCCGCCGTGCTGGTGGCGGTGTTCGGCGGCGGCATCACGGTGCTGATCTGCGCGATCGCGTTCCTGTTCACGCCGCCGGTGGCGCGGGTGGTCCGGGCGAACGTCCTCGACCAGTACGGCGAGGACTACGTGACGGCGGAACGGGTGATCGGCGCGCGGACCCCGCACATCGTGCTGCGGCACGTGGCGGTCAACTGCGCGGCGCCGGTGCTGGTGTTCTGCACGGTCCAGGTCGCCGAGGCGGTCGTGTTCGAGGCGTCGCTGTCGTTCATCGGGGCGGGCGTACGGCCACCCGACCCGTCCTGGGGCAGTGTCATCGCGGACGGCAAGAACATGGTGCTGACCGGCGGCTGGTGGGCGACCCTGTTCCCCGGGCTGCTGATGCTGGTGACGGTGCTCTCGCTGAACATCCTGTCCGAGGGCGTGTCCGACGCGTGGGCGGTTCCGTCGGCGCGGGAGGTGGACGTACGCGAGAACGACGACCCGCTTCAGGCCCCGGAGCCGGGCAGCGGCGAGGTGCTGCCGCTGCCGGGCCTCGCGGCAGCAGCGCAACGGCTGCGAGCGCGGGCCCGTCCCCTGCCCCAGGGGCGGCAACCGGTCCTCACGGTCGAGAACCTCGCCGTCGGTTTCGAGGGCCGGCACGGCGGGGTGGACATCGTCGACGGCGTCAGCTTCGAGGTGCTCCCCGGTGAAGTCCTGGGCCTGGTCGGCGAGTCGGGCTGCGGCAAGTCGCTCACCGCACTGGCGATCATGGGACTCCAGCCGAAGGGGGCGCGGATCGGCGGCCAGGTCCGCTTCCACCAGCGGGACCTGCTCGCCGAGCCGACGCGCGTGCGCCGCAAGCTGCTCGGCCACGAGATGGCGATGATCTACCAGGACGCGCTGTCGTCCCTCAACCCCGCGATGACGATCCGCGCCCAGCTCAAGCAGGTCGTACGCCGAGGCGGCCACCGCACCCCCGCCGAACTCCTCACCCTGGTCGGCCTCGACCCCGACCGCACCCTGCGCAGCTATCCGCACGAACTCTCCGGCGGACAGCGCCAGCGCGTCCTGATCGCCATGGCCCTGTCCCGCGACCCGAAACTGATCGTCGCCGACGAGCCGACCACCGCCCTCGACGTGACCGTGCAGGCGCAGGTCATGGAGCTGCTGCTGCGGCTGCGCGCGGAGCTGGGCTTCGCGCTGATCCTCGTCTCGCACGACCTGGCGCTGGTCGCGGACGTCACCGACCGGGTCGTGGTGATGTACGGCGGGCAGATCGTGGAGACGGGCGTGACCGCCGACCTGGTCGGGGCCCCGGCGCACCACTACACCCGCGGGCTGCTCGGCAGTGTGCTGTCGCTGGAGTCGGCGGCCGAGCGGATGACGCAGATCAAGGGTGTCGTGCCGTCCCCGGCGGACTTCCCGGCGGGCTGCCGCTTCGCCGACCGCTGCCCGCTCGCCACCGATACCTGCCGCACGACACCCCCCGGCCCGCTGGGCACGCCGACGCACACGGCGGCCTGCCACCACCCCGCGATCGACCTGGTCACCTCGGAGGTCGTGACATGAACGCCTTGACGGAGGCCGTGACATGAACGCCCTGGTGGAGCTGTCCGGCACCCACGTCGTCCACAAGGCCCGCAGCGGCGGCCTCTTCACCCGGGACCGCGTGTACGCCCTGACCGGTGCCGACCTGGCGATCGCACCCGGCGAGACCGTCGGCGTGGTGGGCGAGTCCGGCTGCGGGAAGTCGACGCTGGCGAAGGTCCTGGTCGGGGTGCAGCCACCGACGCGGGGGACGGTGGCGTTCCTGGGCCGGGACCTGTGGGCGATGCCGGCCGCCGAACGCCGCCGGGCCGTCGGCGGCAGCATCGGCATGATCTTCCAGGACCCGTCGACGGCCCTGAACCGCCGCCTGACCGTCCGGCAGATCCTGCGGGACCCGCTGGACGTGCACGACCGGGGCACGAGGAGCGGACGGGACGAGAGAGTCCGCGAGTTGATGTCCCTCGTCGGCCTCCCCCGGGCCCTCGCCGGGGCCCTGCCTGCGCAGTTGTCGGGCGGGCAGCGCCAGCGCGTCGCGATCGCCCGGGCGCTGGCGCTGGACCCGGACCTGGTCGTGGCCGACGAGCCGACGAGCGCCCTGGACGTGTCGGTCCGCGCCCAGATCCTCAATCTGCTGCTGGACCTGAAGGAACGCCTGGGTCTGGCCCTCGTGTTCGTCTCGCACGACATCCAGACGGTACGGCGGATGAGCGACCGTGTGATCACCATGTACCTGGGCCGGATCGTGGAGGAGTCCCCGGCGGCCCTGGTCACCGGCCGGTCCCGGCACCCGTACACCCGCGCCCTGTTCTCCGCCACGCCGGGCCTGCTCGACCCGGTCGACCCGATCCCGCTGGCCGGTCCGCTGCCGTCGGCGACCCGCCCGCCGAGCGGCTGCCCGTTCCGCACCCGCTGCTGGAAGGCGGACGGGGTGTGCGCTCAGGAGATGCCGGGCTTCTCCGCCGCGTCGGCGCCCGCGCACCGCTTCCGCTGCCACCATCCTGTCCGGGAGGACGAGTCGACCCGCGACCTCGTCCTTCGACGCGACCCGATGGAGGCCCCATGACTCTCGCCCCGCTGACCGGTGTCATCCCGCCCGTCTGCACGCCCCTGACATCGGACGGCGAGGTGGACGTCCCTTCGCTGACCAGGCTCGTCGACCATCTGGTGGCCGGCGGGGTGCACGGCCTGTTCGTGCTCGGCTCGACCTCGGAGGCCGCGTATCTGCCGGACCGGCAGCGCAGGCTGGTCGTCGAGTCGGTCACGGCCCATGTGGGCGGACAGCTCCCCGTGCTGGCCGGGGCGATCGACATGACGACGCCCCGGGTCCTGGAGCATGTCGCGGCGGTGACGGCGGCGGGCGCGGACGCGGTCGTGGTCACCGCCCCGTTCTACGCCCGCACCCACCCCGCGGAGATCGACCGCCACTACCGCGCGGTCACCGCCGCGAGTCCGGTCCCGGTGATCGCCTACGACATTCCCGTCGCCGTCCACACGAAGCTGCCGGCCGACGTGGTGCTGGAGCTGGCCGCCGACGGCGTGGTGGCGGGGCTCAAGGACTCCAGCGGCGATCTGGCCGCCTTCCGCCAGGTCGTGACCGGTGCGCGGGAGCTCCGGGGCATCACGGGCTTCAGTGTGCTGACCGGCTCCGAGCTGATCGTCGACGCGGCCCTCGCGATCGGCGCGGACGGCACGGTGCCGGGCCTGGGCAACGTCGACCCGCACGGCTACGTCCGCCTGGACGGTCTGTGCCGTGCCGGGGACCGGGAGGGGGCCCGGGCCGAACAGGAGCGGCTGTGCGCCCTGTTCGGCATGGTGACCGTCGGCGACCCGGCCCGGATGGGCCCGAACTCCTCGGCGATCGGCGCCTTCAAGACCGCGCTGCACCTGCGTGGCGTGATCGACTCCCCGGCGACGGCGGAGCCGCAGATCCCGCTGTCGCCGGACGAGGTGGAGCAGGTCGGTACGTACCTCGCGGCGGCCGGTCTGCTCTAGCGGCCGGGCCGTGCCCGCCCGTCAGACGGTCCCCGGGGTCACCATCCCCGACTCGTAGGCGACGATGACCAGTTGCGCCCGGTCCCGGGCCGCCAGCTTGCCCATGATGCGGCTGACATGGGTCTTCGCGGTGAGCGGGCTCAGGCCCAACGCGTCGGCGATCTGCGTGTTGTTGAGGCCGCGGCCGACCAGCGCGAGCGCGGCGAGCCACAGCCCGACCACCACCCAGGGCACGGCCCGCTTGCGCCCGGTACGCGTCCTTACGGCCCCCATGGGTCCGGCTCCCTCCAGTCGGGTGTCTGGATCGGTCTCCAGACTGCCGCCGGTCGGGCGCCGGTTCGTCGGGCGTGAGGTCGAGTCGAGGGGTACTGCGGGGGACGGTCCGGGCCGCGCGTTACTCCCCGGGGAGTAACGCGGAAGCGGGGTCTACGAGGGGGTGCGCGCCGCCGCCAGCAGGCGGGTCACGTCGTCGGAGCAGATCGTGAGCGCCGCGCCCACCGTCGCCAGCACATCCCGCTCGGCCGGGGTGTACGGCCCGTCCGCCAGGGCGATGCGGGCGCCCTGCAGCAGGATCGATTCGCGGCCGACGGTGGCGAGGTGCGGGGCGAGGGGGTCCAGGGCCTCGTGCAGCTCTATGGCCAGCCCCGCGCCGCAGGGTTCGCCGGCGATCCGGCCGGTGTCGGCCTCCAGCGCCTCGACGAGGGCGGCCAGCTGCTCCTCGGTGCAGTCGTCGTAGCCGGCCGCGCGCACGGCGAGCACGGCGGCCTCCAGGGCCGAACGGGACCCGGCGCCGCCCGCGGCGAGCACCGCGAGGGCGACCGTGTGCACGGCGTCGCGGAGCATCGCGGAGAAGCGGGTGGTGGTCGGATGGTCGAGGACGTCCGTGCCGAAGTGGCGGCGGCAGGCGGCGCACTCCACGACCGGACCGGTCTCGCCGCGCGGCAGCACGGGCAGGCCGAGCAGGGTGAAGCGGCGTTGTCCGGTCAGCCGCTGGTAGTTGCGGTCGCCGCCGCAGCCGGGGCAGAAGAACTCCCCGTCACCGGCGGCCGTCCACACGGTCCGGGTGCCCAGGACGCGAGAAAGCCTGGCGGCATGGCCGTTTCGTCCCCGTCCTGGCAGCACGTCGCACCTCCGTCACGCCGCACGGCAACGTCGCCGCGCTTGCGTGATGTTAGCCACATCAGAGACGAGGAGTCAGCACCCCGGAGGAGACCTTTCCGTGACCCCCACAGCAAATGGCCGGTATACGACGGGGCTCCACCCGCCGTACATCGGCGGACGGAGCCCCTGTGGCACCGGTGAGCGGCCTGCGGCCGCGAACCCGTACGGCTGGTCAGCGAGCCGCGCGGTTGACGGCCGAGACGACCGCCTTCAGCGAGGCCCGCGTCGTGTTGGCGTCGATCCCGATGCCCCACAGGACCTTGTCGTCGATGGCGCATTCGATGTACGAGGCGGCCTGCGCGGAGGCGCCCTCGCTCATCGTGTGCTCCTGGTAGTCCAGCAGCCGTACGTCGATGCCGACGGACTGCAGGGCGTCGAAGAAGGCCGAGATCGGACCGTTGCCCGTACCGGTCAGGACCGTGTCCTGCCCGTCGACCGTGGCCTCCACCGTCAGGGTGTCCACGCCGTCGGTGTCGGTCGTCGACTGGCCGGTGCGGACCTGGATGCGGCCCCACGGGTTCTCGGGGTTCGGCAGGTACTCGTCCTGGAAGACCGCCCAGATGTCCTTCGGCGTGACCTCGCCGCCCTCGGCGTCGGTCTTGGCCTGGATGACCTTGGAGAACTCGACCTGCATACGGCGCGGCAGGTCCAGGCTGTGGTCGTTCTTCAGGACGTAGGCGATACCGCCCTTGCCGGACTGCGAGTTGACCCGGATGACCGCCTCGTAGGAGCGGCCGACGTCCTTGGGGTCGATCGGCAGGTAGGGGACGGCCCACTCGATGTCGTCGACGGTGACGCCCTTGGCGGCCGCGTCGGCCTCCAAGGCGTCGAAGCCCTTCTTGATGGCGTCCTGGTGGGAGCCGGAGAAGGACGTGTAGACCAGGTCGCCCACGTACGGGTGGCGCGGGTGGACCTCCATCTGGTTGCAGTACTCCCACGTGCGACGGATCTCGTCGATGTCGGAGAAGTCGATCTGCGGGTCGACGCCCTGGGAGAACAGGTTCATGCCCAGGGTGACCAGGTCGACGTTGCCGGTGCGCTCACCCTGCCCGAACAGACAGCCCTCGACGCGGTCGGCACCGGCCATCAGGGCCAGCTCGGCGGCGGCGACGGCGGTGCCGCGGTCGTTGTGGGGGTGGATCGACAGGCAGACGTGCTCGCGGCGGGAGAGGTTGCGGCCCATCCACTCGAAGCGGTCGGCGTGCGTGGAGGGCGTGGAGCGCTCCACGGTGGCCGGCAGGTTCAGGATGATCTCGCGGCCCGGGCCGGGCTGCCAGACGTCCATGACCGCCTCGCAGACCTCCAGCGCGAAGTCCAGCTCGGTGTCGGTGAAGATCTCGGGGCTGTACTGGTAGCCGAACTCGGTCTCGGGGCCCAGCAGCTTCTCGGCGTACTCGATGACCAGCCGCGTGCCGTCGACGGCGATCTGCTTGATGTCGTCCTTGGAGCCGCGGAAGACGACCCGGCGGAAGACCGGGGCCGTGGCGTTGTACAGGTGGACCGTGGCCCGCCTGGCGCCCTTCAGGGACTCCACCGTGCGCTCGATCAGGTCCTCGCGGGCCTGGGTCAGAACGGAGATGGTGACGTCGTCGGGGATGGCCCCGGGCTCCTCGATGATGGAGCGCACGAAGTCGAAGTCGGTCTGGCCGGAGGCCGGGAAGCCGACCTCGATCTCCTTGTAGCCCATCTTCACCAGCAGGTCGAACATGGCGCGCTTGCGGGCGGGCGACATGGGGTCGATCAGGGCCTGGTTGCCGTCACGCAGGTCGGTGGACAGCCAGCGGGGGGCGGTGGTGATGCGCTGCTCCGGCCAGGTGCGGTCCGGGATGTCGACCTGCTCGTAGCGGCCGTACTTGTGGATCGGCATGGAACTGGGCTGCTGGCGGTTCGCCATGATGCTCAGGGCTCCTCAGAGGGTGTCCGGAAGGACGGCCGACGACGCAGCACCAAGCTCCGCGGGGAGGGAGTCGGCCTCGACTACAGGCCCTCGCCGCGGCAGCTAAGGAGAAGCAGCCCGAAACGCATGATGCGCAGCATGCTAGCCGAGCCTCTCCCGGCGCGTGGGGTCGTATCAGTATGCGGGACCCGGTGCGCATACGGGACAAAAAGTGCGCTATACCACTTCGCCATAGCACTCACCACGGAGCGTGAGGGGCGTTGTCCCGGTATTTCACCAATCACGGTGGCGACTAGTGACAGTTTCGTCACGCAGTGCAAGGGTGCCGGGCATGACGACTCACGGAGGCTTCGAGCCCGTCTTCTGCACCATCGTTCCGCCTCATGTCCTCGACAAGCTCGCCCAGGCCGAGGACTCCTCGCTCGCCGGTCCCGCCCGCCGCACCCTGCAGCGCGACGCCTTCGAGCGCACCCAGCGCCGCCTCACCACGGTCATCGGCGCGACCGCCGTCGCCGCGGTCGCCGACGGCAAGCCGCAGCGCACCGTCCACGACGCCCGGCACGGCACCGACCTGCCCGGCCACAAGGTCCGCGGCGAGGGCGACAAGCCCGGCAAGGACGCCACCGTCAACCGCGCCTACGCCGGCCTCGGCGCGACCTTCGAGCTGTTCCTCCAGGCCTACCAGCGCGACTCGATCGACGGCAACGGCCTCCCGCTGAACGCGACGGTGCACTACGACCGCGACTACAACAACGCGTTCTGGAACGGCGAGCAGATGGTCTTCGGCGACGGGGACGGCGAGATCTTCCTGGACTTCACCATCCCGATCGACGTCATCGGCCACGAACTCGCCCACGGCGTCACGCAGTACACGGCCAACCTCACCTACTTCGGCCAGCCCGGCGCGCTCAACGAGTCCCTGTCGGACGTCTTCGGCGCCCTGATCAAGCAGTACACGCTCGGCCAGACCGCCGCCGAGGCCGACTGGCTGATCGGCGCGGGCCTGCTCGCCCCGCGCGTGACCGGCACGGCACTGCGCTCCATGAAGGAGCCGGGCACGGCGTACGACGACGACGTCCTCGGCAAGGACCCGCAGCCGGCGACGATGGACGACTTCGTGCGCACCGGCCGCGACAACGGCGGTGTCCACATCAACTCGGGCATCCCGAACCACGCCTTCTACCTCGCCGCCACGGCCCTCGGCGGCCACGCCTGGGAGCGGGCCGGACAGGTCTGGTACGACGTCCTGACCGGCGGCGAGCTGAAGCAGCAGGCGATGTTCGTCGACTTCGCCACGCTCACCGTGAAGGCCGCCCGGGAGCGCTTCGGCGACGGGGAGGAACTGGACGCCGTGTCGAAGGCCTGGGAGCAGGTCGGGGTGCGGACCCTGTAGTTCCGTACTAGACAGGGGCCATGCGTATTCAGGTGCGGCGCACGGGCGGATTCGCGGGCATCGAGCGGTATGCCGAGGTGGACACCTCGGGCCGGCCCGATGCCTCCGAGTGGCACACGCTGGCCGGGCAGGCCCTGGCCGCCGGCCGGAGCACACCGCCGGTCGGCGTCCCGGACGGGTTCAGCTACCAGCTCACCGTGGACGGGAAGACCGTGTACTGCGCGGACCCCCGGCTGACGGACGAGCAGCGGAAGCTGATCTCGCGGGTGCTGAAGGAAGGGGCGTGACGGATCCACGTCACCGGCCGGGCAACAGCTCCTTTCCGCCCGGCCGTTGACTTCCGTTGCCGCCGGTACGGATGATCCAGCGCATGGCGACTGACGCAGGCAATCCGATCCCCCGCTTCCCGGCCGGCTTCCTCTGGGGCGTCTCCACCTCGGCGCACCAGATCGAGGGCGCCGCGGACGAGCGCGAGCCGTCCGTCTGGGACGCCTTCACGGCCGGGCCGGGACGGGTGAAGGACGGCTCGACGGCGGCGGTGGCCTGCGACCACGTCCACCGCCACCGCGAGGACGTGGCACTCCTGGCCGGCCTGGGCGTGAACGCCTACCGCTTCTCCGTCTCCTGGCCGCGGGCACGCTCCGAGAAGGGCCTGGACTTCTACGACCGGCTGGTCGACGACCTGTGCGCGGCGGGGGTCCGCCCGGTGCCGACCCTGTTCCACTGGGACCTGCCGGCGGACCTGGACTGGCTGGAGCGGGACACGGCCGAGCGCTTCGCCGAGCACGTGTCACTGGTCGCCGACCGCCTCGGCGACCGGGTGACCAAGTGGATCACCCTGAACGAGCCCGCCGAGCACACCCTGCTGGGCCACGCCCTGGGCACGCACGCGCCGGGGAAGCGACTGCTGTTCGACGCGCTGCCGGCCGCCCACCACCAGCTGCTCGCCCACGGCCTGGCCGTCCGGGCCCTGCGCGCCTCGGGCGCGTCGGACATCGGCATCGCCAACTCGCACGGCCCGACCTGGGCGGCGTCCACGCAGACCGCGGACGTGGAGGCGGCGGACTTCTACGACCTGCTGCTGAACCGCCTGTTCGCGGACCCGCTGCTGCTGGGCCGCTACCCGGACGGCATCGGCGCACTGATGCCGGGGGACGTCGAGGCGGACCTGAAGGTGATCGCCGAGCCGCTCGACTGGTACGGGATCAACTACTACGCCCCGACCCGGGTGGGAGCCCCGCAGGGCGCGGAGATCGAGTTCGGCGGGATCACCATGCCCGCCGAACTTCCCTTCTCCGTCCGCGAGATCGAGGGCCGCCCGGTCACGGACTTCGGCTGGCCCGTCGTCCCCGAGGGGCTCACCGAGCTCCTCACCACCTTCCGCGACCGCTACGGCGACCGGCTCCCGCCCGTCGTCATCACCGAGAACGGCTGCTCCTACCCGGGCGTCGACGACCAGGACCGCATCGCCTACCTGGACGGCCACGTCCGGGCCCTGCACCGGGCGGTGGAGGCGGGCGTCGACGTGCGCGGCTACTTCGTGTGGTCCCTGCTCGACAACTTCGAGTGGGCGCAGGGCTACGCACGCCGCTTCGGCCTGGTCCACGTCGACTTCGACACCCAGGAGCGCACCCCCAAGGCGTCCTACCGCTGGTACCGGGAGCTGCTGAAGGCGCAGACGCCTACGGCTTGATGCCCACCCCGATCCACAGGCTGACCTCGGCGTCCGTCGGGGCGTCGCCCCGGTGGCGTTCGGGAAGCCGCCGGGCAACACGGCGCGCGTGTCCGGGTGTCCGGAGCAGGCCCGGCCACACCAACAGACGACTTCCGTACACCGGTCCGACTATCCGGAAACCTCAGAACCCCAGCTTGCGCAACTGCCGTGGATCCCGCTGCCAGTCCTTCGCGACCTTCACATGCAGATCGAGGAAGACGGGAGTCCCGAGCAGCGCCTCGATCTGCTTGCGGGACTTGATGCCGACCTCCTTCAGGCGCTTGCCCTTGGGGCCGATGATGATGCCCTTCTGGCTGGGGCGCTCGATGTAGACGAAGGCGTGGATGTCGAGGAGGGGCTTGTCGGCGGGGCGGTCCTCGCGGGGGAGCATCTCCTCGACGACGACGGCGATGGAGTGCGGCAGCTCGTCGCGGACGCCCTCCAGCGCGGCCTCGCGGATCAGCTCCGCGATCATGACCTGCTCGGGCTCGTCGGTCAGGTCGCCCTCGGGGTAGAGCGCCGGGCCCTCGGGCAGCAGGGGCACGATCAGGTCGGCCAGCAGACCCACCTGCTGGTCGCCGACCGCCGACACCGGCACGATCTCGGCCCACTCGAAGCCCAGCTCCTTGCCGAGCTGGTCGATGGCGATCAGCTGCTCGGCGAGCGTCTTGCTGTCCACGAGGTCGGTCTTGGTGACGATCGCGATCTTCGGCGTCTTCTTGATGGACGCCAGTTCCTTCGCGATGAAACGGTCACCGGGGCCGAGCTTCTCGTTCGCCGGCAGACAGAAGCCGATCACGTCGACCTCGGCCCACGTCGTGCGCACGACGTCGTTGAGCCGCTCGCCCAGCAGCGTGCGCGGCTTGTGCAGCCCCGGGGTGTCGACCAGGATCAGCTGGGCGTCCGGGCGGTGCACGATGCCCCGCACGGTGTGCCGCGTCGTCTGCGGCTGATTCGCCGTGATCGCCACCTTCTGGCCGACCAGAGCATTCGTGAGGGTGGACTTGCCCGCGTTGGGACGGCCCACGAAGCAGGCGAAACCGGCCCTGTGGACAGCTCCGGCCGGCTCTTCGGATGACTGGGTACGAACGCTCATGCCGCCCATTCTCCCTGATCCCCGGAGCCGCCCCGTACCGGACGTCCGCCGTGAGCTTCCCGAAACCGTTCCTGGAGGCTGAGCGAGAGTGGGCCCTGCTGCCAGGGCTCATGCTCAGCCGGCCACCCCGGACGGTGTTGGGCGTCCTGGTCTCCCGCTTTCGCTTCGCCTACGGCGCGCACGGACCGGGTCCGTGGTCCGGGAACGCGCGGGCGGGGTCCCTCACGCCCGCGGATGCCGGATCCGGCCTGGACGGTCCGATGCCCCTGCTCATCGCTCTGGTGAGGAGGGGCGGCGCCGAGGGCCTCCGCTACGGCGGCGGCCTCGCCCAGCTCGGCAAGCAGCTGCTGGCCGTGGCCGTGGTGGGGGTGTACGCGTTCGGCGTGACCTACGGGATCGGCAGGCTGATCGACGCCACCATGGGCCTGCGCGCCACCGAGGAGCAGGAGCAGGAGCAGGAGCAGGAGCAGACCGGCCTGGACCTTACGGTGCACGCCGAGACGGCCTACGATCACGGGGTCCTGGGCCACGGCGCCCCGGTCTCCTCCTCCGTCGTCTCCCCCGCCCAGAAGGTCACCCCCCAGGCATGAAGCTCATCACCGCGATCGTCAAGCCGTACCGCCTCGACGAGGTCAAGAACGCCCTGCGGGAACTCGGCGTGCACGGCCTGACCGTGAGCGAGGCCAGCGGCTACGGCCGGCAGCGCGGTCACACCGAGGTGTACCGCGGCGCCGAGTACCAGGTCGACCTGGTGCCCAAGGTTCGTGTCGAGGTCGTCGTCGAGGAAGCGGTGGCCGGGGACGTCATCGACGCGGTCGTGAAGGCCGCGCACACCGGCAAGATCGGCGACGGCAAGGTGTGGGCGCTGCCCGTCGAGACGGTCGTGCGGGTGCGGACGGGCGAGCGCGGCCCCGACGCGCTCTGACACCGGGGCCGCGCCGCTGCCGGCTCAGTCGAACACGAACGGGCCCGGCGACTGCGGCCCGGTCGCCGTGCAGGTGATGGTGATGCCGAAGACGGTCATCTTCAGCGAGCCGCCGAAGGCCTCCAGGCTGTCGCCGGAGGCCACGGTGCCGCTGAGCGGGCCGACCTCGACGGGGGCGCCGGCGGCCATCGCCGGGTTCTCCGTGCCGGCGAAGTCGACGGTGCCGCCGCCGGCCTTCACCAGGGTGAGGGTGGAGGAGATCGAGTCCTCTCCCAGCGCGATGGGCGCCGTGATCGCGGAGGACTTGACGGTGAGCGTGGCGGCGGTGCCGTCCTGCGTGGCCGTGAGGGTGGCCTCGCCGCTGCCGAAGGTGCCGCAGTCCGCGCTGATCGTCGCCGTCTGGGGGGTGACGGCGAAGGCCGCGGGGGCGAAGGCGAGTCCGGTGACCGCGAGGGCCCCGGCCGCCAGTGCCGCACCTGTTCCGATTCGCTTGCATCTCATGGGATTCCGGCTCCGTTTCCGTGGGGGGCGGACCGCTCGGCGCGTGGATGCGGGCACACCGCCGAGAGTCGAATCTGACGGTCCGTCGGAATGGACGGTTCCATTGATGCGTGTGGGGCAGGCGGCGGCAAGGTTGAAAACTGGCCTAATTACCGCCGGTTACAGCGAAGTTCAGCCGGCGGTGACGGTGGTCCGGACCGTTCCGTCGGGCCCCGCCACCAGAACCGGCGTCCCCGCACCGCCGAGGTCCCGAACGGCCGCCCGGTCCGCGTCGGACGCGGTCTCCGCCTCCGTCACGACCGCCGCCGCCTCCAGGGACGTCGCGCCCGAGGCCACGGCCATCGCCACCGCCGTCTGCAGGGCACTGAGCTTCAGGGAGTCCAGGGCCACGGTGCCCGCCACATAGGTGCGTCCGGTCTCGTCCCGTACGGCCGCGCCCTCGGGCACGCCGTTGCGGGCCCGCGCGGAACGGGCCAGGGTGACGATCTTGCGGTCCTCGGGGTCGAGCGCGCTGCTGTCGGTCATGGTCCGAGCATACGTAGCGGCCGCCCCGGCCCCGTCTCAGGGCCGGTCGAGGCGGAGGCGGTCCGCTCGGGGCAGGCCCGCGACGACCAGGTCGTACGAGTCCTCGATGAGCTCGCGGACCAGTTGGTCCGGGAGCTCGCCGTCGACCGTGACGGTGTTCCAGTGGCGCTTGCTCATGTGCCAGCCGGGGACGATGAGGCCCTCGTACTCGCCGCGGAGGCGGACCGCCTCGTCCGGGTCGCACTTGAGGTTGACCTTGAGGGGGCGCGCGTCGAGGTGCGACAGGGCGAACAGCTTGCCCCGCACCTTGAAGACCGAGATCTCCGGGCTGAACGGGAAGTCCTCCACCGCCGCGTTGAACGACAGGCAGAACGCGCGCAACTCCTGCGGGGTCACTCCGGCTTCTCCTCCTCGGGCGGGTCCGCCGGGCCCACCGGCTCCGCCAGCACGGTCACGATCTTGTTCCGGCGGCCGGCCGCGGCCTCCGCGGTCAGCCGCAGTTCCCGGCCGTCGGGGAGGTCCACGACGGACGAGGCTCCGGCGATGGGGACGCGCCCGAGTGCCTTGGCCAGCAGGCCGCCGACCGTCTCGACGTCCTCGTCGTCGAACTCCTCCAAACCGTACAGCTCGCCCAGGTCGCTGATGTCGAGGCGGGCCGTGACGCGGAAGCGGTCGTCGCCGAGCTCCTCGACCGGCGGCAGTTCGCGGTCGTACTCGTCGGTGATCTCGCCGACGATCTCCTCGAGGATGTCCTCGATGGTGACGATGCCGGCGGTGCCGCCGTACTCGTCGACGGCGACGGCGACGTGGTTGCGCTCCTTCTGCATCTCGCGCAGCAGGTCGCCGGCGTTCTTGGTGTCGGGCACGAAGAACGCCGGGCGCATGGCCGTGGAGACCTGCTCGGACTCGGCGTCGCGGCTGATGTGCGTCTTGCGGACCAGGTCCTTCAGATACACGATGCCGACGATGTCGTCCTCGCTCTCCCCGGTCACGGGGATGCGCGAGAAGCCGGAGCGCAGGGCGAGGGTGAGGGCCTGGCGGATGGTCTTGAAGCGTTCGATGACGACCAGGTCCGTGCGCGGGACCATGACCTCGCGGACGAGGGTGTCGCCCAGTTCGAAGACGGAGTGCACCATGCGGCGCTCCTCGTCCTCGATGAGGGACTCCTTCTCGGCGAGGTCGACGAGGGCGCGCAGCTCCGCCTCGGAGGCGAACGGGCCGCGGCGGAAGCCCTTGCCGGGGGTGAGCGCGTTGCCGATGAGGATCAGCAGCGACGGGATCGGGCCCATGATCCGGGCCAGCGGCACCAGGACGTACGCCGAGACCGTCGCCGTGTTCAGCGGGTGCTGGCGGCCGATGGTGCGCGGGGAGACCCCGACGGCGACGTAGGACACCAGGACCATGACCGCGATGGCGACCAGGAGGGCCTCGGTGGTGCCGTCGAAGGCCTTCAGGCAGCCGTAGGTGATCAGCGCGGCGGCGGCCATCTCGCAGGCGACGCGGACCAGGAGGGCCACGTTGAGGTAGCGGGTCGGGTCGGCGGCGACCTGGGAGAGCTTGGCGCTGCCGCGGCGGCCGGAGCGTACGGCTTCCTCGGCGCGGAAGCTGGAGACGCGGGCGAGGCCCGCCTCCGCGCAGGCGGCGAGCCAGGCCACGACCACCAGGGCGATGGCGCCCAGGGCGAGTTGCGGACTCATCGGCGGCGTTACGAGACCGTCGGCGCCGGGGACGGGCCGGTCAGGCCCCGCTCCGAGCGCCAGCCGTCGACGATGGCCGCCTGGAGGCCGAACATCTCGGCCTTCTCGTCCGGTTCCTCGTGGTCGTAGCCCAGCAGGTGCAGCACCCCGTGGACGGTGAGCAGTTGGAGCTCCTCGTCCATGGAGTGCTGCGTCTCCGCGTCCTTGCCCTGCTTCTCGGCGACCTCGGGGCACAGCACGATGTCGCCGAGCAGACCCTGCGGCGGCTCGTCGTCGTCCTTGGAGGGCGGGCGCAGCTCGTCCATCGGGAAGGACATGACATCCGTGGGGCCGGGGAGGTCCATCCACTGGATGTGGAGCTGCTCCATGGCGTCGGCGTCCACGACGATCACCGAGAGCTCGGAAAGCGGGTGGATGCGCATCCGCGCGAGCGCGTAGCGGGCGATGTCGAGGATCGCCTGCTCGTCGACCTCGGTGCCGGACTCGTTGTTGACGTCGATCGACATGGTGCTGTGTGTGTCTACTTCCCCTTGTGCCCGGACTTGCCGCGGCTCTTGTGCGCGCCGTTCTGGGTGCCGTGCGTGGTGTCGTACTTCTCGTACGCGTCGACGATACGGCCCACGAGCCGGTGCCGGACGACGTCCTGGGACGACAGTCGGGAGAAGTGGACGTCCTCGACGCCGTCCAGGATGTCCTGCACCTGGCGCAGGCCGCTCTTCGTCCCGTCCGGCAGGTCGACCTGGGTCACGTCACCCGTGATCACGATCTTCGAGTCGAAGCCGAGGCGGGTGAGGAACATCTTCATCTGCTCGGGGCTCGTGTTCTGGGCCTCGTCCAGGATGATGAAGGCGTCGTTGAGGGTGTTGTGCGTCAGCAGGTGGTCCTGCGTGACGTACAACGAGTCCTCGGCCGCCACCTGGATACAGACGGTCTCCTCCCGTCCGGCGGGCTCGATGCTGTCGATGAACCGCATCGGGCGCCCGCCGCCTCCGGCAGCGAGGTACTTGTCGCGCTTACGGGGGAGGCGGAAGGGTTCGATGCCTTCGGGGAGGCGGATGTCGATGACATGAGCGTCGTACCGGTGGACGACCTCTCGTCCCTCGGCGAGGCCGGGCCTGCGCCCCTCGGCGGCCCTGCGGCGGGTGTACGCCACACCGCCCAGCGACTGCACCAGGGCGACGACGTCGTCGCGGAGCAGAGCCGACGTCGTCGTGTACTGGATCCGGCAGGTGCGGTCCTTCTGTGTCACCGGGCCGCCGTCGGCGTCCAGCAGGCCCTGGAGGACCGCCAGCCGTACCTCAGCCGAGTTGTACAGGTAGTCGTCCGGGACGAACTTGGAGTGCGAGCGAGTACGTAGCAGGTCCAGTTCACGCAGGACACGCGTGACGGGGTTGTCCAGGGTGATCACGTCGCCCGGGGACTTGATCCGGTTGAGAACGTAGTCCGGTCGGCGCTTGTGCCGCACGGCGACACCGGGCAGCGAGGCCTCCAGAGCGTCGGCCAGTTCCGGATCCTCGGTCGCGAAGGAGGGGGTCGTGGAGCCGGTGAGGCAGCCGTCACCGAGCAGCAGTCCCAGGGCGTACGGGTCCATGGGTACGTCCCGCTCCGGCAACTGGACCGGCGCGGTGAGCATCGGCAGTTCGTACCGGCGAGCGTGGGCCGCCCGCAGGTTGCCGATCATCTCCCGGGTCTCCAGGACCTGCCATGGCTTGCCTCGGCGCTTGTCGGCGGCCGTGCGGACCGTCCACAGGTGCTCACCGCAGCACAGCGTCCAGGAACCGTCCTGGGCCGTGACCCGGTAGATGTCCCGCTCGCCTTGTGGATAGACGCCGAGGACCGGTGTCGGCTCACCGTTGGACCCGATGACCAGGTCACCGACCTGAAGGTCCCCGATGGGACGCCAGCCGTCCGGTGTGAGGACATTGGTGAAGAGCGGTTGCGCCCGGCCGCGCATGTAGGCGAGCGGCGCGACCTCGATGGTGCCCGCCGCCATCAGCCGCGGGATGGAGTCCGGGTCGAGCATGTCGTGCAGCGCGTCGTAGAGCGGGCGCAGGTACGGGTCGATCTTCTCGTAGAGCGTGCCCGGGAGGAAGCCGAGCCGCTCGCCGGCCTCGACCGCGGGGCGGGTCAGGATGATGCGGTTGACCTGCTTGGACTGCAGGGCCTGCACCGCCTTGGCCATCGCCAGGTAGGTCTTGCCGGTGCCCGCGGGGCCGATGCCGAAGACGATCGTGTGCTTGTCGATCGCGTCGACGTAGCGCTTCTGGTTGAGCGTCTTGGGGCGGATGGTGCGGCCGCGCGAGGACAGGATGTTCTGCGTGAGCACCTGGGCCGGGGTCTCCTGGCCGTCGCTCTCGCCGTTGTCGCTCGCCTTCAGCATGGCGATCGAGCGTTCCACTGCGTCCTCCGTCATCGGCTGCCCGGTGCGGAGCACCAGCATCATCTCGTCGAACACGCGCGAAATGAGGGCGACGTCCTTCGGGTCGCCGACCGCGCTGATCTCGTTGCCCCGGACATGGATGTCGGCCGCCGGGAAGGCCTTCTCGATCACGCGCAGGAGGGAGTCGCCGGACCCCAGCACGGTCACCATGGGGTGCTGGGCGGGGACGGTGAGCTGCGCTCTCGCCTGCTCCTGCGCGGGGGTGTGAGCTGTCGATGATTGAGTCATGGGCCGGCGCTTAAGGCCTGCGGTTCCTCCTCGTCATGGCCGCACAGCTGAGGGCGGCCTCGCGGTTCCCAGGGTACGACGGGGGAGTGACAACGCCGTAGGGGTTTTGGGGGCCGGGTTGCACACCCGGGGGCCACCGGAGCCTCAGGCCGAGCGCCGGAAGCCGATCGTCGGCACGGCCCTGCGCAGCGGCCAGGGCCTCACCAGTTCCTCCGACACCAGCTCCGCGAGGAACCCGTACCTCTCCAGCGCCACGGGCGACTGCCCCTCGACGGACTGGACCCTGCGCCACCACGCCGCGATCTCCGACCAGCCCGGCGCCGACAGCGACCCTCCGAACTCCTGCACCGACAGCGCCGCGGTCAGTCCGGCGAAGGCCAGCCGGTCGGCGAGCGACCAGTCCGCCAGCGTCCCGGCGACGAACCCGGCGACGAACACGTCACCGGCCCCGGTCGGGTCGAGCGCCTCGACCGCGATGGCCGGCACCTCCGCCGTCTCGCCCGTGCGCCGGTCCACCGCGTAGGCCCCGTCCGCGCCGAGGGTGACCACCGCGAGCGGCACGTACTCGGTGAGGGCGTGCGCGGCGGCCCGGGGGCAGTCCGCGCCCGTGTACCGCATCGCCTCCTGCGCGTTGGGCAGGAACGCCTCGCAGCGCCGCAGGTCGGGGAGCCCCGCCAGGTCCCACGCCCCGGTCTCGTCCCAGCCGACGTCGCCGAAGACCCGGGTGCCGTTGCTCGCGGCCTGGGCGATCCAGGGTGCGCTCACGCCGGGGGCGAGGGAGGCGACGGCGGCACGCGCGCGTGGGGGGCAGGCGGGCGCGGGCTCCTCGGGGGGTGGCTCGTGGCCGTGCGAGACCATCGTGCGCTCGCCCTCGTAGGCCATGGAGACGGTCACCGGGGAGTGCCAGCCGGGCACCGTGCGCGACGGTGAGAGGTCGATGCCCTCGCCGTGCTCCAGGGCGTCCCAGCAGTAGTCGCCGTAGTGGTCGTCGCCGAAGGCGGCCGCGAGGGAGGTGCGCAGGCCGAGGCGGGCCAGGGCGGTGGCCATGTTGGCGACGCCGCCGGGGCTCGACCCCATGCCGCGCGCCCAGGACTCCGTCCCGCGCACCGGGGCGGAGTCGAGCCCGGTGAAGATGATGTCCAGGAAGACGGTACCGGTGAGGTAGACGTCCCAGGGCGGGTCGTCCGGTGTGCGCAGCGGGGCGAGGGGATCGACCTGGCTCTGGCGGTGCGATCCCTTTCCCGGGCCCTTCCCGGCCGGGGCGGTGGACGCGGTCACTGTGCGCTCCCTGACGTGGTGCGGATCAGGCCAGTCTGCACCACATCACCGACAACGTGACGCCGCTCACGCCGGACCCACCCGTCCCGTCAGTTCGCGCCGGTCCCCCGCACGCCCCCTCCCCCGGCCCCGGCGGGCCTCACCAGCGGGGCATCGCGGGCGTCACCCACTCCGGGTCGGCGATCCGCATCGCCGCCGCGTCGTCACGGTCGCGCAGGGCGCCGTCGTCGTCCAGCCACCGCCGGTGCAGTTCGGCCAGCCGCGCGCGGTCGAGCTCCACGCCGAGGCCGGGCGCGTCGGACACGGCGACCTCGCCGCCCTCGAAGGTGAGCCGCTCGGTGAGGACGTCCTCGGACTGCCAGGGGTAGTGGGAGTCGCAGGCGTGGTGGAGGTTCGGGACGGTGGCCGCCACGTGGGTCATCGCCGCGAGCGAGATGCCGAGGTGGGTGTTGGAGTGCATCGACACGCCGACGCCGAAGGTGCGGCAGACGGCGGCGAGCTGCTGGGTGTTGCGCAGTCCGCCCCAGTAGTGGTGGTCGGAGAGCACGACCTGGACGGCGCCCCGGGTGAAGGCCTCCTGGATCTCGGCGAAGGTCGTCACGCACATGTTGGTGGCGAGGGGGACCCCGGTGCGCTCGGCGACCTCGGCCATGGCGGGCGTGCCGAGCGCCGGGTCCTCCAGGTACTCCAGGACTTCGCCGAGCTCCTGGGCCACCTTCACCGACGTCTCCACCGACCATGCGCCGTTGGGGTCCAGCCGCAGCGGATGTCCGGGGAACGCCTCGGCCAGGGCCTTGATCGCCGCGATCTCCTCGTCGGGCGGGAAGACGCCGCCCTTGAGCTTGAAGGAGGTGAAGCCGTACCGCTCCGTGAAGCGGTGGGCCTGCTCCACGACTCCCGCCGGATCGACGGCGGCGCCCCAGTCGTCCTTCTCGGCGGGTACGCCCTCGGGGTGACCGGCCCACTTGTAGAACAGGTAGGCGCTGTACTCGACGGCGTCGCGCACCTTGCCGCCGAGCAGCGCGTGCACGGGCAGTCCGAGCGCCTTGCCGAGGGCGTCCAGGCAGGCGACCTCGAAGCCGGAGACGACGGACAGCCGCAGCTTGTCGGCGGTCTGGACACCGCGCAGCCCGCCGACGTCGACGGCGGTCTCGACGCGCGAGGCGTCCACCGCGACCTGGTCCGCGACCGTGAACAGGCCGTTCAGATCGCTGGCCTGGCGTCCCTTCAGCCGCTCGGCGAAGGGCCGGGCCAGCTCCAGGTACGTGGCGTCGCCGTAGGTCTCCCCCACGCCGGTGATCCCGTCGGCGGTGACGACCTCGACGATCAGCCGGGGCGTGTACGGCTGGTGGACGCCCTGGGTGTTCAGCAGCGGCGGGTCGGCGACCAGGATCGGCGTGAGCGTCACGTCGGTGATGGTGAGGTTCACAGGGTGGCTCCCACGAGGTCGAGTCCGGCGGTGAGGAGGGCGGTGAGGGCGGCCAGGTCGGCGGCTGAGGGGTCGGTGAGCGGGGCGCGGACCGGGCCGACCCCGTGGCCGCGGAGCCGGGCCGCCGCCTTCACCAGCGACACGGCGTACCCGGGGACGCGGTCGCGCAGTTCGACGAGCGGGACGTAGAAGTCGCGCAGCAGCTTGTCGAGGGTGCCGTGGTCGTCGTCGCGCAGGGCGGTGAAGAAGGCGCCGGGTGCGGCGGCGAGCCGCTCGGCGACATAGGCGCGGTAGCCGTCCGCATCGAGGGTGCCGTCGTCGCGGAAGGCGGTCAGCGGGAACGACAGCACGCCGCCCGCCATGCCGTCCCGCAGCCGCTGCGCGACCGCCACCGGTCCAGCGCTCGCGGTCATCTCCCCGTCATCTCCTTATGCAGACGCGATCTATATATGAGAATGAAGCCTGAGTATGTGAACGTCAACCGCCCGGGCGGCCCGATTACCATCGGCACATGTCAGACACAGGGGGCGTCCGCGAGGTGAAGTCCGCGGCCCGCACGGTCGAGCTGCTGGAACTCCTCGCCGCGCGCGGCGACCGTCCGGCCCGGCTCCAGGAGCTGGCCGGCGAACTCGGCGTGCCGCGCAGCTCGATGTACGCGCTGCTCCAGACCCTGATCTCGCGCGGCTGGGTCCGCACCGACGTCACCGGCTCCCTGTACGGCATCGGCATCCACGCCCTGCTCACCGGCACCGGCTACCTCGACTCCGACCCGCGGGTCGGGGCCGTGCGGCCGTACCTCGACGAGGCGTCCGAGGCGCTCGGCGAGACCATCCACATGGGCCGGCTGGACGGGCGGAACGTGGCGTACCTGGCCACGCGGGAGTCGCACGAGTACCTGCGCACGATCAGCCGGGTGGGACGGCGCCTGCCCGCGCACGTCGGGGCCCTGGGCAAGGCCCTGCCGGCGGAACGGCCGGACGGCGAGCTGCCCGAGGGCCCTTACGAGGCACTGACCCCGAACTCGCACACGAGCCGGGAATCCCTGCTGGCCGACCTCTCGGAGACCCGCTCGCGC
Source organism: Streptomyces sp. AK010 (assembly GCF_014207295.1). NCBI lineage: Bacteria > Bacillati > Actinomycetota > Actinomycetes > Kitasatosporales > Streptomycetaceae > Streptomyces > Streptomyces sp. AK010. The sequence continues at coordinate 143,360 of NZ_JACHCX010000015.1, forward strand.
GGCTGGTCCGTGGACCGCGAGGAGGGCGTGACCGGCATCGTCGGCTTCGGGTTCGCACTGCGCTACGACAGCCCGGCGCTGGACGCGATCAGCTGCTCGGTACCCGTCGCCCGGCTCACGCCCGCGCACGAGGAGCGGATCGTCGCGGTGATGCGGGAGATCCGGATCAAGGCCGAGGCGACCGTTCCGTCGGGGTCCGGATCGGTGCACTGGCGTTAGCGAAAACGCCGCCGACGCCTGACGAAAGGCACTCGTTTACCCGGGCTTCACCACCCCAAACACAACGTGCTCCAGATCACACGTCCCGGGCTCCCGTGGTCGACTGCGTGCTTGATACAAATTGCTCGCGCGTTCCTGTCCGTCGACGGTCGTCGCCCACCCCCCCTCCCCCGCTCCTTTCGCATGCCCTGGGAACGCCCGTGTTCGCCCCCCGCACCACTCCCTGGCCCCTCGTCGCCCTTTTCACGGCCGGGTACCTCGCTCCGTATCTGCTGCCCACCACCGTCGGCAGGCTCGACTCGGACCTTCCGCTCTCCGCCACACAGGCCGGCGCCGTCGGCAGTGCCCTGCTGCTGAGTTCGGCCGCCGCCGGGTTCGCCCTGGCCTCCCGGGTCGAACGGATCGGAGCCCGCACCCTCGCCCGGCTCGGCCTCGCCCTGGCCCTGCTCGGCTACGGCGGTGCCGCCCTGACCACCGCCGTCCCCGCCGTCGTCGCCGGCGCGGTCGTCGGCGGGTTCGGCTCCGGCACGGCCACGACCGTCGCCGCGACCCTCATCGCGGGGCTGGGGGCCTCCCCTGCTCGAGCGGAGCCGAGAGCGTGGCGGAGCGACCCGCACCGGGCCTCCACGGCCGGACTGCTCACCGTCTCCGCCCTCGCGGGCGCCGTGTATCTGACCGTGCCGCACCTCGGCCCGGGGCACGGCCTGCCGCTGGCCGCGATCGCCCTCACGGCCCTGGCGGTCTGGCCGCTCACCGGCAGCCTTCCCACCGGCACGCCCGTCGCGCCCGCCCGGCACCACAAGGCCCGGCTGCCGCACGCCCGTTCGGGGCTGCTGCTGGCCGCCGCCATGGTGTGCTGGTCGCTCGCCCAGAACTCCCTGTGGGGCGTGAGCGGACGCATCGGCCTGGAGCAGGCGCACCTCGGCGAGGCCACCGTCGGCGTCGTCTTCGCCGTCGCCCTCGGCGCCGGCCTGACCGGGGTCCTCGCGGCGGGCGCCCTCGGGGCCCGGCTCGGACGCGCGATACCCATCGGCGGCGGCACCGTCCTCATCGCCGTCTGCATCGCGCTCAGCGCCTCCGCGACCGACCTCGGGAGCTTCGCGGCCGGCGAGATCGCCTGGAACACGCTCTACCCGGTGGTGCTGTCGTACCTCATCGGGCTCGCCGCCTCCCTCGACCCGCGTGGCCGCTGGGCGGTGCTGGTCGGCTCGGCGTCCTCGCTGGGCACGGCGGCCGGGCCGCTGACCGGCAGCGTGCTGTCGGCGCAGGCCGGATTCCCGGTCATGGGCGCGGTCCTGGGCGCCGGGCTGCTGGTGATCGCCCTGCCGATGACCGCCGTCGCCCTGCACACCGGCGGACGCCCGCTGCTGCCCGGCGCGATCCGCCGCCGCGGCGGTCACCCGGCCGCCCTGGTCGCCGCCACCACGGGCACGCCCACCGGCGCGATCCCCGAGATCGGCGCCCCGGAACAGCCGGTGGTGGAGATCCCGGTCGAGACCCCGGCCGTCCCCGCCCAGCGTGCCTACGACAAGGCGGGGTCGGAGGTCTTCTGAGACCCGCCCGGGGCCAGGGGGCTTCTGACGGATCTCCGCGGCGTCGCGACGCCCGGCACGCGCTCTCGCCGCACCGGACGCCGCTCCTTCCTCCGCGGAGATCCGTCAGAAGCCCCTAACCGAAGGTGTAGGCCTCCACCTCGGCGAGATACCGCGCCCGCAGCTCCTCGTCGTCCTCCAGGAAGGAGGCGAGGAAGGAGTTGCGGGCCAGCTCGCGCAGCCGCTCCTCGGTGAGGCCGAGGGTGGTGCGCACGGCGTCGAAGTTGTCGCCTGCGTAGCCGCCGAAGTAGGCCGGGTCGTCGGAGTTGACCGTGCACATCAGGCCGGCGTCCAGCATGGCGGGCAGCGGGTGGTCGGCGAGGGTGTCGACGGTGCGCAGCCGGACGTTGGACAGCGGGCACAGCGTCAGCGGAACCCGGTCGCGCACCAGCCGCTCCACCAGCGCCGGGTCCTCCACACAGCGCAGCCCGTGGTCGACCCGCTCCACGCCGAGGACGTCCAGCGCCTCGGTGATGTACTCGGGCGGGCCCTCCTCACCGGCGTGGGCGACCCGCCTCAGGCCGAGCGCGGCGGCGGCCTCGTAGACCTCGCGGAACTTCACCGGCGGGTGCCCGACCTCGGCGGAGTCGAGGCCGATGCCGGTGATCCGGTCCAGGTACGGCTTGGCGGCGTCCAGTGTTGCCAGGGCCGACTCGGCGGACTCGTCGCGCAGGAAGCACAGGATCAGCCGGGTCGAGACGCCGTGGTTCGCCTCGCTGCTCCCCAGCGCGCGCCACAGCCCCTCGACGACCGTGCCGATCTCCAGGCCGCGGCCGGTGTGGGCCTGCGGGTCGAAGAAGATCTCCGCGTGCCGCACGCCCTGCGCGGCGGCCCGGGCGAGATAGGCGTTCGCCAGGTCCTCGAAGTCCCGCTCGGTGCGCAGGACGGCCATGAGCTCGTAGTACAGGTTCAGGAAGGACTGCAGGTCCTCGAACCGGTAGGCCTCGCGCAGCTCGTCCGTGTCGGAGTGCGGCAGCGTGACGCCGTTGCGCGTGGCGAGCTCGAAGGCGAGCTCCGGTTCCAGGGTGCCTTCGATGTGGAGGTGCAGTTCGGCTTTGGGGAGGGACACCCATTCATCGTACGGCCGTTTCACCGACGCTTCGGAACCGGCACCCTCAGTAGGTCGTGGGCTACGGTCAGCTCACCCTTGTATCCGGCGGCCCGGGCCTGGCGCTCGAACTCTCCCCCACGGTCGGTGTAGCGCTGGCTGAAATGGGTCAGCACGAGGTGCCGCACGTCGGCGTCCCGGGCCACCCTGGCTGCCTGACCGGCTGTCAGATGCCCGTGTTCGACGGCGAGTTCCTCGTCCTCGTCGAGGAAGGTCGACTCGATGACGAGCATGTCGCAGCCCTCGGCGAGCGCGTACACGCCGTCGCAGAGCCGGGTGTCCATGACGAACGCGAACCGCTGGCCGCGCCGCACCTCGCTGACGTCCTCCAGCGAGACCCCGCCGAGCGAGCCCTCGCGCTGGATGCGGCCCACGTCCGGGCCCTTGACGCCGTGCTCGGCGAGCCGCTCGGGCAGCATGCGGCGGCCGTCGGGCTCGACGATCCGGTAGCCGTACGACTCCACCGGGTGCGACAGCTTCCGGGCCTGAAGCGTGTAGCCGCCCGTGCGGGCGAGGGGCCCGTCGGCGGCGACCGGGGCCTCGGTGATGCCGACGGTCTCGCGGTAGGCGGTGGCGTACCGGAGCCGGTCGAAGAAGCGCTGCCCGGAGCGCGGGTAGTGGGCGGTGATCTCGTGCGGCACCCGGTCGAGGTTGATGCGCTGGATCACACCGGCGAGGCCGAGGGAGTGGTCGCCGTGGAAGTGCGTGACGCAGATCCGGTTCAGGTCGTGCGCGGCGACCCCGGCACGCAGCATCTGGCGCTGCGTGCCCTCACCGGGGTCGAAGAGGATGCCCTCGCCGTCCCAGCGCAGCAGGTAGCCGTTGTGGTTGCGGTGCCGGGTCGGGACCTGGCTGGCGGTGCCGAGGACCACGAGTTCACGTACGGACAAGGCGGACTACCCCGGAGGCCAGTCGAGGCCGCGGCCGCCGAGCACGTGGGCGTGCACGTGCCACACCGTCTGGCCTGCGCCGCTGCCGGTGTTGAAGACGAGACGGAAGCTGTCGAGCTTCTCCTCGTCCGCGACGGCCTGGGCCTCGCGGAGCACGTCCGCGGTGAGGGCCGGGTCGGCGGCGGCGAGGGCCGCGGCGTTCTTGTAGTGCGCCTTGGGGATGACCAGGACGTGGCTGGGGGCCTGGGGGTTGATGTCGCGGAACGCGATGGTCGTCTCCGTCTGGCGGACGATGGTCGCCGGGATGGTGCCTGCGACGATCTTGCAGAACAGGCAGTCTTCCTGGGGCTCCCCTGCCATTTTCCCTCCGGGTGTCAGCCGAGATCGGTCTTGCCGGGAATCCTATCGTCGTCGGGTGCGGGTGCGTTGTGGCTGGTCGCGCCGTTCCCCGCGCCCCTCAGGTGGGCAGGCCCGGGGGCGTTTTCGCCGGTACTGCCTCCAGCGCTTCCAGTGCCAGCCGGATGGCCTCGTCCAGTTGGGCGTCCCTGCCCGCCGCGTGGTCCTGCGGGCGTTGCAGGACCTCCACGTCGGGATCCACGCCGTGGTTCTCCACGCCCCACTCATAGCCCTCCAGCCAGAAGGCGTACTTGGGCTGGGTCACCAGGGTGCCGTCGACCAGGCGGTAGCGGCTGTCGATGCCGATGACGCCGCCCCAGGTGCGGGTGCCGACGACCGGGCCGAGGCCGAGGGCCTTGATCGCCGCGTTGACGATGTCGCCGTCGGAGCCGGAGAACTCGTTGGCGACGGCCACGACGGGGCCGCGCGGGGCGTCCTCCGGGTAGCTGTAGGGGCGCATGCCGCGCGGGACGGCCCAGCCGACGATGCGGCGGGCCAGCTTCTCCACGACGAGCTGGGAGGTGTGCCCGCCGCGGTTCTCGCGGACGTCGACGACCAGGCCCTCGCGGGCGACCTCGACGCGCAGGTCGCGGTGGATCTGGGCCCAGCCGGGGGCCTGCATGTCCGGGACGTGGAGGTAGCCGAGGCGACCGCCGGACTTCTCGTGGACGTAGGCGCGGCGGTCGGCGACCCAGGCGTGGTAGCGCAGGGGTTCCTCGTCGGCGACCGGGACGACGACGGCGTGCCGGGGTTCGCCGCCGCCGGACGGGGAGATGGTCAGCTCCACCGGCTTGTTGGCCGTGCCGATCAGCAGCGGGCCGGGTCCGAGAACCGGGTCGACCGGCTGTCCCGCGATCGCCACGATGGCGTCCCCGGGGCGTACCGCGACGCCCGGCGCGGCCAGCGGGCTGCGGGCGTCCGGGTCGGAGGTCTCGGAGGGCAGGATCCGGTCGACGCGCCAACTGCCGTCCTCGTGGCGGGAGATGTCGGCGCCGAGCAGGCCCTGGCGGGGGCCGCCGCCGTGTCCGCCGCGCGGGGTGACGTAGGCGTGCGAGGTGCCGAGTTCGCCCTGCACCTCCCACAGCAGGTCGACGAGGTCGTCGTGGGTGGCGCACCGGTCCACGACCGGGCGGTAACGGTCGAGGACGCCGTCCCAGTCGACGCCGCTCATGTCGGGCCGCCAGAAGTGGTCCCGCATGATGCGGCCGTTCTCGTCGAACATCTGACGCCACTCGGCCGCCGGGTCGACGAACTGGCGTACGCGGCCCAGATCGACGGTGATGTTGGAGTCGCTGTCGTCGTCGCTCGACGCCCGCCGGTCGCTGGGGACGACCTTCAGCCGCCCGTCGGTCCACAGCAGCACCCGCTTGCCGTCGCCGCTCACCGCGAAGTGGTCGGCGTCGACGGCGAGATGCTCGACGCGCTGCTGGGCGAGGTCGTAGCGCTCCAGCTCGGACTTGGGCTCGGGGTCGTCCGGAGTGGCCCGGGACGCGCCGAGCACACCGGCGACCGGGTGGCGCAGCCACAGGACGCCGTCCTTGGCCGCGCGCAGGTTGGTGTAGCGGGCGGCCTCGACCGGGAAGGGCACGATGCGGTCGGCGAGGCCTTCGAGGTCGATGCGGGTGGTGGGGGTGCCCTCGCTGTCGGGGGTCTCCTCCCGGTCGGGCGTCTCGAAGGACCTGCCGTGCCGCTGCGGCCCGAACGGGGAGGGCGTGGTGGCCGCGAGGGTGATCAGATGCGGCCGGGCGCCCACCACGAAGGCCAGGTCGAAGACGTGCTCGTCGTAGACCGGGTCGAAGGAGCGGGTCGACAGGAACGCGAGGTGCTTGCCGTCCATCGTGAACGCGGGCGCGTAGTCCTGGAAGCGCAGCGGGGTGGCCTCGGTGACCGACAGGTCGGTGGTGTTGGCGAGCTTCAGCTGGCACAGGGGCCGGGGGCCGGGGTGGGACCAGGCCAGCCAGGACGAGTCGGGCGAGAAGACGAGGCCCGACACATCGCCGTCCTCACTGCGGTCGACCTCCCGCACCTCGCCCGTCTCCCGCTCCACGAGCAGCAGGCGCCCGTCGTGACAGGACACCGCGGCCCGGCTGCCGTCGGGCGCCATGGCGAGGTCCAGCACCCGGCCGAGCTGCCCGGCGGCGAGCCGGCGGGGCGTCGCGCCGGGGGCGAGTCCGGTGGCGGGCGCGAACTCCAGGGCGTCGTCGCCCTCGGCGTCCGTCACCCACACCACCCACTGCTCGCCGTCCGCCCGGAACGTGCGCGGCAGGCGGGCCCGCACCCCGGGTGTCGCGGCCAGTGCGCGGGCCGGTCCGGCGCGGTGGGTCACCCAGTGCACGGAGCCGCGGACGGCGACCGCGCTGCCGCGTGCCGTGTGGTCGGGGGACGCCGATCCGAACCACCGGGAGGCGTTCAGGGGGAAGGGCTGCAGGTCGGCGCGCTGCCCGCCCAGCCGCACGTCCAGCCGCCGCGGCTCGGCCCCCTCCAGGTCGTCCAGCACCCACAGTTCACCGGCGCTGGAGTAGACGACCCGGGTGCCGTCGGTCGCGGCGTGCCGGGCGTAGAAACCCCCAAGATCCGTGTGCCGGCGCAGGTCGGAGCCGTCGGCGAGGGAGGAGTAGAGCGCTCCGGTGCCCTCGTGGTCGGAGAGGAAGCCGATCCTCCCCCACGTTCTCGGCTCCGCTCGAACAGGGGGGACCCCCATCCCCACCCACAGCGGGTACTCGAGGTTGCCGTCGAGGTCCTCGTGCAGCCGCACGAACTCCCCGTCGTTCTCGCGGTCGATCCACAACTTGCCCGCCGTACCGCCGCGGTAGCGCTTCCACCAGGCCGCCTCACGCCCCATCGGCGCGGACAGCAGCACCGTGTGCGGGCCGTGGGCGACGTCGCCGACGGGCCCGTACGGCAGGGTGGTGGCCGGGCCGCCGTCCAGCGGGACGGCGCGGGCCCAGGTGCGGCGCAGGCTCGCCTGCCCCTGTGTGCTGATCGCCAGCACCTCGCCGTCCGGGGTCCAGCCGCGCACCTGGGTCTTGAGGCTCCCCCAGTACGTCAGCCGCTTTGCCGGGCCGCCGTCGACCGGGGCGATGAGCACCTCGGGGGCGCCGTCGCGTGTGGAGGTCCAGGCGACGGTGGTGCCGTCGGGCGAGATGCGGGGCTGGGTCACCGGCATGTTGTCGGCGCTGACCCGCCAGGCCCGGCCGCCGTCGAGTGGAGCGAGCCACACGTCGTCCTCGGCGGTGAAGGCGACCAGGTCGCCGTGCACATGGGGGAACCGGAGGTAAGCAGACGATGTCACCTGATCACCCTATGCAGGGACCACGCCGCGCGGACAGGGTTCGGATCACTTGCCCTCGACGGGGCGGCAGTCCGGGTACCGGTCGCACCAGACGGTCTGGGTGACGGTCACGGTGACCGTCGGCCCGGGCCTCCCGTCGGCGGGCCCGCCGACGGGGGGCGGGGTGGTGGAGTTGCAGTCGCCGAGGCCGTCGACCTGGAACCACACCTTGCCGTCCACCTTGGCGGTGATGTTCCCGCGCACGCAGGCGCCGTCCACCGCGTGGGTGACCTCGCCGTCGACGGTGATGTCCTTGCCTTCGTCGGTCTCGCCCTCGCAGTCGACGGTGGCGACGGTCCGCTCACGCGCCGGGGGTGACGACTTCCCGCCGTTCTCCCCGTAGGAGGCGGTGCAGGTGAGCCAACGCACGCCCGCCTTCTGCCGGTTGAGCTCTTTGGTCACGGTCTCGTCGGTGGTGTACGCGACGGACGCGGAGCTGATGCTGCCGGGCTCGCAGGCGGCAGCGCCGCCCACCGCCAGCACGGCGAACGCCGCCGCGACCGCCACGCGCCGCCCGCGCGGCCCCGGTCGATACCTCGTCGAAGCCCCCATGGAGGGGAGCCTGCCACTGACGGGGGCCGCGCGGTAGGGCGCAAAGGCGTCAGCCGCGCAGCAGCAGCCACTCCTGAAGCTCCACCACGTTGCCCTCGGGGTCCTTGAGATGCGCCACCCGCATACGGTCCGTCATGGGCGCCGGGCCGTGCAGGACCGTCGCGCCGCGCATCGTGATCTCCTCGCAGTACGCGTCCAGCCCGTCCACCCGCAGCACCACCAGGGAGCGGTGACCGGCAGCCGTGTCGCCCAGTTCGTCGAGCACCTCGGCCATCATCGACCGGTCCTGCAACGCGATCCCCGCGGAGCCCACCGCGAAGCTGAACCTCTCGTACGGCCCCTCCGCCGCCCCCGACTGCGGCTTGAGGCCGAGGACCTCGCCGTAGAAGTGGTAACAGGCGGAGAAGTCGGTCACGAGCAGACGGACCTGGGCGAGTTCCACGGTGCCTCCAAGGAGGTCAGGACCAGCGTCCGGTGCGTGCCAGGAGCACGGCCGCGGCGGCCGTCCCGGCAGTCGATGTGCGCAGCACACTGCGCCCGAGGCGATACGCCTGCGCCCCCGCCTCTTCGAACAGCGCCAGCTCCTCCGGCGCGACGCCCCCCTCGGGCCCCACGACCAGCACGATCTCCCCGATGGACGGCAGTTCGGCCGTCGCCAGCGGCTCGTCCCCGCTCTCGTGCAGCACGGCGGCGAAGTCCGCCCCGGCCAGCAGGGCGGCGACCTGCTTGGTCGTCGCCGCCTCCGCGACCTCCGGGAAGCGCACCCGGCGGGACTGCTTGCCGGCCTCCCGGGCCGTGGCCCGCCACTTGCCCAGCGCCTTGACCCCGCGGTCGCCCTTCCACTGCGTGATGCAGCGCGCCGCCGCCCAGGGCACGATCGCGTCGACGCCGACCTCGGTCATCGTCTCGACGGCGAGCTCGCCGCGGTCGCCCTTGGGCAGGGCCTGGACGACGGTGACCCGGGGCTGCTCCGCGGGCTCCTCGAACACCGAGTCCAGCTGGACGATCAGCCGGTCCCTGCCCTGCGTGTCGAGCACGACGCAGTCCGCCCAGCGGCCCGCCCCGTCCGTGAGGACGACGTCCTCACCGGCGCGCAGCCGCTTCACGGAGACGGCGTGCCGCCCCTCCGGCCCGTCGAGGACGTACCGGCCGCCGCCGCCCGCGTCGAAGTGCTCGACCACGAACACCGGCGCGGTCACAGCGCGCCCCCGCCCGTCAACGAGGCCCGGGCGGCGGCCAGTTCCCCCGCCAGCACCTCGACCAGCTGCCCGGCGGGCAGCTCCCGCGCCATCCGGTGCCCCTGCCCGGCCCACAGCGCCATGCCCTGCGCGTCGCCGGCCTTGGCGGCGGCCTTGCGCAGCGGCGCGGTGAGGTGGTGGATCTCGGGGTAGGCGGCGGGCGCGTACGGGCCGTGCTCGCGCAGGAACCGGTTGACGAGGCCGCGCGCGGGCCGCCCGGAGAACGCCCGGGTCAGCTCGGTGCGGACGAACAGCGGGTTGGTCAGCGCCTGCTTGTGCAGGGCGTTCGCGCCCGACTCGTGCGTGGCGAGGAAGGCGGTGCCCAGCTGGGCCGCGCTCGCGCCGGCCGCGAGGACCCCGGCGATCTGGCCGCCGCGCATGATGCCGCCGGCGGCGACGATCGGGATGCTCACGGCCTCACGGACCTGGGCGATCAGCGACAGCAGCCCGATGCCGGATCCGTCCGTCTCGGGGACGTCCCGGTGGGTGCCCTGGTGGCCGCCGGCCTCGACGCCCTGGGCGATGACCCCGTCCGCACCCGCCCGTTCGACGGCCCGGGCCTCGTCGGGGGTGGTCGCGGCGGCCAGGACGAAGGTGCCGACGCGGTGCAGGGCGTCGACGACCTCGCGGCCCGGGACGCCGAAGTGGAACGACACGACCGGCACGGGGTTGTCGCGCAGCACCACGAGCTTGGCCTCGAAGCCGTCGTCGCGTCCGCTGTCCGGATCGCCGAGCTCGGCCTCGTACCAGGTGGCCTCGCCGGTCAGCTGGTGGGCGTAGACGTCGACGGCGGCCGGGTCGGCGTACTCCGGCTGCGGCATGAAGACGTTGACGCCGAAGGGCCTGGTCGTGAGGCTCCGGATCTGCTTGATCTCCTGGTACATCCCGTCGGCGGTCTTGTACCCGGCGGCGAGGAACCCGAGCCCGCCCGCTTCGCACACGGCCGCGGCGAGCTGGGGTACGGAGACGCCGCCCGCCATGGGGGCCTGCACGATCGGGAGAGGGAAGAGATCGGTCAGTGCGGAGGACATGACCGCATGTTGTCACGTCCTCCGAACAACCCCGAAACCGGCCTGCCGACTGGCATAGACCAGAGGTACAGGCACCTCCCGTCACCCGGGAGGCGCCCCGTCGGCACCCGTTGCAGGCGCCCGCGTCAGCGCCCGTTGAACGCGTCCTTCAACCGCGAGAACAGCCCCTGCTGCCCCGGCTGGAACTGCCCCGTCGGCCGCTCCTCGCCCCGCAGCTTGGAGAGCTCGCGGAGCAGGCGCTCCTGCTCGGGGTCGAGCTTGGTCGGGGTCTGGACCTCGACGTGGACGATGAGGTCACCGCGTCCGCCGCCGCGCAGGTGCGTGACGCCCCGGCCGTGCAGCGGGATCGACTGGCCGGACTGGGTGCCCGGGCGGATGTCGACCTCCTCCATGCCGTCGAGCGTCTCCAGCGGCACCTTCGTGCCGAGGGCCGCCGCCGTCATGGGGATCGTCACCGTGCAGTGCAGGTCGTCGCCGCGCCGCTGGAACGTGCTGTGCGGCAGCTCGTGGATCTCGACGTAGAGGTCACCGGCCGGACCGCCGCCGGGACCGACCTCGCCCTCGCCGGCGAGCTGGATCCGCGTGCCGTTGTCGACACCGGCCGGGATCTTGACCGTGAGCGTACGGCGGGACCGGACGCGGCCGTCGCCCGCGCACTCCGGGCACGGGGTCGGGACGACCGTGCCGAAGCCCTGGCACTGCGGGCAGGGGCGGGACGTCATGACCTGGCCCAGGAAGGACCGGGTGACCTGCGAGACCTCACCGCGGCCGCGGCACATGTCACACGTCTGCGCGGAGGTGCCCGGGGCCGCGCCCTCGCCGTTGCAGGTGTTGCAGACGACGGCGGTGTCGACCTGGATGTCCTTCGTCGTGCCGAAGGCCGCCTCGTCGAGTTCCACCTCGATGCGGATCATCGCGTCCTGGCCGCGGCGGGTGCGCGAGCGCGGTCCGCGCTGCGACGCCGTGCCGAAGAACGCGTCCATGATGTCCGAGAAGTTCCCGAAGCCGCCGGCACCGAAGCCGCCCGCGCCGCCGCCACCGGCCTGCGAGAGCGGGTCGCCGCCGAGGTCGTAGACCTGCTTCTTCTGCGGGTCCGACAGCACCTCGTAAGCGGCGTTGATCTCCTTGAACCGCTCCTGGGTCTTCGGATCGGGGTTGACGTCCGGGTGCAGCTCGCGCGCGAGCCGCCGGAAGGCCTTCTTGATCTCTTCCTGCGACGCGTCGCGGCGCACGCCGAGTACGGCGTAGTAGTCCGTGGCCACTACGACTCCGCCAGGATCTGTCCGACGTACCGTGCCACTGCGCGTACCGCTCCCATCGTTCCCGGGTAGTCCATGCGGGTCGGTCCGACCACGCCGAGCTTGGCGAGTGCCTCGCCGCCCGAACCGTAGCCGACCGACACGACGGACGTGGAGTTGAGTCCTTCGTGGGCGTTCTCGTGACCGATCCGTACGGTCACGCCCGGATCCTGCGCCTCGCCGAGCAGCTTGAGGAGCACGACCTGCTCCTCCAGCGCCTCCAGCACCGGCCGGATCGTGAGAGGGAAGTCATGCCCGAAGCGGGTCAGATTGGCGGTGCCGCCGATCATCAGCCGCTCCTCGTTCTCCTCGACGAGCGTCTCCAGGAGTGTGGAGAGCACCGTGGAGACCGTACCCCGGTCCTCGTGCTCGAACGCCTCCGGGAGATCCTCCACCAGACTCGGCACATCCGCGAAACGGCGGTTCGCCACACGGCTGTTGAGCCGGGCGCGCAGATCCGCGAGCGAGGCGTCGCCGAAGGGCGCCGGGCAGTCGACGACCCGCTGCTCGACCCGCCCGGTGTCCGTGATCAGCACGAGCATCACGCGCGCGGGCGCGAGGGAGAGCAGCTCCACGTGCCGCACCGTCGAACGGGTCAGCGAGGGGTATTGCACGACGGCGACCTGACGCGTGAGCTGCGCGAGCAGCCGCACCGTACGCGCCACGACGTCGTCGAGGTCGACGGCGCCCTCCAGAAAGTTCTGGATCGCGCGCCGCTCGGGCGCGGTCATCGGCTTGACGCCGGCGAGCTTGTCGACGAACAGCCGATAGCCCTTGTCGGTGGGGATGCGCCCGGCACTGGTGTGCGGCTGGGCGATGAACCCCTCGTCCTCCAGGGCCGCCATGTCGTTGCGGACGGTGGCCGGGGAGACGCCGAGGCTGTGCCGCTCGGTGAGGGCCTTGGAGCCCACCGGCTCCTCGGTGCCGACGTAGTCCTGGACGATGGCGCGCAGCACCTGCAGCCTGCGTTCACTGAGCATCGCGCACACCTCCAGAAGTCGTCCGCCCGTTGTCCTGCCTGTCGAGCCTGGCACTCTGCGCATGCGAGTGCCAGCATTCCCCGGCCCAGTGTACGGCGGTGGGGTACACCCCCGGCAAGGCTGGTCGTGCGGCGCCGTGCCCCGAGTGGGGCGCACCGCTAGCGTCGCCGTATGACGGTGACTTGGGAAGACCTCGGATGGGAGCGCGTGGCCGCCGGTGTGGGGCGGTGCCGGCTGCCGGTGTGGGACTGCACGACCGGGCTGGTCGCCGGGGAGGGGGCGGTCCTCATGATCGACGCGGGGTCGAGCCTCGCCGAGGGCGCGAAACTGGGCGCGCAGGCGCGGGCACTCACCGGTCACCGTGTGACACATCTCGCGCTGACCCACCCGCACTTCGACCATGTCTTCGGCGCCGCGGCGCTCCCGGACACGGAGGTGTTCGGCGCGGTGGGTGTGGACGCGCTGCTGACGCGGGTGCGGGACCGCGAGGAGCTGCGCGAGGACGGGGTGCGCCAGGGCCTGGCGGCGGCCACGGCCCGGGAGGCGGCGGAGCGGCTGACCCCGCCCGGCCACCTGGTCTCCGGCGAGTGGACGCTCGACCTGGGCGGCGGACGGCAGGTGCTGCTGGCGAACGTCGGCCCGGGGCACACCGCGCACGATCTGGCGGTGCTGGTGCCGGGCGATCCGGAGGTGGTGTTCTGCGGCGACCTGGTCGAGGAGTCCGGCGAGCCGCAGGCGGGCCCCGACGCGGTGCCGTCGCACTGGCCGGCCGCCCTGGACCGGCTGCTCGACCTGGGCGGTGAGGACGCGGTGTACGTGCCCGGTCACGGAGCGGTGGTGGACGCGGCGTTCGTGCGGGGGCAACGGGACGCGCTGGCGGCGCGTTTCGGCGTGTCGCGGTGATCACCGTTCGCCTTCTCCTATCGTCATCCGAATGCGCCCGTACTCCGCCGATCTGACCCCGCCGTGGAAGAAGCCGAAACCGGTGCCCGAGGTGGCGGCGGAGCCGGGCCTGGTGGTGGAGGAGCCGGGGACCGGCTTCTGCGGCGCGGTGATCCGCTGCGAGGCCGGCACGGTGACGCTGGAGGACCGCTTCGGCAAGCACCGGGTGTTCCCGATGGAGCCGCGCGGCTTCCTGCTGGAGGGCAGGGTGGTGACCCTCGTCCGCCCCTCGCCGGGCGGCCTAGCGCGTCCCACCCGCACGGCCTCCGGTTCGGTGGCCGTCCCCGGCGCACGCGCGCGTGTCGCCCGCGCCGGCCGCGTCTACGTCGAGGGCCGGCACGACGCCGAACTGGTCGAGAAGGTGTGGGGCGACGACCTGCGCATCGAGGGCGTGGTCGTGGAGTACCTGGAGGGCGTCGACGACCTGCCGTCGATCGTCTCCGAGTTCGCCCCCGGCCCCGACGCACGGCTGGGCGTCCTGGTGGACCACCTCGTACCGGGCTCGAAGGAGTGGCGCATCGCACAGTCGGTGACGAGCGAGCACGCGCTGGTCGTCGGCCACCCGTACATCGACATCTGGGAGGCGGTGAAACCGTCGTCCCTGGGCATCGCCGCCTGGCCCCGGGTCCCCCGCGGCCAGGACTGGAAGACAGGCGTGTGCAGGGCTCTGGGCTGGCCGGAGAACACCGGTGCCGCCTGGCAGCGGATCCTGTCGGGGGTCCACTCGTACAAGGACCTGGAGCCGGAACTGCTGGGCCGGGTGGAAGAACTGATCGACTTCGTGACGGCGCCCTGACAGCGGCACGCGCGCCGGCGACCCAGCCGCGCGGCTGGGTCGCCGGCGCGCAGCCGCCCAGCTGCGGGCACACGTTCCGCCCCGTCCCCGCCGCGGGCACGCGCAGCCGCCCGGCTGCGGGCATGCGTGCCGCTGAGGGCGGCTCCCGTCCCAAGGAGAGCGGCACCCCGCTACGCCGGGCTGCGGACCCACCCCGCGTCAGCCCGCACCCCGGGCACCTCAGTCCACGAGGTCCCGGACAACCCCGTCCGCCAGCAGCCTCCCGCGCAGCGTGAGCACGGCCCGGCCCTCCTCATACGCCCCGGCGTCCAGGAGCCCATCCGCCAACGCTTTGCGCGAGGCCGCCAGCCCCTCCTCCCGCAGCAGCGACAACGGCACGCCCTCCCTGAGCCGCAGCTCCAGCAGAATCCGCTCGACCCGCCGATCCTCATCGCTCAGCACCTCACGCCCGGCCCCCGGCGACCGCCCCGCCGCCAGCGCGGCCGCGTACGCCCCCGGATGCTTGACGTTCCACCACCGCACCCCGCCCACGTGACTGTGCGCACCGGGCCCGGCCCCCCACCAGTCGGCCCCCCGCCAGTACAGCTCGTTGTGCAGGCACCGCCCGGCCCGCGAGGTCGCCCAGTTCGACACCTCGTACCACGCGAAGCCCGCGCCGGAGAGAACCTCGTCCGCGATCAGGTACCGGTCGGCGTGCACGTCGTCGTCGGTCATCGGCACCTCGCCGCGACGGATCCGCCGCGCGAGCTGCGTCCCCTCCTCGACGATCAGGGCGTACGCACTGACGTGATCCGGCCCGGCCCCCAGCACCGCGTCCAGCGAGGCCCGCCAGTCGTCGTCGGACTCCCCCGGCGTGCCGTAGATCAGGTCGAGGTTGACGTGCTCGAACCCGGCCGCCCTTGCCTCCGCCACACACGCCTCGGGCCGCCCCGGCGTGTGCGTCCGGTCCAGCACCGTCAGCACGTGCTGCCGCGCACTCTGCATCCCGAAGGAGATCCGGTTGAAGCCCCCCTCGCGCAGGGCGGCCAGATACGCGGGGTCGACCGACTCCGGGTTCGCCTCGGTGGTGACCTCGGCGTCCTCCGCCAGCCCGAACTCGTCCCGCACGGCCTTCAGCATCCGTACGAGATCCCCGGCGTCCAGCAGCGTGGGCGTGCCCCCGCCCACGAACACCGTGCGCACCGGCCGCGGATCGTCACCCAGCACCTTGCGCGCCAGCCGGACCTCGTGGGCCAGCGTCTCGGCGTAGTTGTCGCGGGAGGCCAGCACCCCGCCGGTGCCGCGCAGCTCGGTCGCGGTGTACGTGTTGAAGTCGCAGTAGCCGCAGCGGGTCGCGCAGTACGGGACGTGCAGGTAGAACCCGAGCGGGCGGTCGGCGGCCCCGGCGAGCGCGGACGCGGGCAGCGCGCCGTCGTCGGGGACGGGCTCGCCGTCGGGGAGTGCGGAAGGCATGCCTTCCATTGTCCAGCACCGGCGCGCCCGCTCCGCCCGGAGCGGCTGTCAGTCCGCCTGGAGGACCAGCAGCGCGAGATCGTCCGCGGGCGGACGTGCCCCGAACTCGTGCACCAGCCGCTTGATCCGCTCGGCTATCAGCTGCGCGTCCAGCCCGGCGCACCCGGCCAGCGCCGTCGCGAGCCCGTCCCCGTCGTCGAACTGGCGGGAGCCCGAGCGGCGCTCGGTCACGCCGTCGGTGACGCACAGCAGCGTGTCGCCGGAGCGCAGCTCGAAGGTCTCGCTGGTGTAGGTGGCGTCCTCCACGACACCGAGGAGGGTCTGGGGCTGCGCGGCCGTGTGGACCTCGCCGCCCGCCCCGAGCAGCAGCGGCAGCGGGTGCCCGGCGGAGGCGACGGTGCAGCGGACGCCGCCGTCGAAGGGCGCGAGCTCGCCGTACAGCAGGGACAGGAAGCGCGTCTGGGGGCCGTCGCCGGGCGGGGTCGGACGCGCGCCCGCGGCCACCAGCGCCCGGGCCGCCGCGTCGGCGGCCTCCGTGGCGTCGTCGAGGAGCAGTTGGTTGAGGCGGTCGAGGACGTCGGCGACCCGGTAGCCCTCGCGGGCCAGCAGCCGCAGCCAGGGCCGGGCCAGGCCGATCACGACGGCCGCCTCGGGGCCCTTGCCCTGGACGTCGCCCACGGCGAAGCACCAGCGGCCGTCGCCGGCCGGGAACAGGTCGTAGAAGTCGCCGCTCGGCCCGCCCTTGTCGCACGGCTCGTAGACGAGGGCGCTGCGCATGCCGGGGATCTCGGCCACGGCGCCGGGCAGCAGGCCGCGCTGCAGGACGGCGCTGATGGTGGCCTGGCGGGCGTACTGGCGGGCGGCGCCGATGGCGAGGGCCACCCGGCGGCTGAGGTCCTCCGCGAGGCCGGTGATCTCGTCGGGGAAGCCGGCCTTCCCGGAGCGGCCGATGACGAGGGTGCCCAGCGGGCGTCCCCCGGCGACCAGCCGGTACGCGAGGGCCGAGCCGGGCTCGCCGTCGCCGAGCGCCTCGCCGGGCCAGGGGTAGTCGACGGGCCCCGATCTGCCCCGATCCCGGCCGCGTTCGAACGGGGACGACGACCCCGTCGGGTCGAACGGCTGCGGCGGGTCCTTCTCCAGGACGCGGCGCAGCTCCTCGATGCGGTTCTCGCTGCCGTGCCAGACCCGGGCGAGGCGCGGTCCGCCCGCGCCCGCTCCGCCGCTCCAGCCGCCGCCGGTGGCCTCGTCCTCCAGCCACACCGCGCACCAGTCGGCCAGCCGGGGCACGATCAGCTGCCCGGCGAGGGCCGCGACCAGGTCCTCGTCGAGCTGCCCGGCGAGCAGGTCGGAGGCTTCGGCGAGGAAGGAGAGGGCGCCGCGGCCGAGCCAGGCGCCGTCAGGTCCGTTGCGTCCGTCGCGGTTCTCGTGCCGGTCCCGCCAGTCCCGAAGGTCGTTCCAGTCACGCAGGTCACGAGTCTCCCGTAGGGCGGGCCAGTCCCGTGCCTCTCCGCCCTCCCGCGAGTCCCAGGTCTCTCCTCCGTCACGCACGTCCCAGGGGTCGCCTCCGGCACGCCAGGCCCGTAGGGCCTCCACCGCCTCGTCGCCCTGGCGTGGTTCGGGTGCCTGGGACTCCGCGGTCTCGCCGTCCGGGCGCGGCTCGGGCGCCAGGATCTCCGCCACGCGGAGGCCGCGCGCCAGCGCGTGCTCCCCGGCGTACGCCTGGATCTGCTCGCCCGCCGCGCATCCCCGGGCGGGCAGCCGTGCCCAGACGGTCTTGCGGCCCGTGCGGTACGTGATCCCCCACGCCTCGGAGAGCGCGCCGACGAGCCGCAGGCCGCGCCCGTACTCGGGGGTGTCGTGCGGCGTCTCCGGCTCGCTGCCGCGCGGGGCGCGGGAGGGGTGGTGGTCGGAGACCTCGACGACGAGCGCGGCCGTGTCGGAGGTGTCGCCCTCCAGCCGGCACTCCATCTCGACGTCGGTGCCGGCGTGCACGACGGCGTTGGTGACGAGTTCGCTGACGACGAGCGTGGCGTCGTCGGCGAGGCGGTCGGTGAGGTGCTCGGCGCCGGGCAGGCCGAGCCCGGTCCACTCGGTGAGGGCCGCGCGCACCAGGGCGCGTGCGGCGCCCGGCGCGAGGGAACTGCCGGGCAGGGTCGCGTGCGCCCGCGCGCGCTCCGGTGCGGGCGCCCCGGTGGACGGTGTGATCACCTCCGCGGGCGGTGCGGGCTCCTCGGAAACGGGCCCCTCCTGGACGGGCACGGGCGTATCCCAAGCGTGTGCAGGCGCCTCTGAGGCACGGGGAGCGGTCTCCCGTTGCGTCGGAATGGCCCCCATGGGCAGCTCCCCGGGCAGTTCGTACGAATACGCCACAGTCGATGCCGACAGAGTGACAGACTGACCCCGCCCATAAGCGCCGAGTTACCGAAGTGGGCCGCCATGAGTGAGAACAGTGCTACTCCTGTGGTCGAAGACCGGCACGAAGACGGTCAGATTCGCGCATCCGATCTGCGTCCCCTGCTCGCAGCCATGACCAGCGGCACGTGACGGCGATTTCACCGAGGTGCCGGAATCCGGCCACGGGATGGTGGCCGAACTCTCGAGATCCTGGAGCTGAGGACCACCATCAACACCATGGCTGAAACGCTCTCGTCGTTCTCCTCCGAGGTCAGCCGCGTCGCCCGCGAGGTCGGCTCAGAGGGGCAACTGGGCGGCCAGGCCCGGGGCGAGGGCGTCCACGGCATCTGGAAGCGCCTGACGACCAACGTCAACGAACTCGCGTCCAACCTCACCACCCAGGCCCGCGCCATCGCCGAGGTCGCCTCCGCCGTGGCCCAGGGCGACATGTCCCGCTCGATCACCGTGGAGACGCAGGGCGAGGTCGCCGAGCTGAAGGACAACATCAACCTGATGGTGGCCAACCTGCGCGAGACGACCCGCGCGAAGGACTGGCTGGAGTCCAACCTGGCCCGGCTCGCCGCCCTGATGCAGGGCCACCGGGATCCGATGGAGGTCACCGACCTGATACTCCGCGAGCTGACCCCGCTGGTGAACGCCCAGTACGGCGCGTTCTATCTGGCCGACCCGGACGAGGACAGCGCGGGCCCGCGCACCACCGTGCCGATCAAGGGCCTGGCCTTCATCGCCGGCTACGGTGCCGCCCAGGACGCGACCGTCGAGACCGGCGGCCTGCCGGTGCACGGTCTGGTCGCGCAGGCGGCCCGGGAGAAGAAGCGGATCCTGGTGGAGGGCGCCCCGCCCGACTACATCAAGATCAACAGTCGACCAGACCCGGGACGTCCCGATCATCTTCCTCACCGGGGCGGGCGACGACTCGGGCTATGCCTTGGCGCGGCTACGCGGCCGGCGCCGCCGACTACGTGACCAAGCCGTTCGACCCGTGGGTGCTCAGGGCCGAGGTCAGCGTCTTCCTGGACCTCTACCGAAAGGGCAGAGGTGGAACGCCTCAGGACGGAGGTCCAGGACTTGAAACGCCGCGTGGGAGAAGGCGCCTAGGGGCGCGGGGAACTGCGCGAGCGACCACGACGGACCCGCCGCCGCCCGATCAGCCCCACCACCCCCTACGCCTCGCGAGAGCCCTCGTACATCTCCTCGATCAGGTGCTTGTACTCCCGCTCCACAACGGGCCGCTTGAGCTTCAGACTCGGCGTGATCTCGCCGTGCTCGACATCGAGGTCACGCGGCAGCAGCCGGAACTTCTTGATGGTCTGCCACCGCTGAAGCCCCTCGTTGAGCTGCTTCACGTACCCGTCGACCATCTCGACGGTCACGGGCGCGGCGACGATCTCCGCGTACGGCTTCCCCTCGAGCCCGTTCTCCTTGGCCCACTCGGCGATCGCGGCCTCGTCGAGCGCGATGAGCGCCGTGCAGAAGTTCCGGTCGGCCCCGTGCACCAGGATGTTGGAGACGTACGGGCACACCGCCTTGAACTGTCCCTCGACCTCCGCCGGGGCGATGTACTTGCCGCCCGAGGTCTTGATGAGGTCCTTCTTGCGGTCGGTGATCCGCAGGTACCCGTCGGGCGACAGCTCCCCGATGTCCCCGGTGTGGAACCAGCCGTCCGGCTCCAGCACCTCGGCGGTCTTCTCGGGCAGCTTGTGGTAGCCCTCCATGATGCCCGGGCCGCGCAGCAGGATCTCCCCGTCGTCGGCGATCCGCACCTCCGTGCCGGGCAGCGGCTTGCCGACCGTGCCGGTGCGGTAGGCCTCGCCCGGGTTCACGAAGGACGCGGCCGAGGACTCGGTCAGGCCGTAGCCCTCCAGGATGTGGATGCCGACGCCGGCGAAGAAGTAGCCGATCTCCGGCGAGAGTGCCGCGGAGCCCGAGACGCACGCCCGCAGGCTGCCGCCGAAGGCCTCGCGGATCTTGGCGAACACCAGCGCGTCGGCGACCTTGTGCTTCGCGCCCAGCCCGAACGGCACGGACGCGGTCCCGGTCCGCCGGAAGGTGTCCTGCGAGACCTTGGCGTACTCACGGGCCACCTCGGCCGCCCACTGGAAGATCTTGTACTTGGCGCCGCCGGCGGCACGGGCCTTCGCGGCCACGCCGTTGTAGACCTTCTCGAAGATGCGCGGCACGGCCGCCATGTACGTCGGCTGCACCACCGGCAGGTTCTCGATGATCTTGTCGACCCGGCCGTCCACGGCGGTGACGTGCCCGACCTCGATCTGCCCGGAGGTCAGCACCTTGCCGAAGACGTGCGCGAGCGGCAGCCAGAGGTACTGCACGTCCTCGGTGCCGACCAGCCCGGTCGCGGCGATCGCCTTCGCCATGTACGACCAGTTGTCGTGCGGCAGGCGCACGCCCTTGGGGCGGCCCGTGGTGCCGGAGGTGTAGATGAGGGTGGCCAGCTGGTCCTTGGTGATCGCGCCGACCCGCTCCTTGATCAGGTCGGGATCCTTCTCCAGCCGGGCCGCGCCGCGCTTCTCCAGCTCGTCCAGGGTGAGGATCCAGTCGGCGGTCTCGACACCGGCCGCGTCGATCACCACGACATGCGTCAGCTCGGGCAGCTCGGCGCGCTTCTCCTTGGCCTTGGCCAGCTGCTCGGCGTTCTCCGCGATCAGCACCCGGCTCTCGGAGTCCGACAGGATGTACGCGGACTCGTCGGCGTTGGTCTGCGGGTACACCGTGGTCGTGGCCGCTCCGGCGCACATGATGCCGAGGTCGGCGAGGATCCACTCGAGCCGGGTGCCGGCGGCGAGGGCGACACGCTGCTCGGGCTGCACGCCCAGCTCGATGAGCCCCGCCGCGATGGCGTAGACCCGCTCGGCTGCCTGCGCCCAGCTCAGCGACTTCCACTCGTCCGGGCCCTGGCCCGCGGACGATGGGGTCGGATACCGATAGGCCTCGGCGTCCGGCGTGGCCGCGACGCGCTCCAGGAAGAGGCCCGCCACGGACGGGGGA
This sequence comes from Streptomyces sp. AK010, assembly GCF_014207295.1. Lineage (NCBI taxonomy): Bacteria > Bacillati > Actinomycetota > Actinomycetes > Kitasatosporales > Streptomycetaceae > Streptomyces > Streptomyces sp. AK010. The sequence continues at coordinate 164,606 of NZ_JACHCX010000015.1, forward strand.
CGGTTCTCGATCAGGGTCTGTGTGTCGCTCACGTCATCCTCCGGGGCCCGCGACGATGCGGCTGGCAGGTGCGGCTGGGTGGCACTCACGAGATGCAGGTCACACCCGTTGTTTAACTCGTGAGTAACTAACGAGCAGGGATCAGAGTAAAGGGCGACCGGCCGCCGCGTAAGGGTTCGCGGCCTGTCACTTCGTACAGAGAGCTACCCCGCATACGCACAGGGCCCGCCGCACTTTCGCACGACGAGCCCCTGTTCAACCCGGATTGCGGTGTAACCCACGGTAGTCCGTGATTACTTCTTGCCCTTGCCCGACCCCGCGCCGTCATCACTGGACAGGACCGCGATGAAGGCCTCCTGCGGAACCTCTACGGAACCCACCATCTTCATTCGCTTCTTGCCCTCCTTCTGCTTCTCCAGCAGCTTCCGCTTACGGGAGATGTCACCGCCGTAGCACTTGGCGAGGACGTCCTTGCGGATGGCGCGGATGGTCTCGCGGGCGATGACCCGGGAGCCGATGGCGGCCTGGATGGGCACCTCGAAGGCCTGTCGCGGGATGAGCTCGCGCAGCTTGGCGACGAGCCGTACACCGTAGGCGTACGCGGCGTCCTTGTGGGTGATCGCCGAGAAGGCGTCGACCTTGTCGCCGTGCAGCAGGATGTCGACCTTGACCAGGCTGGAGGTCTGCTCGCCGGTGGGCTCGTAGTCGAGCGAGGCGTAGCCGCGGGTCTTGGACTTCAGCTGGTCGAAGAAGTCGAAGACGATCTCCGCGAGCGGCAGGGTGTAGCGGATCTCGACCCGGTCCTCGGAGAGGTAGTCCATGCCGAGCAGGGTGCCGCGCCGGGTCTGGCACAGCTCCATGATCGAGCCGATGAACTCGCTGGGCGCCAGGATGGTGGCCCGCACGACCGGCTCGTAGACCTCCGAGATCTTGCCCTCGGGGAACTCACTCGGATTGGTGACGGTGTGCTCGGTGCCGTCCTCCATGAGGACGCGGTAGACCACGTTCGGCGCGGTGGCGATCAGGTCGAGGCCGAACTCGCGCTCCAGCCGCTCCCGGATCACGTCCAGGTGCAGCAGGCCGAGGAAGCCGACGCGGAAGCCGAAGCCGAGGGCCGCGGAGGTCTCCGGCTCGTAGACCAGCGCGGCGTCGTTGAGCTGGAGCTTGTCCAGGGCCTCGCGCAGCTCCGGGTAGTCCGAGCCGTCCAGCGGGTAGAGGCCGGAGAACACCATCGGCTTGGGGTCCTTGTAGCCGCCGAGCGCCTCCTCGGCGCCCTTGTGCTGGCTGGTGACGGTGTCACCGACCTTGGACTGGCGGACGTCCTTCACACCGGTGATGAGGTAGCCCACCTCGCCCACGCCGAGACCGTCGGCCGCCAGCATCTCCGGCGAGTTGGTGCCGATCTCCAGCAGCTCGTGCGTGGCGCCGGTGGACATCATCCGGATGCGCTCGCGCTTGTTGAGCTGGCCGTCGATGACACGGACGTACGTCACGACACCGCGGTAGGAGTCGTAGACCGAGTCGAAGATCATCGCGCGGGCGGGCGCGTCCGCGACACCGACCGGCGGGGGGATCTCGGCGACGACCTTGTCGAGCAGCGCCTCGACGCCCAGGCCCGTCTTGGCGGACACCTTGAGCACGTCGTCGGGGTCGCACCCGACCAGGTTGGCGAGCTCCTCGGAGAACTTCTCGGGCTGCGCCGCCGGCAGGTCGATCTTGTTCAGCACCGGGATGATCTTGAGGTCGTTCTCCATCGCCAGGTAGAGGTTGGCGAGGGTCTGCGCCTCGATGCCCTGGGCGGCGTCGACCAGGAGGATGGTCCCCTCGCAGGCGGCGAGCGACCGGGAGACCTCATAGGTGAAGTCGACGTGCCCGGGGGTGTCGATCATGTTCAGGATGTGCGTGTCGTTCTTGTCGTGGGTCGGGGCCCACGGCAGACGCACCGCCTGCGACTTGATCGTGATGCCACGCTCGCGCTCGATGTCCATGCGGTCGAGGTACTGGGCGCGCATCTGCCGCTGCTCGACCACTCCGGTCAGCTGGAGCATCCGGTCGGCGAGCGTGGACTTGCCGTGGTCGATGTGCGCGATGATGCAGAAGTTGCGGATCAGAGCCGGGTCGGTACGGCTCGGCTCGGGCACGTGGCTGGGGATCGCGGGCACGCAGGGTCCTGATTCTTGAGGCGTCCGCAGTGTCTGCGGTCTCGGGTCGGATCGATACGTAGCCTCCATGGTCCCACGGGTGGGGACCATGGACGGGTTTGGGCCGCGGAAGGGGCCGCTGGTAGCCTGGGTGGCTGTGCCTCATGCCCTCTCGCAGGAGGCGCGACCCAAGAAATCACCCGGTGCGGGAATCGTGCGGTGTCCGTGCGGCCTCGTGCCAGAACCTGAGAAGGCTCATTCGTGGCGAACATCAAGTCCCAGATCAAGCGGATCAAGACCAACGAGAAGGCGCGGCTGCGCAACAAGGCCGTCAAGTCCTCCCTCAAGACCGCGATCCGCAAGGCCCGTGAGGCTGCTGCCGCGGGTGACGTCGAGAAGGCCACCGAGTACCAGCGCCTCGCCGCGCGTCACCTCGACAAGGCCGTCTCCAAGGGCGTCATCCACAAGAACCAGGCCGCCAACAAGAAGTCTGCGCTGGCTCAGAAGGTCGACGCGCTCAAGGGCTGACATCTGATGTGACGCCGGAGGGAATCGAGCGGGCCCTCTCTCATCCGCTCCCGTCCGGCACCCCCGGATCCGCGCGCGGCCTGCGTTCGCCACGCGGGCGCGGATCCCGCAGCTTGAACCGAAGGCCTCGCTTTCCGCCCTTCCCCAGGGCGGCCGGCGGGGCCTTCGGCCTGTTCAGGACCAGAAGTCGTTGTTCTTTTCGATGTCCTCGACGCACTCGTCGAGGTCGGTGACCTTGTCGCCGACGATCCGGAAGACGATGCAGCCGGTGTCGTCGAGGGTCATGCCGTTGCGTTCGGCCGTGAAGCGAGTCATGCCGACCGCGTGACCGCGGCCGTCGACGGCAATGCCGATCAGCTCGGCACGCATCGTCCCGTTCGTCTCCGCGCCGAGCCGCTCGTACATCTCGATGATCGAGTCCAGCCCTTTGAAGTCACCCGACAACGGGTGATCTCCGGGTACGTGGTGGGTGGCGTCTCCGGCGATCAGTCCGCGCAGGGTGTCCATGTCACCGCGCGAGAAGGCCTCGAACCCCTTGCGGACCAGCGCTGCGTGCGGGTGTTCAGCCATGACCCTCGCCACCTCTCCGTCACTCGGCGACGTACGGCTGATACACCCGATTCTCCTCTTCGGCAGGAGGAGGGCGACTCGATCACTGCACAGTGGGGACATGGACGCAGACGACACGAGCGCGCCGGCCCTGGTCCGCGCCGCGACCAGGCTCCCCGCCCAGGACCTGGAGCGGGCGCGGCGCTTCTCCTCGGAGAAACTCGGTCTGGACCCCGTGGACGAACGCCCCGGCGGGCTGCTCTACCGCTGCGGCGGCGCGGAGTTCGTGCTGTTCCGGTGGACGGGAGCCTCGCCCGGCACCTAAGGCCCACCGCGGGGCCGGGCCGCGAAGTGAGCCGTACCGGGACGGCCCGTGGAGGGAGGTGCCGCCCGAGGCCTGAGGCCGACCGGCCCGCCTCCCGCTAGCCGCGTCCCCTGGAGCGGGCCGCTCTGGCGATGGTGACCACCGCCTTCTCCAACGCGTACTCGGGGTCGTCGCCGCCGCCCTTCACCCCCGCGTCCGCCTCGGCCACGGCGCGCAGCGCGATCGACACACCGTCCGGAGTCCAGCCGCGCATCTGCTGCCGCACCCGGTCGATCTTCCACGGCGGCATGCCCAGCTCCCGGGCGAGGTCGGCCGGTCGGCCCCCGCGGGCCGAGGACAGCTTCCCGATCGCCCGGACGCCCTGTGCGAGCGCGCTCGTGATCAGTACCGGCGCGACCCCGGTCGCCAGCGACCAGCGCAGCGCCTCCAGGGCCTCCGCCGCCCGCCCCTCGACCGCCCGGTCGGCGACGGTGAAGCTCGACGCCTCGGCCCGCCCGGTGTAGTAGCGCCCGACGACCGCCTCGTCGATCGTCCCCTCGACGTCCGCGACCAGCTGCGACACCGCCGAGGCCAGCTCCCTCAGATCGCTGCCGATCGCGTCGACGAGCGTCTGGCACGCCTCCGGCGTGGCGGATCTCCCCGTCGTCCTGAACTCGCCCCGCACGAACGCCAGCCGGTCCGCCGGCTTCGTCATCTTCGGGCAGGCAACCTCACGCGCCCCGGCCTTGCGCGCGGCGTCGAGCAGCCCCTTGCCCTTGGCCCCGCCGGCATGCAGCAGCACCAGGGTGATCTCCTCGGCGGGAGCCCCGAGGTACGCCTTCACGTCCTTGATCGTGTCGGCAGACAGATCCTGCGCGTTGCGCACGACCACGACCTTGCGCTCCGCGAAGAGCGACGGGCTCGTCAGCTCGGCGAGCGTGCCGGGCTGCAACTGGTCCGGGGTCAGGTCCCGTACGTCCGTGTCGGCGTCGGCGGCCTTCGCGGCGGCCACCACCTCCTGCACGGCACGGTCGAGGAGCAGGTCCTCCTGGCCCACGGCGAGCGTCACCGGGGCGAGGGGGTCGTCATTCGCAGTCTTCCTGGCCATCGCGCCAAGCATCCCACGCGCCACTGACAACGGGTCCCGACGGACCGGGCCGTGGTCCTCATGGACCGGGCCGTGGCCCTCATGGACCGGGCCGTGGCCCTCATGGACCGGGCCGTGGCCCTCATGGACCGGGCCGTGGCCCTCATGGACCGGGCCGTGGCCCTCATGGACCG
>NZ_JACHCX010000015.1:169501-175656 GCF_014207295.1 Streptomyces sp. AK010
CATGGACCGGGCCGTGGTCCTCATGGACCGGGCCGTGCGCACGCCAGGACCGGTCCGTGCGCGCACGCGGGACCGGGGGCCGCTACGGCTCCTCCCGCCAGCCCTCCCACTCGCCGGCCAGCCCGTCCAGCTCTCCGGGATCCAGCCGCTCGTCCTCGTCCCGCAGGACGACCAGCCATTGCGCGTCCTCGGCATCGTCCTCGCCGGCCAGCGCGTCCCGCACCAGCTGCGGCTCCTCGACGACCCCGAACCGCTCCCGGAGCGCCTCCACCACCTCTTCGGCGGCATCACGGTCGGGCAGCACCAGCACATGTCGCACATCACTCACGCCGGACATTGTCCGACACCGCCTCGCGGCCCGGCCGCTCAGCCCTTGCGGACGACCTGCACATCGAGGTCGACCCTGATGCTCGGCCCCACGACCGCGATGCCCCGCGCCAGCATGGTCTGCCAGCTCACGGTGAAGTCGTCCCGGTGCAGCTCGGTCGTGGCCCGGCAGGCCGCCCGCACCTCGCCCTCCATGCCGTTGCCCAGCCCCAGGTACTCCGTGTCCAGCGTGACCGTCCGTGTCACGCCGTGCAGCGACAGCGCCCCGGTCACGGCCCACCGGTTGCCGCCCTTGTGCACGAACCGTTCGCTGTAGAACTCCAGCGTCGGGAAGTTCTCGACGTCCAGGAAGTCCGCCGAGCGCAAATGGTCGTCGCGCATCCTCATGTCGGTGTCGATGGACGCCGCGTCGATCACCACGTGCATCGCCGACCGCTCCACCGGATCGGCGACGCGTATGACCCCCGCGAACGACTTGAACCGCCCGTGGATCCGGGCCAGTCCGATGTGCCGCGCGGTGAAGCCGATCGAGGAGTGCGCCGACTCGATCTCCCAGTCACCGGCATCGGGAAGCTCCGGCGGCCGGGCCACCTGCAGCATCACGTCCCCGAGCGACGCGAGCGCGTTCTCGGCGACCTGCGTGGTCGCCCGGTACGGCGTGTACCCCTCCGCCGACACCGCGAGCCGGTACTCCCCGGCGGGCACGGTCGTCACGAACGACCCGTACGGATCCGCTCCCCCGCTGACCACCGGCCGCCCCACGGCGTCCGTGACCGCGAACTCCGCATGTCTGACCGGTTCGTTGACCGGGTCCAGCACCCGGCAGGCCAGCACCCCCGCACTGGGCGGGATCGGCACCGCCGCCAGGGGACTGGTTCGTTGCACCCGGTCGGTGCGGCTTCCCCGCCAGCGGCCGATCATCCACGACTCCCTGAGTGGCTCGAAATCGCCTGTTGATCACTGTTGATCACACTTGCCGAAGAAGCATTCGACCACCGGTGAGGCTTTCGGGGCAACACGGGACCACATCACGGGAATCCAGCACATGTGCTGGCACTACGCACGAGTAGCCCCGTGTGGCCGATATGGACGTCTACGCGGGATTTCGCAGCGTCGGCACCTTGTCGAGCTCGATCCCGAACCGCTCCCGGTACACCCCGAGGATCTCCTCGTCGGCCTCCAGCTCCCGCTCCTCCCGCGTCCCGTCGGCCGCCGTCACCGTGAGTCTGCGCCCGCTGAGCGTGATCCGCCCTCCCTCCTCCGTCACCCGCGAACAGACCAGCGACCGCGTGAAATGCGACACCGACGACGTGCTGTGCCACCACGCCCCGGCCACGAAGTCACCGAGCACCCGCGGCCGCGCCTCCAGGCGGTACTGCGCTCTGCCATCCCGGAACACGTCCAGGTCCGCCGCCTCCACCGTGCCGTGCCCGCCGCGCACCCCGGCCGCGTCCGGCCCCGCCTCGACGATCCGGAACGTGCCCCCGGGATCCTTCTGCTCACCCCGGCCCCCGAACGCCAGCGGAAGGTGGCTGTGCGCCCCGAACCCGACATCGGCCAGCCAGTCGCCCCCGTCCACCGTCCGTACCCGCAGCGCGAGATGGTCGTACGGGATCCCGAGCCGCCCCTCCTCCCCGTACACCCGCGCCGCCAGCAGCGCCACGTCGTACCCCAGCGCCGCGAGCAACGCCCCGAAGGAGCCGTTGAGTTCGTAGCAGAATCCGCCCCGCCGCGCGCCCACCACCTTGTCCAGCAGCCGCTTCTCCTCCAGCACGATCTCCTCGCCCAGATGGATCGACAGGTTCTCGAACGGCACGGTCCGCAGGTGACGCAGGTGCAGTTCGCGCAGCGCGTCGACGGTGGGCCACGCCGGGTGCTCGGCTCCCAGTCGGCGGAGATAGGCATCAACCTGTGCTGAGTTCATGCCCTCAGTCTCGCGCCACCCTCAGCTCTCCGCCCCCTCCTGCGACCGCGAGCGCGCCGTCCCGGTCCGTCCGCAGCACCGCCGCGCCCCCGGCGCGCAGCGCCGCGACCGTACCGGGCGCCGGGTGCCCGTACGAGTTGTCCTCGCCGCAGGAGATGAGGGCCAGCCGCGGGGCCGCCCGGCGTAGGAGCCCTGGGTCCTGGTAGGCGGAGCCGTGGTGGGCCACCTTCAGGACGTCCACACCCTCCAGTGCCTCGGCCGCGGGTGATCTCGCCAGCGCCCGCTGCGCCGGGGGCTCCAGGTCCCCCAGGAGCAGCAGGCGCAGTCCGGCCGTGCGGACCAGCATGGCGACGCTGGCGTCGTTCGGCCCCTCCGGCGCCGGCGGACGGACCGGAAAGACTCCCGGAGGTGTCCCGGGCGGTGTCCGCGAAGGCGAGTCCGGCGGTGTCCGCGAAGGCGAGTCCGGCGGTGTCCGCGAAGGCGAGTCCGGCGGTGTCCGCGAAGGCGAGTCCGGCGGCGGGCTCGGGGGCGGCCACACCACCTGCCAGGACAACTCCCCCGTCCGCCGCTGCTCCCCGGCCGCCGCCCGCGTCAGGGGGATCCGCCGAGCCGCCGCCAGTCTCCGCACGAACGCGGCCTGTTCGGCGGGCTCTTCGAACCCCGTCGTCTCGATCGCGCCCACGGCCCGGCCCCGCAGCACCCCGGGCAGGCCGGCCACGTGATCGGCGTGAAAGTGGGTGAGCACGACCAGCGGGATCCTGCTGATGCCCAGTGAGCGCAGACAGCGGTCGACGAGTTGCGGGTCGGGCCCGGCGTCCACCACCACGCCGGTCCCCGCGCCCGCCGCGAGCACCATGGCGTCGCCCTGCCCCACGTCACACATCACCAGCCGCCAGCCCGGTGGCGGCCAGCCCGTGACCGCCCGGGTCAGCGGCGGCGGCTGCACCACCGCCAGCGCCAGCAGCAGTCCGCAGGCCGCGCACCACCAGGGATGTCCGAGCAGCCGCCGCCCGACGAGCACCACGACGAGGGTCGCGGCCAGGAGCAGCGCCGCGCCCGCCCAACTGCCCGGCCAGTCCACTCCCCCGCCCGGCAGCGCCGCCCCCGCCCGGGCGATCCGCGCGATCCATCCGGCGGGCCAGTGCGCGCACCACGCGAGGGCCTCGGCCACCGGCATCGCCACCGGCGCCGCGGCCAGCGCCGCGAACCCCAGCACGGTCGCCGGCGCGATCGCGAACTCCGCGAGCAGATTGCACGGCACCGCCACCAGACTCACCCGCGCCGACAGCACGGCGACGATGGGCGCGCACAGCGCCTGGGCGGCCGCGGCGGCGCCCAGCGCCTCGGCCAGTCGCGGCGGTACTCCGCGCCGTCGCAGTCCGGCGCTCCAGCGCGGCGCGAGTGTGAGCAGGGCACCGGTCGCCACGACGGACAGCAGGAATCCGTAACTCCGCGCCAGCCACGGGTCGTACAGCACCAGCAGCAGAACCGCCGTCGCCAGCGCCGGGATCATCGACCTCCGCCGGCCGGTCGCCAGGGCGAGCAGCGCCACGGCTCCGCAGGCCGCGGCGCGCACCACGCTCGGATCCGGTCGGCACACGATGACGAACCCGAGCGAGAGCACGCCCCCGAGCACCGCCGTCCCGCGCAGGGAGATGCCGAGCCGGGGCGCCAGGCCCCGCCGCTCGACGTGCTGTGCCAGGCCCGGCGGGCCGAGCAGCAGCGCGAGGAGGATCGTGAAGTTGGCCCCTGACACGGCCAGCGTGTGCGTGAGGTCGGTCTCCTTGAACGCCTCCTCCAGCTCCGGAGTGATCCGCGAGGTGTCTCCGACCACCAGGCCGGGCAGCAGCGCCCGGGGGTCCGCCGGCAGCCCGTCGGTCGCCTCCCGCAGCCCGGCGCGCAGCCGCCCGGCGAGCCGCTGCGGCCCCGAGGGCTCTCCCACCACCTCCGGTTCGCCCTGGTTCCGCACCCGCAGCACGGCCGCTACCCGGTCGCCGCCCGTCATCGCGGGCGCCAGCCGGGCACTGACCCGCAGCCGCGTCGACGGCAGCAGGCCGAGCCACGGTGACCGGCCCCGCCCATCGGTGAAACGACCGGGCGGGGCCGCGTCCACGTCCACGATCACCAGCACCGGCGCCCGTGTCGTCACCGCAGTGCCGCCCGCCTCCTGGACGCGCAGCACATCGGCGTCGATCAGCACGGCCTTCGGGGCCACGTGATCGCCTCTGACCTTCGGCCGGGTGAGCCGAGGGTCGGACGAGAGCTCGACCTCGGCCGTCACCGCCGCGTACTCCCGCGCCAGACCGGGCACCGGACCCCGGCGCAGATCCGCCCCGTGCAGACCGGCCGAGGCGGCAGCCGCCGCGACACACAGCAGCAGGGCGACGGCGGAGGCGCGCGGCCATGACGCCACCCGCGCCCGGCGGGTCCGCCGGGCCGACGGCGGCAGTCCGACGGCCACCAGGCAGCCCAGCACGAGGCAGCCGGTCACGAGGCCGAGCGCCCACGCCGGATGCGCGTCCAGCACCAGCGCCGCTGTGCCCCAGGCCGCGAGGGCGGGTGGTACGAGCCGCAGGTCGGTCGGGCCCTCCTGGCGTGGCCGGGCGGTGCCGAGACGGGTGCCGGACGAGGCGTGCACGGGCGACCGGGTGGGACCGAGCCCGGACGCGGGCTCGTCCTGCCGCACCGGCGGGCCGGAGGGGCTCCTCATGGCCGTACGAGGTCGCGCAGGTCGGCGAAGCGGCGGTCGCCGATGCCGTTCACCTCGCGCAACTCGTCCACGGAACGGAAACCGCCGTGCTGTGTGCGGTAGTCGATGATGTGCTGCGCCAGCACCGGGCCCACCCCCGGCAGGGTGTCCAGTTGGTCCACGGTGGCCGTGTTGAGGGGGATGGGGGCGGCCGGCGCGGCCACCCCACCGGCCGGGCCGCCCGGAGCGGAACCACCGCCCGCCCCGGGAGCCGGTGCGGGAGCCGGCCCTCCGACGATCACCTGCTCGCCGTCCACGAGGAACCGGGCGCGGTTGAGCCCGTCGGTGTCCGTGCCGGGCTTCACCCCGCCCGCCGCGTGCAGCGCGTCCGCGACCCGCGAGCCGGCCGGCAGCCGGTGGATCCCTGGGTCACGCACCTTGCCGCCCACATCCACGACGATCTCGGGCGCCCCCGCCTTCACGGACCCGGCGGAAGCCCCCGAAGCGGCACCGGCAGGCGCCCTCGCGGCGCCCGGGCCGTCCTTCCCTCCGGTCTGCCCGCTCTCCTGCCCCTCCCCGTACGGCACCGCCGCCCGCACCACCTCCGGCGGCCGCACGGACTGGGTTCGGCCTGCCCAGAAGTGCTGCACGGCGAAGACCGCGGCGACGACGAGCACCACCGCCAGCGCCAGCACGCTGCGCCGCTCCAGACCGCACCGGGCCTGCAACCACAGGGGCATGCGCTCCCGCAGCGCCGACCCGGCCCGCTCCCGCCAGACTCCCCCACCCGCGCGGCCGTCCTGGTCCTGGAGACTGCCCATGGGTTCCGCCTCCAGGTCGGGGAGACCACCCGTGGGCTCCGCGAGCGCGGGGCGGCCACCACGTCCTCGCGGAGTCTCGTCGAGGCCGACCCAGCCCGGCGGTCCCTGCCCCGACTCCCGCCGCTCCCCGGCCGGTTCGACCGGCTCGGCCCGCCCAGGAGGCCCGGCCGACCCTGCGTGCTCCGCCCACTCTGCCTGCTCCGCCTGCCCTGCGCGCCCCGCGTGTCCTGCGCGCTCCGCCTGCCCTGCGTGCCCCGCCCGCTCTGCCTGCTCCGCCTGCCCTGCGCGCCCCGCCTGCCCTGCGCGCTCCGCCTGCCCTGCGTGCCCCGCCCGCTCTGCCTGCTCCGCCTGCCCTGCGCGCCCCGCCTGCCCTGCGCGCTCCGCCTGCCCTGCG
>NZ_JACHCX010000015.1:175755-222935 GCF_014207295.1 Streptomyces sp. AK010
GTGCCCCGCCCGCTCTGCCTGCTCCGCCTGCCCTGCGCGCCCCGCCCGCTCTGCCTGCTCCGCGTGTCCTGCGTGCCCCGCCTGCCCTGCGCGCTCCGCGTGTCCTGTGCCATCCGCCTGCCCCGCGTGCTCGCCGAACAACACCCCCGCCCGCCGCCGCAGTTCCTCCGCAGAGGCATGGCGCTGCCGGGCCCGCCCGCGCGCGACAGGCGGGCGTCGGTGATGGCGGACGCGCCCGTCGGATGCCGGATGACGGCCCGGCCCACTGGTCGCGGTCGCTGTGCGTGAACGTGATCGAAGTGCCATGCGACGAGGATCGGCCACTCGGGCCCACCCGCGATGATCTTGGTCAATTCCCGGGGAAAATCCCCCGGTTGTGGACAACTCTGTCACTCACACGGGCGGCCGGAGTCCCACAGCAACGTTCACCGGGGCGAAACCACGACCCCCAGCAGCCCGGGTCCCGTATGCGCTCCGATCACCGCCCCGACCTCGCTGACATGCAGATCGGCCAGCCCGGACACCCGCGTCCGCAGCCGGTCGGCGAGGGCCGACGCCCGGTCCGGGGCGGCGAGATGATGGACGGCGACATCCACCTGGGCGCTGCCCGCACGGTCGGCCGCGATCTCCTCGAGGCGGGCGATCGCCTTGGACGCGGTCCGCACCTTCTCCAGTGGCTCGATACGCCCGTCGGACAGTTGCAGCAGCGGCTTCACCGCGAGCGCCGAGCCCAGCAGGGCCTGCGCGGCGCCGATCCGCCCGCCGCGCCGCAGGTAATCGAGGGTGTCGACGTAGAAGTAGGCGGAGGTGCCCGCGGCCCTCTTCTCGGCGGCCGCGACGGCCTCGTCGACCGTCCCGCCCGACTCCGCGGTCTCCGCCGCGGCGAGCGCGCAGAACCCGAGCGCCATCGCGATCATGCCCGTGTCCACCACCCGCACCGGCACCGGCGCCTGCCGCGCGGCCACGACGGCCGCGTCGTACGTCCCGGAGAGCTCGGCGGAGAGATGGAGGGAGACGATGCCGGTGGCGCCGGACTCGGCGACCCTGCGGTAGGTCTCCTCGAAGACCGCGGGACCGGGCCGCGAGGTCGTCACGGGGCGCCGCTTCTGCAAAGCCTGGGCGAGGGCGCGGGTCGAGATCTCGGTGCCCTCCTCCAGCGCCCGGTCACCGAGGACCACGGTCAGGGGTACCGCGGTGATGCCGTGACGCTCCATCGTCCGGGTCGGCAGGTAGGCCGTTGAATCGGTGACGATCGCGACATGGCGGGACATGAGCTGGAGGTTACCTGCCGTAGCGCCCGTGCGGCAGCCCGGCCCCCGCGCCCTGCGGGGCCACTGGCCGGATCAAGTGGTGCTCTCGGGACGGCGCTTCTTCTGCCAGGGGTAGGTCGGGCGCGCTGCGGGCGGCGTGATGGCGGGCCGCGCCGGCTCCTGCTCGGGGCTCGACTGCGCGGTGTCCTGCCAGGTCTGCCCGGCCGAGGTGGCATCCGCGGCGGGCGCCTCGGGCCAGGGCGGCGGCGCGGCGGACTGTGACGCGGAGCCCGGCCGCGAAGAGGACGCGTGCTGCCCGGAGGACGCGGGCTGCGGCGAGGAGGCGGGCTGCGGCTCCGGCGCCGTCCAGTGCCGCAGGGCCCCGGACTCCAGGTCGATCTGGGCGCTGAGCGAGTCCAGGTCGTCGTCCGCGAAGCGGCGGGCGCGGTCGCGGGCCGCCCAGCGCAGCGAGTCCGCCGAGTGCGTGATGCGTTCGGTGCGCTCGCGCAGTCCGGGCAGGCGCTCGGTGAGCGCGGCACGGTCCGGCTCTGACTCCAGGCGCTTGAGCTCGTCGTCCAGCTCGCGCCCGTGCGCACTGAGCCGCTCGAAGAGGCCGAGGGACTCCTTCAGGGACTCGTCCTCGGCGACGGCCGCCCGCAGCGCCTCTTGCGTGGCCCGCATAGAGGTGCGCAGCTTCAGCCGGAGCTGAGCGAGTTCGCCCGCGGCGCCGGGCTGGGCGAAGGACTTGGCGCGCAGTGTGTGGTCCTCGACCGTGCGGCGGGCCTGGGTGATACCGCGGTCCACACCGCGCTTGGCGGCGCCGACCGCCTTCACGGTGGCGTACGCCCCGAGCCCGACAAAGAGCACGAAGAGCAGGGCGAAGACTGCGATCACTTCCACAAGGGCTCCTCCTCAGGACGTCGCGGCGCCTCGCGTCGCTCTTCAACGGTAAACGCAACGGGCAGGTCCGGAGTTCCAGAAAAACCCCGAACCTGCCCGTAGGGGACCACCCCGAGAGCGGTCCTGCCTTTTGCGCGGAAACGAGAGCGGTCCTGCCTTTTGAGCGGAACCGAGAACGGTCCGAGCCCAGGCGGACCACCCCGGGAGCGGCCGTACTCCCGGCGGCTACGCCGGAACGATGTTCACCAGCTTCGGCGCGCGCACGATCACCTTCCGGATCCCGGCACCGCCCAGCGCGGCGACGACCTTCTCGTCGGCCAGCGCGACCTTCTCCAGCTCGTCGCCGGAGATCGACGGCGAGACCTCCAGCCGCGCCTTGACCTTGCCCTTGACCTGCACGACACAGGTCACGGTCTCGTCGACGACGTACGCCGGGTCGGCCACCGGGAAGTCCTGGTGCACCACCGAGTCCGTGTGCCCCAGCCGGCGCCACAGCTCCTCGGCGATGTGCGGGGCCAGCGGCGCGGCCATCAGCACCAGGGCCTCGGCGACCGGTCGGGTCACTGCCCCGCCCACCTTGGTCAGGTGGTTGTTCAGCTCGGTGACCTTGGCGATGGCGGTGTTGAACCGCATGCCGTCCAGGTCGCCGCGGACGCCGTCGATCGCCTTGTGCAGGGCGCGCAGCGTCTCTTCGTCGGTCTCGGCGTCGACGACGGTCAGCTCGCCGGTCGCCTCGTCGACGATGTTGCGCCACAGCCGCTGCAGCAGCCGGAACTGCCCCACCACCGCGCGCGTGTCCCACGGCCGGGAGACGTCCAGCGGGCCCATCGCCATCTCGTACAGGCGCAGCGTGTCGGCTCCGTACTCGGCGCAGATCTCGTCCGGAGTGACCGCGTTCTTCAGGGACTTGCCCATCTTGCCCAGCAGCCGGGAGACCTTCTCGCCCTGGTGGTAGTAGGCGCCGTCGCGCTCCTCCACCTCGGCGGCCGGCACCGCGATGCCACGGCTGTCACGGTAGACGTAGGCCTGGATCATGCCCTGGTTGAACAGCTTGTGGAACGGCTCCGCGGAGGAGACGTGGCCCAGGTCGTACAGGACCTTGGACCAGAAGCGCGCGTACAGCAGGTGCAGCACGGCGTGCTCGGCGCCGCCGACGTACAGGTCGACACCGCCGTGCGGCTGTCCCTCGCGCGGGCCCATCCAGTACTGCTCGATCTCCGGGTCGACCAGCTTCTCGGAGTTGTGCGGGTCCAGGTAGCGCAGCTCGTACCAGCAGGAACCGGCCCAGTTGGGCATGGTGTTGGTCTCGCGCCGGTACGCGCGCGGGCCGCGGCCGTCGCCCAGGTCCAGGGTGACGTTCACCCAGTCCTCGTTGCGCGACAGCGGGGTCTCGGGCTGGGTGTCGGCGTCGTCCGCGTCGAAGGTGCGCGGCGAGTAGTCCTCGACCTCGGGCAGCTCCAGGGGCAGCATCGACTCGGGCAGCGCGTGCGCGATGCCGTCCTCGTCGTAGACGATCGGGAAGGGCTCGCCCCAGTATCGCTGGCGGCTGAACAGCCAGTCGCGCAGCCGGAAGTTGACGGTGCCCTCGCCGACGCCGGACCGCTCCAGCCACTCGGTGATGCGGGCCTTGGCCTCGGCGACGTCCAGGCCGTCCAGGCTCACCTCGTCGTTCGAGGAGTTGATGATCTTCGCGTCGTGCGACGAGAAGGCGTTCTCCCAGGTCGAGGTGTCCGTGCCGCGGCCGTCGGTCGGCTCGACGATGCAGTGGATCGGCAGCTCGAAGGCGCGCGCGAACTCGAAGTCGCGCTGGTCGCCGGCCGGAACGGCCATGATCGCGCCGGTGCCGTAGCCCATCAGGACGTAGTCGGCGATGAAGACCGGGACCTGCTCGCCGTTGACCGGGTTGGTGGCGTACGCGCCGATGAAGATGCCGGTCTTGTCCTTGGCCTCGGCCTGGCGCTCCACGTCGGACTTCGAGGCGGCCTGGGCGCGGTAGGCGGCGACGGCCTCACCGGGGGTCGCGTGGCCGCCGGTCCACACCTCGTGGGTGCCCTCCGGCCAGGCGGCCGGGGTGAACTTCTCGACCAGCGGGTGCTCGGGCGCCAGCACCATGTAGGTGGCGCCGAACAGGGTGTCGGGGCGGGTGGTGAAGACCGTGATGCGCTCGCCGTCGACGGGGAAGTCGACGCGGGCGCCCTCCGAGCGGCCGATCCAGTTGCGCTGCTGCAGCTTGATGGCCTCGGGCCAGTCCAGCTCGGTCAGGTCGTCCAGCAGGCGGTCGGCGTAGGCCGTGATGCGCATGTTCCACTGGCGCAGCTTGGCCTTGAAGACGGGGAAGTTGCCGCGCTCGGAGCGGCCCTCGGCGGTGACCTCCTCGTTGGCCAGCACGGTGCCCAGCCCGGGGCACCAGTTGACCGGCGCGTCGGAGGCGTAGGCCAGCCGGAACTCGCCCAGGACGTCGGCCTTCTCGGCGGCGCTCAGCTCGCTCCACGCGCGCGTGTGGCCCGGTACGGGACGCTCACCGGACTCGAACTCGGCGACCAGCTCGGCGATCGGGCGGGCCCGGCGGGCGTCGTGGTCGTACCAGGAGTTGAAGATCTGCAGGAAGATCCACTGGGTCCACTTGTAGTAGTCCGGGTCGATCGTGGCGAACGACCGGCGCTTGTCGTGGCCCAGGCCCAGCCGGCGCAGCTGGGACTTCATGTTCTCCATGTTGGCTTCGGTGGACACGCGCGGGTGCGTGCCGGTCTGCACCGCGTACTGCTCGGCGGGCAGGCCGAAGGCGTCGAAGCCCAGGGTGTGCAGGACGTTGTGGCCGGTCATCCGCTGGAAGCGCGCGAAGACGTCCGTGGCGATGTAGCCCAGAGGGTGGCCGACGTGCAGGCCCGCACCGGAGGGGTACGGGAACATGTCCATGATGAACTTCTTGGGGCGGGCGGCGAGCTCCGGGTCACCGGCCAGGTCGCCCTTGGGGTTGGGCGCGGCGTAGGTGCCGTCGGCGTCCCAGAAGTCCTGCCAGCGTGCCTCGATCTCGGCAGCCATGGCGGCCGTGTAGCGGTGCGGCGCCGCCACCTCGGAGGTGACGGCGGGGTTCGTCTCGCTCATGATCCTCAAAGCTCCATCGATCGTCTCTGCCTGCGGCTGTCTGGTTCGAGAAACGAAAAATCCCCTCACACAGGAGGGGACGCCGCGCCGATGCCGGCCACTCGACTCGTCCGGTGGCCGGGACTGATCAGCGCGGCCCGCTAAGCAGAAGGCGTACGGCACGCATGGCGCTAGGGTACCGCAGGCCCTCAGCGCGTCGCGACGCACTTCCGAGGCCCCTCTCGGCGCCCGAAAACCTGAACCAAGGTCAATAGTTACTTCGCGTAACAACCACTAAGGGACATCGCAGCAAGCACATTGTCCTTTGATAACAACGCAATAACTCAAACCTCGTACTGATCGGTATGACTCCGCTTAGAGTTCGGCAGCGGGACCGCTGCTTTACCGAACCGCTCGGAGTTGCCCCCATGAACCCTCATCGCAGTAACACCTCCCTACACCCGGCCACCGGGACGTGGGGAGGCCTGTCGTGAACCCCTACGACTCCACGGCAGACGACTCGTTCGCCGAGTTCCTCAACTTCGGTGCGGGCGTGCTGTCCCTCGTGTGTCTGACGTGCTCGGTGATCTGGGGCCTGATCGCCCAGGACCGGGTCCTCCTCGACGCGCGCCGCCGCATCCTGGCGCAGGCCGTGCACCGGACCACGGCCGTCGCCTCGATCGTCTTCCTGCTGGTGCACATCGGCGTGAAGCTGGCGCTTTCCCACACCTCGTGGATCGCCGCGGTGATCCCCTTCGGGCTGGCGTTCACCGACGAGGAACTGGTCGGGGGCAGGTCGTTCCTGATCGGGCTGGGCACCCTGGCGGGCATGCTCATGATCTTCGTAGGCATCACCGGCGTGCTGCGCAACCGCTTCGCGTCCCCCGCGCCCGTCGCGGCACGCTGGCGGGCCATGCACATGCTGGCCTACCCGGCCTGGTGCGCCGCCCTGGTCCACGGACTCTACGCGGGTCGCTCCGCCAAGCCGATCTTCGTCATCCTGTACTGCCTGTCCCTGGCCGGCGTGGCCGGAGCGCTCGCCCTGCGCGCGGCTCCGCGCCAGGTCAAGCGCCGGTTCGCCGACAAGATCGCCTCGATGATCGGGCCCGGCGACGGCCTGGGCCGCAGGGACCTGGAGGAGAGCCGGGCCCGGGCGGCAGGCGGGTTCGCGCGCGGCGACCAGGAGGGCCGGGGAGCGTCCGCGCGCGCCGCGGCGTCCCCGACGGGACCGCTGTACGAGAAGGCGGAACGCGGCGCGGCCAAGGAACCGGCGAACGGCTTCGCCGCCGCCTACCGGGCCGTCTCGGGCCCTCCCCAGGGCGGTCAGGCCTTCGCGCCCGGGCCGACCACCAGCATGCAGTTGCCGCTGGACATGCAGCCCACCGAGACCATCCCGACCGTGGACGGCCCTTCCAGCACCTCGGGCAACTGGCCGATCCCGTCCCCGCCGCCGGTCGGCGAGGCCCCGCCGTCCGCCTACGACCCGCTCCAGGACACGGGCTTCAACATCCCGCCGTACGACCCCCTCCAGGACACCGGGCAAAACATCCCGGCCTATGGCAATCCAGGCGCCGCCGGTTACGGATCGAGTGACGTGTACGACACGGGTGAGTCGAACGCCGCCTTCGGCACGTACTACCCGAACGACACGTACAACAGCGGTCCCGCCACTGACACAAATCCCGGTGCGTCCTACGACTTCGACGCACCGGGATCGGGCGAACCTTGGAACACGCCTTCCGGAGGCTTTAAGTGAACGAGGCCCTGCCCGACGTACCCGAAGTCCGCGTGGTCGGCCTTCCCCAGCTCACGTCGGGCTTCGACCTTGTCGATCGGCTCGATCTGCCCATGCACCTCAAGGTGCACGGGCCGCTCGAGCCGATGGGCGGCGAGCAGCTCGCGCAACTCGCCGAACGCATCAACCTGAAGGGCCGCGGCGGCGCGGGCTTCCCCTTCCACAAGAAGCTGCGCTCGGTCGCCGAAGCGGCGATCAAGCGCGGCGTCCGGCCGGTCGTCGTCGTGAACGGAAGCGAGGACGAGCCGGCCTGCCGCAAGGACACGGTGCTGATCAACCGTGCCCCGCATCTCATCCTGGACGGCGCCCTGCTGTGCGCCGAGGCCCTGGGTGCCCGCACGCTCGTGGTGGGGGTCACCCGTGAGTCGACGCAGCGCTCCATGGAGGCCGCGCTCTCCGAACGCGGCCTGAGCAACGGCCGCCGGTCGGCGCTGCGCGCACGCGTCCAGCGCAATCCGGTCCGCATGGTCACCGGCGCCGCCGCGTCGCTGATCCGCTCGATCGACGGCGGCCCGGCCGTCCCGCCCGGCCGCAAGGTCAGCGCCTCGCAGAACGGCGTCGGCGGCGCACCCACCCTGCTCTCCAACGCCGAGACCTTCGCCCAGCTGGCGATCGCCGCCCGCATCGGCCCGGAGCGCTACGGCAACACCGGTCTGTACGACGAGCCGGGCACCGTCATGCTCACGGTCTCCGGCGCGGTCGCCCGCCCCATGGTGATCGAGGTCCCGACGGGCGTGCCGCTGCGGTACGTCCTGCAGCTCGCCGGCGCTCCGCCGGTGCCGCAGGGCGTGCTCACCGGCGGCTACCACGGCAAGTGGATCGACGCGGCGACGGTCAACGAGGCGGTCGTCTCCCGCAACTCCCTGGACGCGGTGGGCGGCGCACTCGGCGCCGGCGCGATTCTGCCGATCACTCAGGACACCTGCCCGCTGGGCGAGTCGCTGCGGGTGGCGCAGTGGCTGGCCGAGGAGAGCGCGGGCCAGTGCGGCCCCTGCTACCTCGGCCTGCCGGCCGCCGCACGCGGCCTGGAGGACATCCTCAACGGCGGCGGACCGGCCGCCCTGGAGGCCCTCAAGCAGGTCGCCAAGAACGTGAAGCGGCGCGGAGCGTGCTCGCACCCGGACGGCTCCGCGATGTTCATCGAGTCGACCATCAAGGCCTTCACCGACGACTTGGCCGCCCACGTCCTCGGCAACGGCTGCGGACGGCCCGTGGAGGGCGTTCTGCCGCTCTTCGAGGGGGGCAGGGCCCCCACGGGCATCCCGGGCGGCGGAGAGTCAGAGGAGAACGGCCCCAGCCGCCAGAAGATCTACGTGGACTGGACGCTGTGCCGGGGCCACGGACTGTGCGCGGACATCCTCCCCGAGGTGTTCCAGCTGGGCGCCGACGGCTTCCCGACCGTGGCGCAGGCACAGGTGCCGCGGTACGCCGAGGCCAAGGCCCTACGCGCGGTGCGCCGCTGCCCGGCACTGGCGCTGCGCCTCGAGGAGGCGAGCGCGCCGGGAGCGCCGTCCCGCAACCTCCCGGTCCTCTCCCAGGGCCGCGGCCGCCGCGCTCTCGGCCGCTGAGCACAGACACGGCGGGCCCGCCGGGCCCGCCGTGAGCGCACCCGGGCGACGCACACGCAGGACCACGCACACGAAGAAGGCGGGCCATCCGATTCGGATGGCCCGCCTTCTCATCTGCTGTGGAGCTAAGGAGAATTGAACTCCTGACCTCCTGCATGCCATGCAGGCGCTCTACCAACTGAGCTATAGCCCCTTGCCAGTGCCCCTCCGGGTTTCCCCGGCGGCGACGCCAACATTACTGGCCCATCAGGCCCAACACCAAATCGGTTTCACTTTGCCCGAAATGCCCGTTATGCCGTGACGAACGAGTAGAACCGCTTGAGCGTGCAGTGCTCCTCCAGAAGCCGCCCGTAGATCGGCTCGCCCTCCAACTCGCGGTACGTCTCGATCGGGTCGCCTTTTATGATCAGCGCCCGCGCGCATTCCTCGCACCAGTACTGGTAGTCGGGATTGATCGGCTCCATGTCGCGGACGATCGGAGTCCCGCTGCCGCACCAGTCGCACTTCCGCCTGTGTGCACCCATCGATCAGCTCCAGCTGTGGCCGCAGGCCGTGCACACGTAGGAAATCCCGCCGTTGTCGCCGAGCATCTGGGCCACATGCGCGGAACCGCAGGAAGGGCAGCTGAGGCGGGTGGACATCTCCCCTGTGAACGCTGCTTCGAGGAGGTGGTCGACCTCCTCGCGGATGCTCGCAGGCATCACTACTCCTCCCGTCGGGCCGCGCCCCCTTCCGGCCGTTTGATTCTGCCACGGCCGGACCAATACGGTCAGCGACGCCTCAGTACCAGTCCGGACACGGCACCCGGCGGAGCCGTAGAGGTATACGCCTGAGCTAGCCCGAGTGACTCAAGCCGGAGCACGAAAAATCCCGCCCCCTGAGCGGGAACGGGATCTTGGCGTGGAGCTAAGGAGAATTGAACTCCTGACCTCCTGCATGCCATGCAGGCGCTCTACCAACTGAGCTATAGCCCCTTGCGCCACGCGGCTGAGCCGCATGGTCTCTCGCCCCGCTTGGCGGGGCGAACAAGAAGAACTTTAGCCTGCGACCTGCCGGAAAGTGAAATCCGGGGGTCAGTCGTCGTCGCCGAGCACCGGTTCCGGCAGGGTGCCGGCGTTGTGCTCCAGCAGACGCCAGCCGCGGGCGCCTTCGCCGAGCACGGACCAGCAGCAGTTGGAGAGTCCGCCGAGGCTTTCCCAGTGGTGGGGATCGAGACCCAGCAGGCGGCCGATGGTGGTGCGGATCGTGCCGCCGTGGCTGACCACGACGAGCGTGCCGTCGTCGGGGAGCTTCTCGGCGTACCGCAGCACCACGGGGGCGGCGCGGTCGGCGACCTCGGTCTCCAGTTCGCCACCGCCGCGGCGGACGGGCTCACCGCGCTTCCACGCGGCGTACTCCTCGCCGTGCCGGGCGAGGATCTCGTCGTGCGTCAGGCCCTGCCAGACGCCCGCGTAGGTCTCCCGCAGCCCCTCGTCGTGGATGACGTCGAGGCCGGTGAGCGTGGCGAGCTCGGCGGCCGTGGCCGCTGCGCGCCGCAGGTCGGAGGCGACCATGGCGTCCGGCTTGAGGGAAGCGAGCAGCCGGGCGGCGCGGCGGGCCTGGGCGAGACCGGTCTCGGTCAGCTCGACGTCCGTGCTGCCCTGGAAACGGCGCTCCACGTTCCACGAGGTCTGGCCGTGCCGCCACAGGATGACGCGACGGCCACGGCCCTTCCCGGCGGACGCCTCACCGAAGGTGGTCACCGCCAGTCACCGTCCAGCTCCGCCGCCTCCTCGGCAGCCCGCAGCTTGGCGTGCTCCTCGGCCTTCCCGCGGGTGGCCTTGGCCTCCTCGGGCAGCTCGACCTCGGGGCAGTCCTTCCACAGCCGCTCCAGGGCGTAGAAGACGCGCTCCTCGCTGTGCTGGACGTGGACGACGATGTCGACGTAGTCGAGCAGTACCCAGCGGGCCTCGCGGTCGCCCTCGCGGCGCACCGGCTTGGCGCCGAGTTCCTTCGAGAGGCGCTCCTCGATCTCGTCGACGATCGCCTTGACCTGGCGGTCGTTGGGTGCCGAGGCCAGCAGGAAGGCGTCCGTGATGGACAGCACGTCACTGACGTCGTAGGCGACGATGTCGTGGGCCAGCTTGTCGGCGGCCGCCTGGGCGGCGGTGTTGATCAGCTCGTGAGAGCGGTCGGTCACGGTCACTGCATGGCTTTCGGTCGGCGGACACTGGACACCAAGGGTCTCACGTACCGCCGCCGGCCCCCCACGCGATGACCGGGATCACGTGGGGAGGGCCCTTTCGCCGTCTAGCCGCGTCTAGCCGGACGACGGCCTGTAGTCCTGGCCGAGGACCACGGAGACGTCCGCGCTCCCCGAGGTCTTGCCCTTCGTGACGGACCCCGCGGACAGGCCGAGGGTCTTGGCGACCTCGGCGGCGTTCGCCTTGTCGGCGGCGTCGGTGTAGACGACCTGGGAGGTGGTCCGGGCGGTGCCGGTGCCGCCCTCCAGGAAGGTGAAGCCGCCGTTGAGGAGCACGACACGGGCCTTCTCGGTGTTGTCCTTGACTCCGGTGGCGTTCTGCACGGAGACGCTGACGGCGGCGTCCTTGTCGGGGCTCTTGGCGGTGCCGCCGAGAACGTTCTTGACGACCCGCGCGCTCGCCTGGGCGCTGAGCGTGCCGTCGTTCTGGACGGGCAGCAGGTCGGTCGTGACGTCGCCGCCCTTGGCGAGGTCGGAGAGCCCGGCGAGGAAGGTGCCGAGGTCCTTGTCGGTGAGGGACGGGTCGAGGATCTGCGCGAGGGTCTGGATGGTGGTCGTCGCGGCCCGCGGGTCGGAGGACATCTTGCGCAGGATGCCCTGCATGACCTGGCCGAAGCGCTCCAACTGGGCGTTCTGGGCCTCGCCGGGGGCGCGGTAGGTGGCGTAGGCGACCGCCATCTTGCCGCTCAGGGTCTGGTCCCGGCCCTTGTTGACCAGGGGGGCCTCGCCCTTCTTCTTGGCGGCCGGGTCGGGCACTTCGGCGTCGGTGTCGACGTCGATGTCGCCGACCAGGTCGACGAGGTTCTGCAGGTAGGGGGTGTCCAGGCGCCAGGTGCCCTCGATGTCGGTGCCGAGGACCGTGTCGAGCGCGTCGCGGGTGCCGTCGGAGCCGTCGTCCTCGACCGACTTGGCGAGCGTCGTCGTGGTGCCGTCGTCGCTGGTCAGGGCGAGGGAGTTGGGCACCAGGACGGTGGTGCCCCGCTCGGTGGTGGTGTTGTCGACGAGGAGGGCCGTGGAGGTGCCGCCGCCCTTGGTGTCGTGCAGGTGGACGACGATCACGTCGCGCTTCTGGGCGCCTGCGGCCGTCGCGGTGCCCGCCTTGGAGTCCTCGGACGACAGACCGGGCAGCTTCCCCGCGTACCAGAGGTAGCCGACGCCGCCGGCCGCGACGAGCGCGAGGACGACCACCAGGGCCACGATCCTGCCGCGGGCCCGGCGCCGGGCCTCCTCGCGGCGTTCGGTGCGGTTCTCGGTGAACTTCAGCCAGTCGATGACGTCTTCGGAGTTGGCGTCCGGTTCCTCGACGAAGGCGAACTGCTCGGTGTGGTACTCCCGTTGCGACTCGGCGGGGGCTTCCCGGTCGTGGTCGGGGCCGGCCTGCTGCGGGATGTGGGCGGTCTGCTGGGCGGTCTGTTCGGCGACCCGGGGCTGCCGGCCGGTGGTACCGGCGGCGGTGTGGCCGTAGGGGTCGTGCGGGGCGCCCTGCGCGGCACCGCCCTGGTGCGTGGCGGTGCCGTACGGGTCGTAGGAGCCGTAGTCGGGAGCGGGCTGCCCGCCGGTGCCGTAGTCGTAGGCGGGCGGGGACTGCTGCCCTTGCTGCGCGTACGGGTCGTAGCCGTAGCCCTGCTGGTGCTGCTGGGTGTACGGATCGTAGGTCTGCTGCTGGGTCTGGACCTGGCGGTAGACAGGCTGGCCGTACTCGTCGTAGCCGACGAGCTCGTACTGGTCGGCGCCGTAGCCCGCGGCCCCCGCGTCGTATCGGTCGTTCACCGGTGCCCCTCTCGGCTCACTCGCCGCGGTACAGCTCGCGCTTGTCGATATAGCGCACGACGCCGTCCGGCACCAGGTACCAGATGGGGTCGCCCTTGGCGACTCTCGCACGGCAGTCCGTGGAGGAGATGGCCAGAGCCGGAACCTCCACGAGCGAGACACCGCCCTCCGGGAGCCCGGCGTCGTCCAGGTGGTGGCCCGGCCGGGTGGCCCCGATGAAGTGCGCCAGGGAGAACAGCTCCTCGCTGTCCCGCCAGGTCAGGATCTGGGCGAGCGCGTCGGCGCCGGTGATGAAGAACAGGTCCGTGTCCGGGTTGAGCGCGCGCAGGTCGCGCAGCGTGTCCACGGTGTAGGTGGGGCCGCCGCGGTCGATGTCGATGCGGCTCACGGAGAACTGCGGGTTCTCGGCGGTCGCGATGACCGTCATCAGGTAGCGGTCCTCGGCCGGGGAGACGCTGCGGTGGGTCTTCTGCCAGGGCTGGCCCGTCGGCACGAAGACCACCTCGTCGAGGTGGAACGCCGCGGCGACCTCGCTGGCCGCCACCAGGTGCCCGTGGTGGATCGGGTCGAAGGTGCCGCCCATGACACCGAGGCGGCGCTTGCCCGGTCGCGACGGGCTCTTTCCGGGGCCGTCGGTCCGGCCGGCCACCGCGGAGGCACGGCGGGGCTCCGAGTGTCGCTCGGTTCCGCTCGCCGTGTCCCGTGCCGGGTCGTGCGGCGTCTCGTTCGCCGGACCGGTAGGCATGTCCTGCTCTCCCATGCGTGCAGACCCTACCGGCCCTGCCTGAGGGCTCCGGCCGCCCCCGTGGTCCCCCGGGCATCCTCGGCGGGATGCCCCGCCGGTCTCAGCGGTCGCGGTTGAAGCGGGTGGTGATCCACAGCAGGAGCAGCAGGATGAAGAGGGCGCCACCGCCGGTGAGGTAGGGGCTGAGGCTCTCGTGATTTCCGCCGTGCTCTTCGCCCTCGGCGGCGAGGGTGACCAACTGGGCAGCGGTGCTGTGGAAGCTCATCTTCGGCAGGACCTATCGCGTGAGGGCGGGTTAAAGACGTCGGCTCATCGTAAGCGGGCGCCCGTTCCGCGATCACCCCGACTCCGCTTGTTCGTGCCGCGGGCGGACACGCGCGTAGCCGCCGGGGCCGCTCCCGGGGCCCGGCGGGGAACCTTCGTGTGGCCTCAGTCGTCCTTCCGTCTGTAGCCACGCAGCAGGAACCAAGCGGTCACCGCACAGCCCAGGATCATCACGATCAGCACGATCCGCAGCATCCCCGGTCCTTGTCCCCCGGCGGCGTTCGCGGCCCCGGCGAGCCAGGCGGATGCGGGGTGGTGCTCCATGACGGTGGTCTCCTTCGCTGTACTGCCCGACCACCGTAACTCCGCCTAGGCTGGGCTCTGCCTCGGGGAAGCAAAAGCCCGCACAAAGGGCCGCAAAGGTCACACCAGACGCTGGGGGAAGACATGTCCGACGGCCACGAGCACAACGGGCACGAGCACGTGCCGAGCAGGCAGCGCAGGCGCTTTTCCGGGATCTCCTCGCGCACCTACGAGCACCCGGCCGACCGCTCCGCCCTGGTGGCGCTGCGCAAGCTGAGCGGTTTCGACACGGTGTTCAAGGCGCTCAGCGGCCTGCTGCCCGAGCGCAGTCTGCGGCTGCTGTTCCTGTCCGACTCGGTGCGGGTCTCGGACCAGCAGTTCGCCCATCTGAACGTGATGCTGCGGGATGCCTGCTACATCCTGGACCTGGAGAAGGTCCCGCCGATGTATGTGAACCAGGACCCGCAGCCGAACGCGATGTGCATCGGTCTGGACGAGCCGATCATCGTCGTCACGACGGGCCTCGTGGAGCTCCTCGACGAGGAGGAGATGCGGGCGGTCGTCGGGCACGAGGTGGGCCACGCGCTGTCCGGTCACTCGGTCTACCGGACGATCCTGCTGTTCCTGACCAGCCTCGCCGTCCGGGTCGCCTGGATCCCCCTGGGCAACCTCGCCATCATGGCGATCGTGACCGGCCTGCGGGAGTGGTTCCGCAAGTCGGAGCTCTCCGCTGACCGGGCCGGGCTGCTGGTCGGGCAGGATCTGCAGGCCTCCGTGCGGGGTCTGATGAAGATCGCGGGCGGCAACCACCTGCACGAGATGAACGTGGACGCGTTCCTCGCGCAGGCCGAGGAGTACGAGGCGGGTGGTGACCTGCGCGACTCGGTGCTGAAGATCCTCAACGTGTTGCCCCGCTCCCACCCCTTCACCACCGTGCGGGCGGCCGAGCTGAAGAAGTGGGCCGAGTCGCGGGACTACCAACGGATCATGGACGGCCACTACCCGCGGCGCGACGAGGACAAGGACACCTCGGTCCGGGACTCCTGGCGCGAGTCGGCGAACCACTACGGCAGCCATGTGAAGAGCTCCAAGGATCCGCTGATGAAGCTGGTCACCGACCTCGCGGGCGGCGCCGGCGACCTGGGCGACCGGGTCCGCCGCGGCTTCGGCGGCTTCACGAACGCGTCCCCGAAGCCGCCCCAGGGGCCACAGACGGGCCCGTCGGACTCCTCGGGGGACGACCGGCCGCCGAGCGAGGGCAGCTAGACCCCCTTCCGGCCCTGCGGCCCCTCAGACCTTCGGCTGCGCGCTTGTCGCCAGCGTGCCGCACAGGGCCGTCGCGCTGCCCGTGGCGTAGGGGTCGGTGCCCGCGGGGCCGCCCTCCTTGGCCGTCTGGCCGGCCAGGAGGGGTCTCAGATGGTTCGTGGAGTCCTCGGCGCAGGAGAGCGGGCCGGCCTGGACGTAGGAGACGACGAGCTGGGCCTGGTGCAGCCGCAGGTCGTCGCGGTCGAAGCGGAAGTGCAGCTCGCGCCGGAGAGTGAACAGGGACACCTCGTCCTTGCCACCGGAGCCGGACCCGGTCGCCCGCAGCGCGTACACGAACGTGTGGTCGGCGGTGACCTCGAGGGTGGACGCGTCGGCCTCGGCGGCCTGCAGCGTGCCCTGGACCCGGACCTTGTGGTCGGCGAGCTGGGCGCGCGAGGGGTCGAAGCGGACCAGCCAGCCGGTGGGCGCGTGGCGGCCGTCGGCGGTGGGGCGGGTGAAGCTCTGGTCGAACTGGTCCTGTTGCTCGGGGTCGAGCAGCACGCGGACGGCCCTGACCTCGCCGCCCGTGAGCACCTCCGGGTCGAGGGCCGACCGCACGATGTAGTCCTTGGCGGTGCTCAGGGCGCTCACGACCTGGCTGTCCGAGAAGTGCGCGGTGCGCCGCGAGGCGGGCAGCGGCACGCCCTCCGCGCCGGTCCGGAACTGTGCGGCGGGGCTGTGCTCGTACAGGTTCGCCAGGTCGGCCGTGCCGGGCACCTTGCCCTCGGGGGCGAGCGGGATGACGGTCATCCGCAGGGGCTCGATGGGCTCCCGGGCGGCGGGGGCCTGGTAGGGGTGCCGTACTCCCATGTAGATCGCGGTGCCGAAGGCGACGGCGATCAGCAGGACCAGGACCAGGGCCTGCCGGGACAGGCCCCGGCGCAGGGGCGGCCGGCGTCGCACGGCGGGCGAGTGGTCGGCGATGCGCTCCTGCGCGGAGAACTCCTGGAGGCGGGCAGCACGGACGAACGACTCGTCGAAGACGACGGATCGATACTCGTCCTCTCCACCTCCGGGGGCGCCCTCGGGACTCCCCTCAGGTGGGTTTCCAGGCCCGCCCATATCTTCAGGGTAGGTCTCCCGAAGCTCGGGTAAACGCCCGGCTGCTCCACAAGTTCTGACTGGTTCTCACCAGGATGGGCGGGTTCCGGTCAGGGGCTGCGGGGGATCACCGAGACGGCCGGCTGGGAGTAGTCGGCGGAAGCCGAAGGGGCGGCTCCGCTGCCCTGTTCCAGGCCGGTGGAGGCGGGTGGTGGCGCGGGCTCGTCCCGGTTGGAGGACGCGCCCCGGTAGACCGCCGTGAACGCCAGGGCGACCATGCCGATGCCCATCATGAGGGCGAGCAGCCAGGCCACGGGGCGGTGCCAGCGGACCTGTTTGGAGTAGGGCCCGGTGCTGCCGTAGTGGCCCTCGATGACATCGGGGTCGTCGAACTCGTCGAGGTCGGGATCATGGCCGAAATCTCCGCGCCGGTCCGGACCGTGCCGGTCGTCGAAGCGCTCGCCTCTGGTGTGGGCGCGGCGCGACTCCGCCTCGGAGGCCTCGGCTCTCGCCTGGGCCGCGGCCAGGAGGCGCTCCACCGCTGTCGGCTCGTGCACCACGGCCGCGCGTACGAAGGCCTCGTCGAAGACCACGGAGGCGAACTCTTCGTCCGACACCCCGCGGTCGTGGTCGTCGTCGGGCTCCCGGCCGTCCGGAAACGGCGTGCCCCCCACGTCCTCCGGCACGAATCCAGAGTAGACCTGGGGGGTCAATTTGGGCAGACGGTACGGAAATTCATCCGCCGGTTGAGACGGCTCGCGCGGGTGCCGGACGGCGCACGCCCGCCGGGGCACTCCGGTCGCGCGCGTCTGCGCCATCCGGATGACCCTGCACGGTCATGCGGCGGCTCGCATACCCCCCGCACTCCGGGGAAGCGCGGTTCAGCGCCGCACGTGCCCGTCCCCGGTGACGATGTACTTCGTGCTGGTCAGCTCCGGCAGGCCCATGGGGCCGCGGGCGTGCAGCTTCTGCGTGGAGATGCCGATCTCGGCGCCGAAGCCGAACTGGCCGCCGTCGGTGAAGCGGGTGGAGGCGTTCACGGCGACGGTGGTGGAGTCCACCAGCTGGGTGAAGCGGCGGGCGGCCTGCTGGGAGGTCGTCACGATGGCCTCGGTGTGGCCGGAGGTCCACAGCCGGATGTGCTCGACGGCCTTGTCCAGGGAGTCCACGACCGCGGCGGCGATGTCGTACGACAGGTACTCGGTCTCCCAGTCCTCGGCCGTCGCCTCGACGACGGTGGCCTTGGAGTCCTCGGCGTAGGCCTGCACGCGCTCGTCGGCGTGCACGGTGACGCCGGCCTCCGCGAGGGCGTCCAGGGCGCGGGGCAGGAACGCGGCGGCGATGTCCTGGTGGACCAGCAGAGTCTCGGCGGCGTTGCAGACGCCGACCCGCTGGGCCTTGGAGTTGATCAGGATCTCGACGGCCATGTCGAGGTCGGCCTGCGCGTCGACGTAGACGTGGCAGTTGCCGGTGCCGGTCTCGATGACCGGGACGACGGACTCCTGGACGACCGTGTTGATCAGGGAGGCGCCGCCGCGCGGGATGAGCACGTCGACCAGACCGCGGGCGCGCATCAGCTCGCGCACGCTGTCGCGGCTCTCGCCGGGGACGAGCTGGATGGCGTCGGCGGGGAGTCCGGCCCCGCCGACGGCGTCGCGCAGGACGCGCACCAGGGCGGTGTTCGACTGGTACGCCGAGGAGGAGCCGCGCAGCAGGACCGCGTTGCCGGACTTCAGGCAGAGGGCGGCGGCGTCGACGGTGACGTTCGGGCGGCCCTCGTAGATGATCCCGACGACGCCGAGCGGCACGCGGACCTGGCGCAGGTCGATGCCGTTGGGCAGCGTGGAGCCGCGGACGACCTCGCCGACCGGGTCGGGCAGGGCGGCGACGTCGCGCACGTCGGAGGCGATGGCGCGGATCCGCTCGGGGGTGAGCGTGAGCCGGTCGATCATGCCTTCGCTGATGCCGGCCTCGCGGGCCTTGGCGACGTCCTTGGCGTTGGCCTCGACGATCTCGCTCGCACGGACCTCCAGCGCGTCCGCGATGGCGAGCAGCGCGTCGTCCTTCTCGGCCCGGGGCAGCGGCGCGAGGGTCGCGGCGGCGGCCTTGGCGCGGTAGGCGGCCTCGGTGACCGGGGACATGGAGTCGTACGGCGAAAGCGTGGTCATGAGGGAAGCGTAGTGCGCCCGGCGGATCCGTTCATCGCGCGTTTCACACCCCGAGACGTTTCCCGGAACGGATCAAAACGGGTGAACTCCGACGGGCGAGGCCGGGGGCGGCCCGTACCCCTCCGCGATGCGCTGGTGGTACGTGGCACGGTCGATGACCTCCAGGCCGACGATCTCCCAGGGCGGCAGCCCGGCGGTCTGCCGGTGCTCGCCCCACAGGCGCAGGGCGACGGCGGCCGCGTCGTGCAGGTCGCGGGCCTCCTCCCAGTAGCGGATCTCCGCGTGGTCGACCGCGTACCGGCTGGTCAGGAAGAAGGGATGGTCGTGGGCGAGCTGCTCCAGGGCGCGCCGGACCTCCGGGAGCGGGGCCTGTTTGCCGGAGACGCTGAGGGTGACGTGCCACAGACGCGGGGTGTCGCCGGGTTCCTCGCCCTGGAACCGGTCCCCGGCCGCCACGCTCGTCAGGGCCCGCTCCTCACCGGCCGCACGGGAGCCGGCACCACCGCGGGACACTTGAGTCCCAGGGCGCACTCGTCTCACGACGGCCTCCTTTGCGCTCGGCGCTGCTGCGGAACAGTTCCCTGGGACAAAGTTGAGCAGGCCGCAAGGGATCGCGTGGCGGTTTTGCGGAACGTCCACCACCGGGGGCGGACGTTTCGACCCATTACGGGTGCAGGACCACCAGGTCGTCCCTGTGTACGACCTCACGTTCGTACGCGGGTCCGAGTTCGCGGGCCAGTTCCCGGGTCGAGCGGCCGATGAGCCGGGGGATCTCCTTGGCGTCGAAGTTGACCAGCCCGCGGGCCACCGCGTGCCCCGTGCCGTCCCGCAGTTCGACCGGGTCGCCGGCGCTGAACTCGCCCTCGACGGCGGCGATCCCGGCCGGCAGCAGCGACTTGCGGCGGTCCACGACGGCCTGGACGGCGCCGTCGTCGAGGGTCAGCGCGCCCTGCGGGGTGGAGGCGTGCTGGAGCCACAGCAGCCGGTCGGCGGAGCGCTTGCCGGTGGGGTGGAAGAAGGTGCCGGTGTCCTGGCCGGTCAGAGCGTCGGCCGCGTGGACGGCGCTGGTGAGGACGACGGGGACGCCGGCGGCCGCGGCGATCCGGGCGGCCTCGACCTTGGTGACCATGCCGCCGGTGCCGACGCCGGCCTTGCCGGTGCTGCCGATCTCCACGTCCGCGAGGTCGGAGAGGTCGCGCACCTCGCCGATGCGGGAGGTGCCGGGTTTCGCCGGGTCGCCGTCGTAGACGCCGTCCACGTCGGACAGCAGGACCAGCAGGTCGGCGTGGACGAGGTGGGCGACGAGGGCGGCGAGGCGGTCGTTGTCGCCGAAGCGGATCTCGTCCGTGGCGACGGTGTCGTTCTCGTTGACGATCGGGAGGGCACCCATGGCGAGCAGCTTGTCGAGAGTGCGCGAGGCGTTGCGGTGGTGCGAGCGGCGGCTCATGTCGTCGGAGGTCAGCAGGACCTGCCCGACGCGGACGCCGTAGCGGGCGAACGAGGCGGTGTAGCGGGCGACCAGCAGACCCTGGCCGACGCTGGCGGCGGCCTGCTGCCGGGCGAGGTCCTTGGGGCGGCGGCGCAGGCCCAGCGGGGCGAGGCCGGCGGCGATGGCACCCGAGGAGACCAGGACGATCTCGCGTTCCCCGCCGCTGCGGACCTTGGCGAGGACGTCGACCAGCGCGTCCACGCGGTCCGCGTCCAGGCCGCCCGAGGCGGTGGTCAGCGAGGAGGACCCGACCTTGACGACGATCCTGCGGGCCTCGCCCACGGCCTGCCTTGCCCCTGCCACGTCGCCGTCCGTCCCTCGCGTCGATTCGGTCGCTCACCAGGAAATCTACGGGACGGCCGGAACAGGTGCGGCGCCGGTCCACGTTACGGACGGTGCCATTGAGGTCACGGGAACGCTTCCGCCGTCACCACGGGTGCGCTGCCGCCGTCGCCACAGATGCACTGCCGCCCTCCTCACACCCCGCACCGGGACCTTTCGCCCTTCTCGGACCCCACCCCGCCCCTTCTTCGACCCCACCCGCGACAGCAGGCCAATCGTCCGCTACGGTCCGACGACACGCGAGACGGCAACCGCCCCCACGCCCCTACGACACGCGCGTGTCGTAGGGAGGTCGCCGTGCGTTAACCCGGACGGCGACCTGCGCCGACCCGACGCTCCTGGAGTGACCGCAGTGCCCGTACCTCTCCCCCGTCCGCAGGCCCTCCTCAAGGGGCTGGTCACCGTCGTCCTGGCCGCCGCGTTCGCCGCACAGGCGGTCGCGGCGCTGCTGCCCCACGTCCCGCTGCTGATCGCCGCGACGGCCGTCTCCCTGGCCACCGAGGGCGTGCTGTACCGGTGGCAGCGTGGGGTGCTGTCGCTGTTCGCCAAGTCGCACGCCGACATCACCGTGCGGCACGTCCTGCGGGACCTGCTGCTGGTCGTGGCGCTGCTGCGGCTCGGCGAGCAGGACCGGGAGACGGTGTACGCCCCGCTGGTGGCCGGGCTGCTCGTCTTCTACGTGCTGCACTGCGCGATCCAGGCGGTCTCCGTGCTGGTCCGCCGCACTCGCACGCTGCCCGTGGTGACCCGGAACATCGACGCCTCGGCACTGCGGCTGTCCCCGGCCCCGTCCGTGCTGCTGCGCCGCCCCGGCCACCGGCTGCTGGTGTTCGGCCTCCCGGCGACGGCCGGGCTGCTGGCCAGCGCGCCGGGCGACCGGCCGGTCTACGCGGCGGTGGGCATCGCGCTCTCCCTCGCCCTCGGGCTGATCGGCCTCGGCGCGCTGCTCCTGCGCCTGCTGCCGGGCCGCCGCCCGGCGGACGAGCAGGAGGTGCTCGAGTGGTTCGACGCCTGGCTGGCCGCGTACCGGCCGACCGCCGGCCTGTACTTCTCCGGCGGTGCCGCCTCGGCCTACCAGGCGAACATGTGGCTGGAGCCGCTCGCCGGGCTGGACGGCAGGCCGGTCATCATCCTGCGCGAGCGGTTCATGGTGCAGAAGATCGCGGCGACGGACATCCCGATCGTGTGCCTGCCGAAGGTGTCGACGCTGATGCGCCTGGAGCACTCCACGCTCCAGGTCCTCATCCACCCGTCGAACTCCGGCAAGACCTCGCAGGTGCTGCGCATCCCCACGATCAAGCACACCTTCGTCAACCACGGCGAGAGCGACAAGCTGTCGTCCTGCAACCCGTACGCGAAGGCGTACGACGAGGTGTGGGTGGCCGGGCCCGCCGCGCGCGAGCGCTACGCCCTGGCCGAGGTCGGGGTCGAGGACAAGGACGTGGTGGAGACGGGCCGCCCGCAGCTGGACGGTGTGCTGCCCTACGCGGGGCCGCCGGCCGGGCCGCGCACGACCGTGCTGTACGCGCCGACCTGGGAGGGCTGGGACGGCAACCCCGGCAACACCTCGGTGATCGCGGCCGGCGAGAACCTGGTGCGGGCGCTGCTCGCGGACCCTTGCGTGCGGCTGCTGTACAAGCCGCACCCGCTGACGGGCTCGGTGGACCCTCGCGCGGGCGCGGCCGATCTGCGGATCCGGGAGCTGATCCGGGCGGCCAACCGGGAGCGGGGGGCCGCGCGCCCCTCGGACAGCGCGGAACTCGCCCTCCGCACCGCCGAGCTGGACCGGCTCACCACGTCGGTGTTCCGGGCCGGGGCCGACACCGTGGAGCGGATGCTGGTGCAGTCGGCGCCGGAGCCGGGCCGCGCGGAGGCGGTGGCGCGGGCGACGGCCGCGTGGGAGGAGGCGTACTGGGCCTCGCTGCCGGAGGGGGAGCACCAGATCATCACGGACGCCCGGCCCACGCTGTACTCCTGCTTCAACGTGGCCGACCTGCTGATCAGCGATGTGTCGAGCGTGATCAGCGACTTCCTCGCGAGTGCGAAGCCGTACGCCGTGGCCAACACCAGCGGGTTGTCCGAGGACGCCTTCCGTGTCGCGTTCCCGACAGTGGTCGCGGCGACGGTACTGACGCCGGACGCCGCCGGGGTGCCGGACCTGCTGGACGCCGTCCGGCACCCGGAGCGCGACGAACTGGCCGAGGCACGAGCCGAGTTGAAGCTGCGGCTGCTCGGCCCGGCGGAGCCGTCGTCGCAGGAGCGCTTCAACGACGCCGTCCGGGCGCTGTGCGGGGTGGCCCGGGACCACAGGGCACGGGTGGCGGAGCGGCTGGCCGCGGTGCCCGGTCAGCGCACCGCGACCGAGGTCCCGACCGCACCGCGTTGAGCGGCACCGCGACCGAGGCCCCGACCCCACCACGCCGAACGGCACCGCGACCGAGGCCCCGGCCCCACCACGCCGAACGGCACCACGCTCCAGGCCCCGACCCCACCACGCCAAGCGGCACCGCGACCGAGGCCCCGACCGCACCACGCCGGGCAGCGGCACGCGTGCTCACGCCGCGTGCCGCACCTCGCGGGACGTCAGCACCCGCCGCGCCTTGCGCACCGCCCGGCGCATGAAGGTGTCGAGACCTCCCTCGCGGTAGCCCGGGAAGGCCCGGGCCTCCCGGGGCTCGGCGAGGTAGACCGCGTCGGGGACGCCTGCGGCGCGGTCCCGGAAGTGCGGGTAGACCAGGTACACACGGCGGCCCTTCCGCTCCAGGAGGGCCGCCGCCTGCTTCTTGGCCTTGACGAACTTCACGACGTCCGGCAGCAGTTCGGGGCGCTGCTCGGCGACCAGATGCAGCCGCAGCCGCTCGTGGACCTTCAGGCGCTGGGCGACGCCCTCGGTCCAGTAGGTGTCCATCAGCGGCTTGGCGAGCTCGAACTTGTGCCGGCGGACCTCCTCGCTGTCCGTCAGGTACTTGGGTCCGAACTGCGGCAGCAGCGTCACGAGGAAGGGCCGCATCATCAGCTGGTCGCGCCGGCCGCCCGCGGGGACGAGCTCGGCGATGAGCTCCATCAGGGCCCGCGCGGAGTCGAAACGCAGCGTGTAACTGCCGCTCTTCGTCACGTGCTTGCCGTCGTCGCGGCCGACCAGGTAGTAGCAGGTGTGGTCGGCGACCACGGAGACGCCGTCCGCCCGCAGATACGCCTCCATGGTGAACAGCGCGTCCTCGCCGGTGAACAGTGACTCCTCGAAGCGCATGCCGTGCCGGTCCAGCAGGGCGCGGCGGAACAGCTTCTGCGCGCTGAGCGTGAACTTGATGTTGGAGGAGAAGACGTCCGTCCGCTCCACCGTCCTGCCCCACATGGACTTCGGTGCCGAGCGGTTGACGCCCTCGACCTTGCCGAGCACCACGTCCGTGCCGGCGCGGTCGGCCATGCCGACCATCCGCTCCAGGGCCTCGGGGCCCAGCCGGTCGTCCGCGTCGAGGAAGAACACGTAACGTCCGGTGGCCTTGCCCAGGCCCACGTTGCGCGGGCCGCTGGGGCCGCCGGAGTTCTCCTGCCGGATCACCAGCACGTGCATGGGAGCCCGCTCGGCGAACTCCTCCAGGTACTCCCCCGTTCCGTCCGTCGAACCGTCGTCCACCGCGATGACCTCGACGCGCATCGGATCGATGGTCTGTGCCTCCACGGACGAGAGGCACTCGATCAGATACGGCATCGCTTCGTACGCACCGATGATCACACTCACATCAGGCTGCGTCACGGTCACGTTTCCCCCTAGTCAATGGGATATTCCCCCGTATCGCCTCATTCGCTACTTGATAGACGGGTGATCGAGGCAAGCGGTTGCCTCAGACACACGCGTTAGTGGTTCAGGTCACAACGTGAACGAACAGGAACCGGGGAAACGAAAGGGTTCGGCCCCGAGGAGAACTCCTCGGGGCCGAACCCTGTGTCGCGCGGAGGCAGTTCAGCCCGCGCCGACTCCGTCCGTGTCACCGGCGGCGGGCATCCGCTGCCCGGGCACGGCGTTCGCCAGCTCGGCCTCGCTCTCCGCGAGGGCGGCCTCGTCCCGGGACTGCTGGCCGACATTGCGCGTCTCGGCCTTGACCGCGAGGTTCGCGACGGCGGTGTTGAACTGCTCGAGGGAGGTCGGCTCGTCCGGGCCCAGCAGGTACTGCTTGAGCTCCTTGCGGTCCTCGGCCAGCCGGTCGGCGTCCGGGGCGCGGACCGCGCCGAGCAGCTCGCCCAGCTCGGACGCGCTGTTGGAGAGGATCACCGCGGCGCGCACCGCCGTGTTGTTCCGCTTGAACTCCTCGACGCCCACCTCGGCGGAGTCGGTGACCGCGTACGGCTTACCGCTCGCGAGGAAGTCGGAGACCACGCTGGAGATGTCGGAGACCATCGCGTCGGAGACGTTGAAGCAGTCGTACAGGCGCGGCTCGGCGCCGGTGATGACGCGGTGCTCCCAGGACGGGAAGGAACGCCAGTAGGCGTCGTTCCACTCGGCGCGCAGCCGGGCGACCTCCTCGTGCCGGGCGACGTCGACCAGCCCGTCACGGGTGGCCACGGCCTCGTCGCCACGGTCGCCGCCGGATCCGGTCAGCTGCACGAGCCGGGCCTCGATCCGCTCCAGCTCGGCCTTGGCCTGCGCCTGGGCGGCGGTGTCGGCGATGAAGCGCGTGTTGATGGCGCGCTCCGCGGCGGCCTGCTGCACCAGGGCGGTGATCCGCCGGTGAGCGGCGCCGGCCTCCTTGCTGACGTTGCCGGTGAACGGGTGCGGCTTGTACAGGACGCGGACCGGCGGGTCGGCCTGCACGAGCTGTTTCACGATGTTCTCGCCGGCCAGCACGACCGAGGTGTTGCCCGGATTGCCGTCCCAGCCCTCCCAGGTGGGGGCGTACAGAACCGTGGGGATGCGGCCCTCGGGCACGCCCTGCCAGGTCTGGATCGGGGCGAGCTGCGGGCGGCCGACCTCGACGATGTCGTCGTCGCGGACACCGACGTCGGCGATGGCGTAGCGGTCGCGGCCCGCGCGGCCGGCCGTCCACACCTCGTCGTAGACCTTGCTGTACGGGTTGACGCTGGCGAGCTTGTCGCTGTCGCCGTGGCCGATGAAGACGTGCTTGATGGTGGGCACGCGCAGCAGGTGGATGTTCTTGCCGACGTTGGCCGCGTAGAGCGCCACGCGCACCGTGGAGAGGTCCAGGTTCATCAGGTGCACCCCTCCGGGCACGCAGATGACGGGAACCGTGGTGGGCGCCAGACTGTTCAGGATGGCCCGCTCACGCAGGATGATCAGCGGCTTGGACTCCAGCTTCTCCATGGTGTCGAGCCACATGTTGACCTGGTAGGCGGAGTCCTTCGAACCCGAGAAGTACAGGACCGTCTCCGGCTTGTACTCGGCCAGCCAGTCGTCGACGGCGGCCAGGACCTTCTCGGCGTTCGGCGGGATCTTCCGGCCGCGCACGTACGGCACGAGCGCCAGCACGTACAGGGTGGCCAGGGCCACCGTGATGCCGATGCCGATGAAACCGACGAGGGCGGACTTCACCTGCGAGGCGAGCAGGATGCCGGCGACCGCGAAGAGGTCGAGGTGGAGCATCTTCTCGGCGGAGCGGTGCAGCAGCCCCCGCGGCGGGGCGTCCGGGATGCGGATGCGTGAGGCCAGGTCGACGTTGCGGGTGGCGACCGGCATGCGGCGGCGGTTGCGGATCAGCTGGACCAACGCGCCGTGCGGGGCCTGGAGACCGTAGAAGGCGATGAAGCAGGCGATCGCCCCGTAGTAGATCAGGTTGTCCGCGAGGGAAAGCCGGGCCAGCAGCAGGACGAGCAGCAGCTGCCTTATCAGGAAGCGGATCGACAGGCCGGCCCGCACCTTGCTGAGGCGGTTGATCAGGTAGCTGCCCTTGCGGTGCAGATAGTGGTCCGCCAGGTACGTCACGGCGGCCGCTGCCGCGAAGGCGGGAACGCTCGGGACGAGCGCGGCCAGCATGAGGGCGGGGAAGCCCGCCACCATGAGGATCGCCGCGGCCAGCTCGGCCGCGCTGCCCACCCGGGCGACGCGAATAGCGGTGGATATCACGGAGAAACCTGCTCTTGGGAGGGGTGTGCCGGTCTTGGTTCGAGAATGCGGCTGGTCTGTGAATATTCGCGAGACTGGATGGATTCAGGCCCCTGCGAACACTCCGTTCGACGACAAAAGCCGTTGACAGGAGGGCGCAGAGGCCTGAATTGCTGAAGTCTATTTGGCGTCGATTATTACACGCCGTCCTGCCGGTCCAGCACCGTGGCCAGTGCCTGCTCGAAGCCGGAGGCCCGGGCCGCGCCGGCCGTCGGGTCCTGCTGGCGGACGTCGATGACGTGGCCGGTGAGCTCGGAGAGCAGCACGTCGAGCGAAGTGCGGGCCACGGCCTCGGAGGACAGCAGGGAGCCCGAGGGCTCCTGGCCGAAAGCCTTGGTGCGCATGGGCGTGGCGGTGCGCTCGGGGTTGATGCAGTTGACGCGGACGCCGTCGCCGGCCCACTCGTCGGACAGGGCCTGGGTGAGGTTCACCATGGCGGCCTTGGTGGAGGAGTACAGGCTGTACTCGGCACGGCCCCGGGTGTAGCTGCTGGAGGTGTAGAGCAGCAGCTGGCCCTTGGTCTCGGACAGGTACTTGTACGACGACCGGGCGATCTGCACCGGGGCCAGGTAGTTGACCTTCAGCGCCTCCTCGATGGTGGCGTTGTCGGTCTCGGCGAGCTTGCCTATGCGCAGCACGCCGGCGGTGTTGACCACGTAGTCGATGCGGCCGGTCTCGCCGTACGCCTTCGACAGGGCGTCGTCGACCTCCTCCGGGTTCTCCACGTGGGTGCCGGTGGTGGAGCGGCCGAGGGCGTAGACCTTGGCGCCGTAGGACTCGGCGAGCTCGGCGATGTCCTTGCCGATGCCGTAGCTGCCGCCGAAGACGACCATGGTCTTGCCGGTCAGCAGCTCGCGGTAGGCCTCCTCGGAGACCTGCTCGGGGGCGGCGGTGGAGGCCAGCTGGAAGAGCTTGTCGGCGATGAAGACGTCGACGGGCTGGGTGACCTTCATGTTGTACTCGTCACCCGCGACGACGTGGATCGGCACGTCCGGCAGGTACTTGAGCACGACGGAGCAGTCGTCGGTCGCCTGGAAGTTGGGGTCACCGGCGGCGACCTCGTAGGCGCGCTTGATCGTGGACAGCTTGAAGGCCTGCGGCGTCTGGCCGCGGCGCAGCCGGGAGCGGTCCGGGATCTCGGTGATGAACTCGCCGTCCTCGCCGTGCGTGCGCGTGACGATGATGGTGTCCGCGGACGGGATGGCCACGTCGACGGCCTGGTAGCGCTCCAGGGCGACGACGCAGTCGTCGATGACGCGCTGCGAGAGCAGGGGGCGCACGGCGTCGTGGAAGAGGACGTTGGCGTCCTCGCCCTCGGCCAGGCCCTCGCCCAGCGCGGCGATGGCGCGCTCGGTGGTCTCGTTCCGCGTGGAGCCGCCCTCGATGACCTTCGAGACCTTCTTGAATCCGGCCTTCGCGACGATCTTCTCGATGTCGGGCACATAACCCGGCGCCATCAGCACGATGATGTCGTCGATCGAGTCGGCGTTCTCGAAGGTGGTCAGCGTGTGCTCGATGACTGCCTTGCCGGCGATCTTCAGCAGCTGCTTGGGGATCGACAGACCCACGCGCTGACCGGTACCACCGGCCAGGATCACTGCGGTGGTACGGGGCTTGGCTATGTGCTGGGACACAGGTGACCTACCTTGGGGCGACAGGGAACTTGGAAATGGTCCCACTTGTGGTTACCGCAATGCAAGGTGAGCGACCTCCACCGCATATGTGCGCGCAACCTCTCATTCACCTGGAGACGCCGCTGATTGCGAGACGGCTGCGCGATCCCCGGGAAATGCGCTGTGAGTAACTGCACAGAAGCCCAGCGACAACGGAGCCGCGCGGGCGGCGGTGACCGAGGGCCCTCACGGGCTCCTTAGGGGTCCTTTCACTATGAGCGTCCGATCAGGGCGCGTGGTCTGGTGCCGTGCGTCGCAAGGCGCCGGGAAGCCCTCGTAGCGGAGCTACTAGGGCTTTTCGGCAACGCGGCGAGGTGCGGTGCCAGACCGCGCGACCCGGACGGGCATAGTGAAAGGACCCCTTAGGACGATGTCCTGTGCACGGTACGCGCTTTGGCGGCGCCCCGTGCATCAGGGTCGCCACTCGTTGGGGCGGTCACGGGGGCCGCGGTGTGCGGATCCGCACTTCCCGGGACCCGTGGCGGCCCGCGTTCTTCATGCGGGCCGCCCGCGAATACCGCTCTCCCGGCAGCTCATTGCCGGGAGAATTCCTGGTTGCGATTGCGCAGCATTTCGGTCTCGGCGCGAGCAATACGCCCGGGAGACCGGGTCGGACCTCTCACACATCTCACACGTCCCGTACGACGAAGAGCCCGGGACTCCGAGGAGTCCCGGGCTCACGCGTCTCGCGGGCCGGTCAGACGACCTCGACGCCCGGGCGCCCCGCCTCGACCCGCAGCCTCGCCAGCGTGCTTGGCGTCGCGGTCGGCTGCCGCACGGTGTCGACCACCCTCACCTGGGCGTCGATGCCGTCACGGCGGACGTCGAAGAGGTGGTAGCCGCGGTGGGCGTCGAGCAGCTTCCAGTGCGGGTTGTCCGGGCGCCGCGGGTCCCACTCCTTGCGGAAGGCGGCCTGGTCCTGGTCGCCGTTGCTGGAGATGGAGGTGCCGACGAACTCGGCGCCGACGACCTCGGAGTCCGGGTCGGCGTAGTCCTCCTTGAGGTCGCTGATCATCGTCAGATGCCGGTCGCCGGAGAGCACCACGGGATTGCGGACCTGCCGGAACTCCTCCATGAACGCGTTGCGTTCGGCCTGGTAGCCGTCCCAGGCGTCGTAGAACCAGAGCTTGCCCTCGCCGACCTTCAGGTCCGTCTCGGCCATCATGATCTGAGAGGCGATGAGGTTCCAGCGGGCGGGCGAGTCCCGCAGCCCGTTCAGCAGCCACCGCTTCTGCCGGGCGCCGAGCATGGTCAGCGACGGGTCCTGGGCGCCGGCCTGGCTGGTGGCCTGGTCGCTGCGGTACTGGCGGGTGTCCAGGACGTTGAGCCGGGCCAGGCGGCCGAACTCCAGGCGGCGGTACATCCGGATGTGCGGGCCGTCCGGGACGGCGGAGGCACGGACCGGCATGTGCTCGTAGAAGGCCTGGTAGGCAGCGGTCAGCCGGGCGACGAACGCGTCGTGCGGCTGCTTGTCCGGGTCCTGCGGGATCTCGCCGGCGAAGTCGTTGTCCACCTCGTGGTCGTCGAAGGTCACCACGAAGGGCGCGTGTTTGTGCATCGCCGCCAGGTCCGGGTCGGTGCGGTACTGCGCGTAGCGGTTGCGGTACTGGACGAGGCTGACGGGCTCACCGGTGCCCTCGTGCCGCCGTACGCCCGTCGCCGAGGGCGTGGACTCGTAGATGTAGTCGCCGACGAACACCACGACGTCCGGGTCCTGGTCGAGCATGTCTGCGTATGGCGTGAAATAGCCGTGCTGCCAGTTCTGGCAGGAGGCGAGGGCCATGCGCAGGGAGCCACCGGAGCTGTGGGGGTGGGGCGCGGTACGGGTGCGGCCGACGGGCGAGAGCTGCCCGCTGGTGCGGAAGCGGTACCAGTACGTACGGTCCGCGCGCAGCCCGCGTACGTCCACGTGAACGCTGTGCCCGTACTCGGGCCGGGCCTGCGCGGTGCCCCCTCGGACGAGCTTTCTGAACCGGGAGTCCTCGGCGAGCTGCCACTCCACCGGCACCGGCCGGTCGGGCATGCCGCCGCCGTTCAGCGGGTCCGGGGCGAGTCTGGTCCACAGCACGATGCCGTCCGGCAGTGGGTCGCCCGAGGAGACGCCGAGGCTGAACACACCGTCGGGCAACGGCGTCTCGGCCGCTCGGGCGGCGGCCGGGAGCCACAGCTGGGCGGAGGCCGCGGCGCCGAGCACCGCGGCTCCAGCGGTCAGAAAGCGGCGTCGGTCGGGGGATACTGCTCCGGTCATCGGCTGACTCCCTTACCTCGCTGGCCACTTGGACACTGGGAAGCTTCACGCTCGCGGGCGGTCCGCCCGCTGAACGCCGGGGTTCACGTACATGACAACTAAGCAGACAAAGAGAGACTCGCCGCCAGCATCGGAACAAGCCGTTGCCAGGGCGAGTCTGACAGGTGATCAGTAACGGGTCAGCGTGCGAAACCCCTGCCGAGGGAGGAGCCGGACGGGGGCGCTCAGGCCGTCACGGGTGCCCCGCAGGAAGACCGCGCGCCGGTGCCGGTCGTCGAGGTCGCGCATGTCGTCGTCGCTGACGTCGTGGATGAGCGCGACCAGGTCCGTGATGGCGTCGTGGTCGACGTCCCCGGCCGCCACGTCGTTCGTGACGTACGCGGGTTCGATGGCCAGGGTCCGGCTCTTCGCGGCGCCCGTGGTGCGGTCGAACGGCCCGGAGAGCAGGCGGCTGCCGGTGGCGAGGTCCAGATGGCCGTCGCCGTCGAAGTCACCGAGGGCCGGGGTCTCGGGGTCGACCCGGTCCTCCTCGGTGCCGGTGGCCACGACCGTGCCGCCGGACAGGCCCTGCTTCCCGCCCCACACCACGGCGAGGGTGCCCGCGTGGGTGACGTCCCCGACACTCTCGCCCGGGGCGCGTGCGCGGCGGCCATCGGGGTGGTCACGGCCGCGACGACGGCGATGGCCGCGGCGACCGCTCGGCCGTCCCTGCGCTACTCATGGACTGAGGCACGCCAACCCCGCTGATCCGCTGGGCAGTAACAGCGCCGTGGGGGCAAGATCCCCACGGCGCCACCCTGTACGACTCACCGGAGAACGACCTGGTTGCACCGAAGTCCGTTGCGCATGTGCTGTTTGTTGACTCAGAACGGCTCGAAGTCGTCGAACTCCTGCTGCGCCTCGTCCCGCTCGGCCTGCCGGTCCTTGCGGCGCTGCGCGGCCGGCCGCTCCCCCTCGAAGCGGTGGTCCTCACCGCGTCGGCCGAGCATCTCGGCCCCGGCCGTCATGGACGGCTCCCAGTCGAAGACGACCGCGTTGTCCTCGGGGCCGATGGCGACGCCGTCGCCGCCCCGGGCGCCCGCCTTCACCAGTTCCTGCTCGACACCGAGCCGGTTGAGCCGGTCGGCGAGGTATCCGACGGCCTCGTCGTTGTTGAAGTCGGTCTGGCGCACCCAGCGTTCGGGCTTCTCACCCCGCACCCGGAACAGGCCGTCGGCCTCCTGCGTCACCGTGAAGCCGGTGTCGTCCACGGCCTTGGGCCGGATCACGATCCGGGTGGCCTCTTCCTTCGGCTTCGCGGCCCGCGACTGCGCCACGAGCTCGGCGAGCGCGTAGGACAGTTCCTTCAGGCCCATGTGCGCCACGGCCGAGACCTCGAACACACGGTAGCCGCGCGCCTCCAGGTCGGGACGCACCATCTCGGCCAGATCCTTGCCGTCCGGTACGTCGATCTTGTTCAGCACGACCATGCGCGGCCGGTTGTCCAGCCCGCCGTACTGCCGCAGCTCTTCCTCGATGATGTCGAGGTCGGAGACGGGGTCACGCTCCGACTCCAGCGTCGCGGTGTCGAGGACGTGCACGAGCACACTGCACCGCTCCACGTGCCGCAGGAACTCGAGACCCAGGCCCTTGCCCTGGCTGGCCCCGGGGATCAGACCGGGCACGTCGGCGATCGTGTACACGGTCGAACCGGCCGTGACGACACCGAGGTTCGGCACGAGCGTGGTGAAGGGGTAGTCGGCGATCTTCGGCTTGGCGGCGCTCAGCACCGAGATCAGCGACGACTTGCCGGCGCTCGGGTACCCGACGAGGGCCACGTCGGCGACGGTCTTCAGCTCCAGGACGACGTCCCGCAGGTCTCCCGGCTCGCCGAGCAGCGCGAACCCGGGCGCCTTGCGCCGCGCGGAGGCCAGCGCCGCGTTGCCGAGCCCGCCCCGGCCGCCCTGCGCGGCGACGTACGACGTGCCGTGCCCGACCAGGTCGGCGAGGACGTTGCCCGCCTTGTCCAGCACGACCGTGCCGTCCGGCACCGGCAGGACGAGGTCCTGACCGTCCT
The DNA here is from genome assembly GCF_014207295.1 of Streptomyces sp. AK010. Taxonomy (NCBI): domain Bacteria; kingdom Bacillati; phylum Actinomycetota; class Actinomycetes; order Kitasatosporales; family Streptomycetaceae; genus Streptomyces; species Streptomyces sp. AK010. The sequence goes on from NZ_JACHCX010000015.1 coordinate 208,117, forward strand.
TGCCGGAGCGGTTGCCGCCCTCGCCGGGCTTGCCGTTGGTGGCCTTGCGGTGCGGGGAGTGGTGATAGTCGAGCAGCGTGGTGATCGACTGGTCGACGGTGAGGATCACGTCCCCGCCGCGCCCGCCGTTGCCGCCGTCCGGCCCGCCGAGGGGCTTGAACTTCTCACGGTGGACGGAGGCACAGCCGTGGCCTCCGCTACCCGCGGCGACGTGCAGCTCGACGCGGTCCACGAAGGTGGTCATGGTGTGTGCCTCCAGGTGCGTACGTATGTGTACGAGGTTGTACGGGATTGCTCTCTGCGTAACACGCGAAAGGCGGACCCGCTTCCCGTGAGGGAAGTGAGGTCCGCCTCGCGAAAGCTTCCGATCAGGCGACCGGAACGATGTTCACGACCTTGCGGCCACGGTGGGTGCCGAACTGCACCGAACCGGCCTCGAGGGCGAACAGCGTGTCGTCACCGCCACGTCCGACGCCGGAGCCCGGGTGGAAGTGGGTGCCACGCTGACGGACCAGGATCTCACCCGCGTTGACGACCTGACCGCCGAAGCGCTTCACGCCGAGCCGCTGGGCATTGGAGTCGCGACCGTTCCGGGTGGACGATGCGCCCTTCTTGTGTGCCATTTCTCCTCAGTCCCTTACTTCGCAGCCGTGGGGATCTCAGTGACCTTGATCGCCGTGTACTGCTGGCGGTGGCCCTGGCGACGGCGGTAACCGGTCTTGTTCTTGTAGCGCAGAATGTCGATCTTCTGGCCCTTGTGGTGGTCCACGACCTCGGCCTGGACCTTGATGCCGGCCAGCACCCACGGGTCGCTGGTCACGGCGTCGCCGTCGACAACGAGCAGGGTCGAGAGCTCGACCGAGTCGCCAACCTTGGCAGTGGAAATCTTGTCAACCTCAACGATGTCGCCGACAGCAACCTTGTGCTGGCGACCACCGCTGCGCACGATGGCGTACACGCGGGACTCACTCTCTCGCTCGGGAAACGGCACCCCCGCAGGCCAGCCGCCCGACTCAGCGAGCAGCCTCTCCCGGCGCCCGGCGCCCGGAGGATGAGGTTTACGGGGATGTAGACGCGTCAGTCGACACGCCGACGGTCAAGGTTACGGGGCCGCGGCCGAAGGGGTCAAACCGAGCCGGGGCCGCCACCTGTGCGACCGGTCACGCCGGTCGCACAGGCAGTGGATCTCAGCCCTCGTCGGTGGAGGCCGAGACGGAGGACGCGGACGATGCCGACTGCTCCGCCGCCACGGTCTTCTTCGACGCGGTCTTCTTGACGGCCGTCTTGGTGGTCTTCGCCGCCTTCTTGGCCGTCGTCTTCTTGGCGGCGGTCTTCTTCGCCGCCGTCTTCTTGGTGGTGGCGGCCTTCTTCGCCGTGGCCTTCTTGGCCGTCTTGCGGGCCGTCTTCTTGGCGGGTGCCGACTCCTCGGCGGCCTCCTCGGCGACGGCATCGTCCGACGCGGGCGCCTGCGGGGCCTGCGCGGACACGGCCTCCTGCGTGGCGGTCTCCTCGGACGCTGCCGACGGGAGGACCACGACGGCCGTCTCCTCGGACGCCGTGGACACCGTGGGCTTGCGCACGGCGCGGCGCCGCGGACGGGCCGGGGCGGCGCTCTCCGCGGGCGCCTCGGCGACCGACACGGAGGCCTCGGCCTGCTCGGCCACGTCGGTGGCCGCGGGCGCGGTCTCGGTGACCGTCACCACGGCCGCCTCGGCCCCCGCCGGGGAACCGGCCGGAGCGGACACCTTGCGGGTGGCCCGACGCCGGGTACGGCCCTTGGGCGCGGCCTCCTCGACCGGCGCGGCCTGCGCGGCCTCGACCACCGGGTCCTCCACGGCCATCGGCTCGGCCTGGGCCTCGGCGGCAGGCTCCGGCTGCACCGGACGGGCGACCTCCTGCTCGACGGTCACGTCCTGCGCCGTCGGCGCCTCGGCCTCGGCCTGCTCGGCCCGGCCCCGGCCACGCCGGGTGCGGTCCCTGCCCTGCTCGGCCTTCGGCTCGGCGGCCTCACCGCGCGGGGAGCCCGCCGGTGCCGACGCCCGCCGGCTCGCGCGGCGACGCGACCGTCCGCGGCCGGCCGCGGCCTCCGCCTCGGCGGCGCTGCTGTACAGCTCCTCGTCGGGCTCGAAGGACGGCTCGGGCAGCGCGACCGGCTCGGCGGCCTCGGCTCCGACCTCGGCCTCGGTCTCGGCCTCCTGCTCGGCGGTCTCGACGGCCGCCTCGTGCACGTGCGGCTGCTCGGCGGCGCCGGCACGCGCGCGCTTCTTGCGCTTGCCGCCGCCCCCGGCGGCCGTCGGCTGCTCCATGTGCACGATGACGCCGCGTCCGTTGCAGTGGACGCAGGTCTCGGAGAAGGACTCCAGCAGGCCCTGCCCGACCCGCTTGCGGGTCATCTGCACGAGCCCGAGCGAGGTCACTTCCGCGACCTGGTGCTTCGTACGGTCCCGGCCCAGGCACTCCAGCAGGCGCCGCAGCACCAGGTCCCGGTTGGACTCCAGCACCATGTCGATGAAGTCGATGACGATGATGCCGCCGAGGTCGCGCAGCCGCAGCTGACGCACGATCTCCTCGGCCGCCTCCAGGTTGTTCCTGGTGACGGTCTCCTCGAGGTTGCCGCCCTGGCCGGTGAACTTGCCGGTGTTGACGTCGACGACGACCATCGCCTCGGTCCGGTCGATCACCAGCGAACCGCCGCTGGGCAGCCACACCTTGCGGTCGAGGGCCTTGGCGAGCTGTTCGTCGATCCGGTACGTGGCAAAGACGTCGACCTCGGAGGTCCACTTCGACAGCCGCTCGGCGAGGTCCGGCGCGACGTGCGAGACGTACCCGTGGATGGTCGACCACGCCTCGTCACCGCTGACGACGACCTTGGAGAAGTCCTCGTTGAAGATGTCGCGCACGACCCGGACGGTCATGTCCGGCTCGCCGTACAGCAGCGTCGGAGCGTTGCCGCTCTTGGCCTTCTTCTGGATGTCCTCCCACTGCTGCTGCAGCCGCTCGACGTCGCGGCGCAGCTCGTCCTCGCTCGCGCCCTCGGCGGCGGTGCGCACGATGACGCCCGCGTCCTCGGGGACGATCTTCTTGAGGATGGTCTTCAGCCGGGCCCGCTCGGTGTCGGGCAGCTTGCGGCTGATGCCGGTCATGGAGCCCTCGGGCACGTACACGAGGTAGCGGCCCGGGAGGGAGACCTGGCTGGTCAGGCGAGCACCCTTGTGGCCGATCGGGTCCTTCGTCACCTGGACGAGCACGGACTGGCCGGACTTCAGGGCGGACTCGATGCGGCGCGGCCCGTGGGCCATGCCGAGCGCCTCGAAGTTGACCTCACCGGCGTACAGGACGGCGTTGCGGCCCTTGCCGATGTCGATGAAGGCGGCCTCCATCGACGGCAGCACGTTCTGCACCTTGCCGAGGTAGACGTTGCCGACGTACGAGGTCGCCTGCTCCTTGTTGACGTAGTGCTCGACGAGCACGTCGTCCTCGAGGACGCCGATCTGCGTGCGGTCGCCGTGCTGGCGGACGACCATGACCCGCTCGACGGCCTCGCGGCGGGCCAGGAACTCGGCCTCGGTGATGATCGGCACGCGTCGGCGGCCCTGCTCGCGGCCTTCGCGGCGGCGCTGCTTCTTGGCCTCCAGACGGGTCGAGCCCTTGATGGACTGCACCTCGTCGGACGGCTCGGCCTTGGGGCGGGGCTCGCGGACCTTGACGACCGTGCGCTCGGGATCGTCGTCGGAGGGCTCGGCGTCGGGGCCGGAATCACCGGCGCGGCGACGGCGGCGCCGGCGCCGGCGGCTGCTGCTGGAGCCGCCTCCGCCGGACTCGTCGCGGTCGGTGGCGTCGTCGGAGTCCTCGTCGTCCTCGTCGGTGTCCTCGGCGTCCTGCCCGGCGGCGGTCTGCTCGGACCCGGCGTCCGAGGCCTCGCCGCCCTCGTCGGAGTCGGCGGACTCGCCACGCCGGCGGCGGCGACCGCCCCGGCGACGGCGGCGGCGCGAGCCGGTGCCCTCGGACTCGTCCTGGTCGTCTCCGTCGGCCTGGTCCTCGGCGGACTCGTCGCCCTCCTCCGCCTCGTCGGCGGAGGTGTCGGCGGCGGCGGTCTCGGGGGCCTGGGTCTCGGGCTCGTCGCCGGCACCCCGGCGACGGCGCCGACGGCGGGTGCCGCCGGTCTGCTCCTCGCGCTGGGCCTCGGCCGGCGCGGACTCCTCGGCCTCCTGCGGCTCCGCTGCCCCGGCCGCCTCGGCGGCGGCCGCGGCAGCGGCGCGCTCGGGGGTCTGGAACTGGGGCTCGGTGAAGACGGGCGCCTGGAACAGCGCGACGGCGGGCCGCCTCGGACGCGACGGCGGCTCGCTCCCGCCGTCGGCCGCACTCGCGGTCGCGCGGGCGGCGGCCTTCGAGGCCTTCGCGCCCTTGGCGGGCTGAGCGGGCTCGGCGAAGCCACTGGCGGCCCGGCGCACCACGCGGCGGCGACGCCGCGGTCCGGCCTCGTCGGCCGAGTCGGCGGCCTCGGTGGCTGCGGTCTCGGCGGGGGCGTCGGCAGCGCGGGCGGGCTCGGCGGCAGCGGTCTCGGCGGCGGTCGCCTCGGACGCGCGGGCGGGCTCGGCGGCAGCGGTCTCGGAGGCGGTCGCCTCGGACGCGCGGGCGGGCTCGGCGGCGGGGGTCTCGGTCACGGGTGCCTTCGCCTCCTCGGCGTTGCCCTCCACCGCGTCCGCGGCGGAAGGCGCCCCGGCGGGCGCGGACGCCCGCCGTGAGGCACGTCGGCGAGTCCGACGCGGAGCAGCCTCATCAGCGGCCTCGGCACCTTCGGCGGCGCCGTCGGCCACGACCGCAGGCTCCGGAGCGTCTTCCACGGCCGGGGCGGCGACGGTCTTCTCCGCCGGAGCGGCGACGGTCTCGGCGGTCTCCGCCGCAGCGGCGGTCGGCGAGGTCACGGTGCGGGTGGCGCGACGCCGGGTGCGCTTGGGAGCGGCGTCCTCGGTCACGTCGGCGGACGCGGCGGGGGTGACGGCCTCGGCCGGCTCGGCGGCGGGAGTGCCGGCGGGCGCCGTGACCACGGTCTCGGCGGCCTCGGCCGCCTCCGGGGCGCCGGCGGGCGCGGAGGCACGGCGCACGGCGCGACGCCGCTTGGGCGGGGCGGGCGCGGCGGCCTCGTCGCTCACGACGGCCTCGGGAGCCTTGTCCGCGTCGGCGGTGGCTTCCTCGGCCTCGTCCGTCTCCACGACGTCTGCCGCGAGATCCTCGACCTCGGCGGCCGGTATGGCCGGCGCGACGGTCTCCACCGGCGCGCCGGAGGTGGCACCGGTGGGCGGACCCGCCGGGCGGGACGCGGCACGCCGCCGCCGACGGGGCGGCAGGGTGTCGCTGGGAGTGTTCTGTTCGGAACCCTCTGTGGGTTCGGTCGGTTCGAGCATGCGGGCTTATCTCCCGTCAGGCTCCCGGGCGCCGCGCCTGGTCCGGCGATGCCGGTGACGTCCGCGGCGCGCGCTGTGCGCGTTCGCCGCCGTCCGGGGCGCGGGCGCCGCACGGGAGCTTTCTGTGTCCTGTCTCGCCGGTTCCGTACGCCGAATGCGTACGGCCTGGCGAAAGTCTTCTGGTCGGTGCGCTGCCCGACCCAGGTGGCTCCCGAGTCCGAGGGCGGCGCTACGACGTCCGTCCCTACGCGGGACCTTCCTTACGCCGACGCCGTCGCGGCGGCAGTCGGTTCGGCCGTTGAGTGGGCCTCGACTGCCTCGCGGTCGGGCGCGAGCGGGTCGGTCACCGTGCCGGTCTCTTCATCGAACAGCCCCTGCGCCAGCCTGGTCACCGCAGCGGGGACCGGCGGCGCCAGGTCGGCCACGGCGCGGAGACCGGACAGGACGTCGTCGGGTCGTACGGCAGGCGTCACGTGCCGAACAACCAGCCGCAGTATCGCACAGGGCTGGTCGGTCGGCCTATCAGCCTGCGAACTGTGCGTTTCCTCCGGACCGCGGACCTCCAGGCTCGCGACCGCGGAACGGGCGTCGAACGTACGGACGCCGTTCTTGGCGAGGCGCTGGACCTCGACGGTCTCGGCCGCGTTGAAGGCGTCCGCCGCCCGGCGGGCCTCCTCGACCGGCACTCCGTCCAGCCGGAGCTCCCAGACGGAAGCCGTCAGCCGGTCGGCGAGTCCCGAGGTGCGGGCCTCGACCGCCTCGGTGATGTCGAGCCCGGTGGGCAGCGACTCGTCGAGGAGGGCCCTGAGCTGCTCCGGGTCGCGCGGTGCGGTGAGCGCGATCTCCAGGTACTCGGCCTCACTGCCCGTGCCGGTGGGTGCGGCATTGGCGTACGACACCTTCGGGTGCGGTGTGAAGCCCGCCGAGTAGGCCATCGGCACCTCGGCACGGCGCAACGCACGCTCGAAGGCGCGCTGGAAGTCACGGTGGCTGGTGAACCGGAGGCGGCCGCGCTTGGTGTAGCGCAGTCGGATGCGCTGCACCGCGGGTGCGGGCGGCGGGCCTTCGGGCTGTCGCTTGCCCAGTGTCGTTCAGTCCTTCGTGAGAGCGGTCGTACTGCTACCAAGAGTACGTGCCTCGCGCCCCGATGGTTCCCTCCGGCCGACCGGCTGCGGCTGCCGCAGCTCGCCGAAGAGCATCCGCCGGAAGTCGGCGCGGGCCTGACGTACGGACTCCCGGGCTGCGGCCAGCGCCTGCCGGGTGGCCCGCCCCGCGCTGCGGGCGGCCTCGGCGGCGGGCCGCAGGACGGTGTCCCGCACGACGTGCCCGACGGGCGTCAGCACGCTGCGGTACACCCACCGCACCGGTTCGACGAAGATCCACCAAAGGACGGTGCCGAGGAAGCGTCCGACGGTGAGCGAGATGTGCCCGGCGACGCGCCAGGCGTGGCCCAGGGCGTCCCCTACCTCCCGGCCGACGACGGCGAGGACGCGTCCGACCGGCGTGAGGATCCAGCGCCAGAGGGCGAGCGCAGGCAGGACGAGCAGGATGCGGGCGATCCAGTGGAGGGCCATGCCGATGCCGGTGACGATCGTGCTCACCAGCCACACGAGCCCCTTGCCGCACCAGGCGACCGCGCGGCCGACGGGAGCGAGCACCCAGGTGTACAGCCAGACGGCCGGTACGACCACGAGGTACCGGGTAAGCCGGGCCACGGCCGTCCAGACGCCGATGCCGAGCGCGGCGAGCCCGGCGCCGAGCCCCTTCAGGACCCACGCCACCGCGTGCCCGACGGGCGTGAGCAGCTGGGCGCACACCCAGCCGAGCGCGGCTCCGACGCCCCTCGCAAGCCAGGCGACGGCCGCCCCGACACCCCGGGCGACCCACGCGAGCGCGTGCCCCACCGGTGTCAGGACGCAGCGGTACAGCCAGACCAGAGGCACGACGAGGAGGACGTTCCCGAGCCATCCGAGGGCCTTGCCCACCGGGACGACGACGTAGCGCCACAGCCCCACGAACGGCCAGACGAACACCGCCCGGCCGAGCCACAGCAGCGCCCGGCCGAGCGGCCGCAGCAGTGCGTCGTTCAGGAACCGGCCGGTGACGACGAGCACGTCCCACAGCATCCGCACGGGGACGACGAGGACGAGCACGATGATCCGCACGGGAATCCGGATCGCGACGGCGAGACACCCCTCGACCGCCTCCGCCTCGCGCCGGACCTGCGGCTCGGCCGGCCGTTCGCCCGGATCGACCCGTGCCTCAAAGTCCTCGCGGGGACGCTTCTCCAGATCCATACCGACGTAGACGCCCTCAGTGGCCCGTCCGGATCCAGCACCGCACAACCCCGCCCCGTTCTCCCGCGATTCCTCCACTCGGCCGCAAGATCATACGGCTCACGCGCGGGTGATCCGCGCACGCAGCAGCCGGGGTGACTCCTCGAAGCCGCTGCGGGCGTACGCGGGGACGGCCCGCGAGCCGGAGTGCACGGTCACCCGCTCCAGGCCGAGCTCGCGGGCCTCGTCCACGACGGCCCGGACGAGCCGCCCGCCGAGTCCGCCGTCACGCGCCTCGGGTACGACGTACACGCACCGCAGATCGCCGGAGGCCCGCCGGGGTGCACGGGGCGTGGGCACCCGCTGCACCACCGCGAGCCAGGCCATGCCGATGACGCGGTCGTCGCGGACGACCACCGTGCAGTGGTGGGTCCGGGCGTTCTCCTGCGCCCAGGCGACGAAGTGCCGTACGAAGTCGCCGGCTCGCCGAGGTCCTCCGAGCCGTTCTCGACGAGCCACTCCCACCTCAGGCCGGCCACGGCCTCGAGTTCGGCGGGGCGGGCGGGGAGGATGCCGATGTTCTCCATCAGGGGATGGTGGGGTCCGCCGCGCCCTCCGTCTCCCAGCGAAGGAGATCTCCCGGCTGGCACTCCAGCACCTCGCACAGCGCGGCGAGGGTGGAGAAGCGGACCGCCTTGGCGCGGCCGTTCTTGAGGACGGCAAGGTTGGCGGGGGTGATGCCGACGCGTTCCGCCAGTTCGCCCACGGACATCTTGCGTCTGGCCAGCATCACGTCGATGTCGACGGCGATCGGCATCAGATGACCTCTTCCAGCTCGGCCTGCATTCGGGCCGCCTCGATGTCGCGTGCGACGGCCTGCGCGAGCGGCATCCGCAGCACGAGCACGACCGGCGCGACGCCCAGCACGGCCATCACGACCCCGCAGAGCAGAAGGACCACCCCGGGTGCGACGGCCTCGCCCGGCGCGAGCACGACGGCGAGCGCGAAGACCAGCAGGGCGGCCGCCACGAACGCGCCGATCACGATGTGCACGTAGCGGAAGGCGGCGGTGGAGAACACCGTCCCGCGACGCACCATCGTCACCGGCCGCCACACGCAGACCACGACGACCTGGGCCGTCACGATACCCAGGATCGTGATCACGAGGATCGGGGTGCGCAGATATGCGTACTCGGGCCTGAACCCGTTCATGTCGACGGCCGGCAGCGGCACCACCGCCTGCACGAACAGCGACCCGGCTAGCAACACCACGAGCACTCCGCGCAACGCCGCCACAGCCGGCTTCCCCATCACCACCCCCTCGATCGAGCCACGATGGAAATCTATCGAGATTCGATAGATGACGCAAGAAGTTCGCGCCTTCACCAACACGTCATCCACGACGAACCCGGTGAGCGGCTGCCCACCAGGTGTGTACGACACGTGACACCGTGGCGGAAAATATGGATGCCCGGGCACCCGGACCGAGGAGGACGACAGTGGACTGGCGCCTGTTCGCACGGGAGATGGCCTCCATGGCGCGTGACCTGCTGGCCCAGGACTCCGCCGGCACCACGCTCGAGCACATCACCCGAGCGGCCACGCAGCACGTGACGGGGTGCGACGCGGCCGGCATCCTCCTCCTGCACGGCAAGCGCGTGGAGACGCTCGCGCCCACCCACGACCTGGTGGTCGAGAGCGACCGGCTCCAGGACCGCCTCACGGAGGGCCCCTGCTTCGACGCGGCCCGCACCAGCACCGGGGAGCGCGTGTTCCGCATCTCCGACTTCACCACCGAGCAGCCCCGCTGGCCCGCCTACGCCGCGCGGGCCCGCGACCTGGGTGTGGGCAGCATGATGGGCTTCCTGCTCTACACCGATGACGAGGATCTCGGCGCGCTCAATCTCTACTCGCACCGGGCGGGGTCCTTCACGGACGACAGCGAGACCGCCGGCTGGCTGCTGGCCTCGCACGCGGCCGTGGCCTTCTCCAGCGCCCGCAGCCACGCCCAGATGGAGCAGGCCATGGCCACACGCCATGTCATCGGCGAGGCCATGGGCATCCTCATGGGCAGCCACCGCCTGACCGAGGAGCAGGCCTTCGACGTGCTGCGCCGCTACTCCCAGGAGAAGAACATCAAGCTCCGCGAGGTCGCCCGGCGGGTCTGCGAGGAGGGCCGCCTGACCTGACGGCTCCCCCAGCACGCATTCTGAACTGGGGGAACCTGACCGAGTCGGCCCCCAAGGGGAGCGTCACCAAACCCGGCCTCCTGTGCGGGTCCCCCACAGGACGGACCTCTCACCTAACGGGGTCCGGCGGGTGGGGTGGGGTGGGGTGGGGTGGGGTGGGGTGGGACAGGTGCGCGGGTCGGCGGCGTCGACACCACTGAGCCCCCTCCGGGTCGAAGGGGGCTCAGTGGTCGTCAGAACCCCATCGGTCAGGCTCTGAGGGACGCGCGCGTCACTCATCTCAGTGCGCATGCCCGCTCGGCGTCGGTGCCGCGTTCTTGACCGTCAGGGGCAGCAGCTTCTTGCCCGTCGGGCCGATCTGGATCTGGGTGTCCATCTGCGGCCATTCACCAACGGACCCAAAACCGCTACCGTGCAGATCATGGGGAAACGAACGAGGACCCGCGCCACGACTGACCGCGGGTTGTACTCAGTTGATGCCGAATGGTCCGAGGCGGACTTAGCCCTCTTACGGGAGCTGAAGAAGGCGGAAGCCCTCCTGCCGGACGACGCACCGCGGGCACTCTTGTCCGTGCGTCTGTCGATCCTCACCGACGACACGACGTCGCCCGTTCGGCAGGAACTCGATCTACGTCTGCTCGCCAGGGAGCGCGGCTGCCGAGTGGTCGGAGTCGCGAGCGATCTCAACGTCTCGGCGACGAAGGTTCCACCGTGGAAACGCAAGGAGCTCGGGGACTGGCTGAACAACCGGGCCCCCGAGTTCGACGAGATCCTCTTCTGGAAGCTGGACCGCTTCGTACGCCGCCTCTCGGACCTCAGCACCATGATCGACTGGTGCTTGAAGTACGGGAAGAACCTCGTCTCCAAGAACGACTCGATCGACCTGACCACGACGGCCGGGAAGATCATGGTCACGATCGTCGGTGGCATCGCCGAGATCGAGGCCGCCAACACCAGCACGCGCGTAGCGAGCCTCTGGAACTACACCAAGACACAGAGCGACTGGCTTGTGGGCAAGCCGGCGTACGGATACGAGACGGCGGAGGACGAGAACGGCAAGGTCGTACTCGTCATCAACAAGGACGCGCACCGGGCGCTGCACTGGTGCCGCAAGGCCGCCTTGCGGGACAAGCCTGCTTCCGCCCGGCGCATGGTCAAGGTCCTGGTGCGCGCCGGCCTCTGCGGATCGGGCCTGACGGCGTCGACACAGCTCCGCCGACTCAGGAACCCGGCGCTCATGGGCTACCGCGTAGAAGAGGACAAGAACGGGGGCGTACGCCGCTCGAAGATCGTCCTGGGAAGCGACGCGAAGCCCATCCGCGTGGCAGACCCGATCTTCACCGAGGACGAGTTCAACAGCCTTCAGGATGCCCTCGACCGTCGAGGGAGGAACCAGCCCACCCGGCGCCCTGAGGGGGCGACCAAGTTCCTCGGCGTCCTGATCTGCCATGACTGCGGCTCGAACATGACTGTTCAGCAGAACCGCGTCAAGAATTGGTCCTACTCGTACCTGCGGTGCGGCAAGTGCAAGGCAGGAGGCCACGGCGCTCCGAACCCCGATGAGATCTACAGCAAGCTCGTCGAGGACGTCCTAAGGGTTCTCGGGGACGAACCCGTCATGACACGCGAGTACCGGCAGGGAGCCGAGGCCCGCAAGGAACAACAGCGCCTGGAGCAGTCCATCGCCTACTACATGACCGGACTGGAGCCCGGAGGCCGCTTCACGAAGACACGCTTCACCAAGGAGCAGGCTGAGAAGACGCTGGACGACCTGATCAAGCAGCTGGAGGCCATCGACCCCGAGTCGACCAAAGACCGGTGGGTGGCTGTGCACAACGGCAAGTCGTTCCGCACCCACTGGGAGGAAGGCGGTATGGAGGCCATGGCCGCCGATCTGCTCCGGGTCGGCGTGAAGTGCGTGATCAAGCGGACCAAGGTGAAGGGTGTACGAGCCCCGCGCATCCACATGAAGCTAATGATCCCCAAGGACGTGCGAGACCGGCTGATACTCAAGGAAGACGACTTCGCGGAAGCCTTCTGACCCGTCCGTCCGTCATATGCGGACAGGCGCCTTCCCGAGCTGTAGGGGAGGCGGCTTTTCGTCTCACGAGAACCAGGCCGCAGGGTCGAACGGCTCTTCCCTGCCATCATCGTCAACGATCACGATCTCGCTTTCGATCAGGCTCGGTGCCCTGTCGTCACCACACCGAGACGGCAACTGGCGCCCTGACTGTTGCGGCTCGCGCTCGGGAAGCGCGGCTATAAGCGCCACTCCCCCTGCTGCTTTGCTTCGACGCCAAGCCGTCGAGACTCTGCAAGGTCATCCGCGATTCCCGCCGCGATGAGCGCTGCACCGGGGGTATGACCGGAGCCGACGTAACGCCAGTGCCGATCGGTGACCTGGGCGGGGAGGTCGTCTTCTCCACCGCCGTGGCCCATGTGATGGGCGCGTTCGGCACGCAGGGCCGCGTAGGTGGTGGAGTAAGCACGGGACTTGGTGAGGATGTGGCCCCGATAGCCGAGGGTGTGAGCCCAGGCGCGGAGGCGGAGGTGTTCGTACTCAGGGAGACCGCCGAGGCGCCAGCAGGTCCGCATGAGGGTGCGAACGTGTTCGCTCACGGGCACCATGCCGATGTCGTGCCAGGTCGAGAGCGGATAGTCGGTGCCGGCGCCTGTCTCGCTGGCTCCCTTGGTGACGTATTTCGCGACGTACGCGGCCACCGCGTCGTCATCTGGCCCGTCACCGTCCAAGCGCAGCCGACGGACATCAAGCTGGACCCCCCAGCGCAGCACCACCTCGCCGACGGCCGGGCTGTAGGGCGTTCCGACCTGGACCCGATGCGCCGATGCCCGTACGGCGTCGGTCAGGCGGTCGACGGTGCCCCAAGCCGGGGGTTCGTCGCTGGGCCCGGCCGGGCCGTCGAGGCGGACGATGGTGTGCACGTGGACGGCCGCCCGCTTCTGATACTCGGCGACGCGGGCGAAGGACAGCCGGGCATGCTCGGCGAATCGGGACTGCACGAGGCCGACCGAGGAGGCCAGACGCCGCCGGACGTCGATGACAAACCGATCCCACAGCTTGGACGCGTGCGCGTGCCACAGCACATGGCCCGTGTAGTCGTAACACTCGGCGCACAGCGGTCGTCCGACGGCGGCATCGTCAGAACCGTGCATGGCGCCGCAGCCAAGGGGGCGGCCGTGTTCGCACACCCCACGGTCGCGGCGGGGCCTGCATTGCTCTCCGGTCCGGTGCACGGGGCCGAAGGACGGGGCGGTCAGGGTCATGAAGAGCCGAGGGCGGTGCCGGACCGTGGCTGGGACGTTCTTGCCGCCGAGGAGGCCTGCGCGAACGAGGTGAAAGGTGTCGCCCGCATGAAGGCGGGAGCATGCCGGGCAGACGGTTGCGCGGCGGTTGCGGCAGCGGACGAGGAGGCGTTCACCTGGTTCGTTCCGGGTGTCGTAGTGACGGAGAACTTCCCCCGTTGTGGCGTCCAGGGTCGTAGTCGAGCCGGACAGGTGGACGGGGTGTGCGCAGCCACCGGTAGCGGCGACCTGGTCCAGCCAGCGCGGGAATTGAGGGTCTTGGGCGAGACGAATTGCGTCACGGTCCGCTTCTGACAGCTGACGCAGGCGCGCCGCGCGGTCGAGGACGGCGCGCCTGTCAGCCTGGGTGTACACCGAGGTGATGGTGGTGACCTTCCGGAGTGGGCCGCCGCAGCGGCACGGTGGATGAGTGGTCGTGCGCCGTGGGTCATGGGGCCCCTTCCTTTGCTTGGGCGGGTGAGGGCGGGGGTGTGTCAGCGGATGGTTCCGGTGCCCCTGCAGACTCGGCAGCGCCGGCTCCGTCCGGTCCAGGTCCTACGTGCTCCGTCGCCCTTGCAGTGCGGGCACCTAACTCGGGGCATAGGCATGTCTCAGGTCCCTTCTCTGCTCAGGTGTGGGAGAAGCCGTTGATCACCCAGGTGACGAGGCCGTGGATGGTGAAGAGCACCGGTGTCTGTCCGAGGTAGAGGCCGAAGAGGCCGACGCACACCGCTTCCCAGGCGCGCACGTCACGCGAGCGGACGAGGAGGACGGTGATGATCCCGAAGATCACCGCGAACGTGAACGCCGTACCTTCGCTGATCACTTGTCGTTTCCTTCCAGGGCTGCCAGAGCGCGGCCCAGGGCGGGCAGTTCCGGGGTGAGGGCTGCGTGCTTCCGGGCCGACGACACGGCCTCTTCCGTGGGGGTCAGGTGGGAGCGGGCACGGCTCCAGCCACCGTCCGGGCCGGTGCACACGGCCACGCCCCGTTCCTCCGCCGTGATCGCCTGAGCGACGGCCACGGCGTCCTTGTTCAAGTCGCCCAACGCCATCTCGGCCGTGCCGGGGTCGTTGACCCGGTGGCAGATGCGGCCACCCAGTTGAGCGCGCAGGGCGGTGACGCCGGGGCCCAGGTCGGAGCCGACCCGCTGTCCGGCGACGACCAGGTGGACGCCGAGAGCAGCGCCAAGTTGGGCCAGGCGCAGCAGCAGGGTGGAACACTGCTCGGCTTCCGCCTTGCTCTCACGGGTTCCATCGGACAGGTACAACTCGGCGATCTCGTCGACGATCACGACGACCGGCACCGGCCGCAGCTTGTCCGGCAGCTCCCAGATCGAGCGCACACCGGCCGTACGGCACACACTCATCCGGTCCTGCATGTCGATCACGAGGGCGGAGAGCACGGCGACCGCTTCGCGTCGGCAGGCGGCCAGTGCGCTCAACCGCCCGGCGAACAGTCCCAGCTCCATGCCTCCCTTGCAGTCGATGCCGACCAGGGCGACCGGCTGCGGTGCGAGCTGAGTGATCAGCCGGGCCAGCAGTGTGGACTTAGACGCCATCCGCTTTCCGAACGTGATCGTTTAGTTCGGGCTGGGTGGGCATGAACTCCGGTTGGCGGCGGGAGAGATGGGCGTGGTTCGTCCGT